>JBBQNG010000008.1:0-33717 GCA_038329645.1 Burkholderiales bacterium
GGAGCACGGCCGCCGGCCCGGTAGTCGAAGCATCTGTGGTCGACTGGAAAACATTGGTCGTCAAGACTGCCGGCGCGGTAGTGGTCGTTACCGACGCGGTGCCCGAGTCATTGGTGCCCGCCCCCGAACCGGTGGGTGCGAGCACGCCGGCCAGGTCGGAACCGGCCGAGGCGACCTGGGTGTTGGCCTGCGCCGTCTGCGTTGATGTCGCGGCCTGCTGGGGCGCTCCGGCCGGGCGCTGGTTGCGCGTGCGGCCGTCGAGCGTGTCGCGCAGGAATCCGGGCGGAGCGATGAGCGGCTGCGGCCGCGACGTGGCGCTGGCGACCTGGAAATACTGGTCGGAGCCGAAGACGGTCTCGCCGCTTTGGTTGGTCACCGAGATGCGCCCGTCGGTGACGCCGCCGTAGGTGCCGTTCGGGGCAAGCGACCCGTCGCGGTTGCGGCAGCTGTTGTTGCACTCGACCAAGCTGAAATGCGTGCCCCGGATGCCGATCGTCGCCGTCTCGGTCTTGATGCCGTAGTTGTCGGGGCGCGCCTTGCCGATGAGTCCGGTGACCGTGCGGATGCCGCCGGCGACCAGGTCGTAGAAAGCGCGCTGCTCCTGCGGCTGCTTGCCGGCGAAGGCGTACTCGGTCAGCCTGAAGGTCGATTCGGGACGCAGCGAGATGATCGATTCGTCGGTCAAGCGGATCTGGGTGTTCGACTGCGCGCCGACCTGGATCGTGTCGCCCGCCCGGACCTCGGTGCCGCGTTGCGCTGCGATGCGTTGGGTGCCCCGCACCACAGCGACATCGCCTACGGCCACAAGCACCCTGCCCGCGGCTTCCTGGGCCACCGCAACGGCCGGGACCAGTGCAAGGGCCGCAAGCGCGAGCGCGGCGCCGAAACTCCAGAAGCGATTATTTGAATTCATAGCGAACCTTGAGGGCGATGGTGTCACGCGGGAAGGAGAACAGCTCGACATTGGACTTGTTCTTCGCAACCATGGCTTCGGCGCGGAAAGAGACATTGCGCGAATACAGATAGCTCACGGCGGCATCGAACGCCTCGTAGCGGTCGTTGCGCGTCACGCCGAGGATCGCGTCGGCCGCCTGGTAATTGCTCTTCTGGAACGAATAGCCGAGCGAGACGCCCCATTTGGCCCCCGGGGTGAAATTCACGCCGGCTCGGCCCCCATAGAGGCGCCGCCCGAGGTCGTTGCGCGTCGAATCCAGGGTGTCCTCCTGGCCCGCATTCGCCGACAGCACGAGCGTCGGCTGCCACGGGTGGGCAAACAGCCGCCGGTACCCCGCAGTCACGCCGGTGAAGTCCGCGTCGCGCGGGCTGTTGGTGCCGGTGTAGGTGAGGCGCGCGTATTGCGCACCCAGGCTCACCGACTGGGCTTCGTCGAGCTGGCGCTGCCATTCGAGCGAGGCGCCGACCGAGGTGCGGTACCTCGCCGTCCCCAGCGTGATGAGGCCGTCATTGACGCCGATGCGGAAAAGGTCCTTTTCCCGCAGGATGGAAACCCCGCCGCCGATCGCGTAGTTGCCCAGGTCGTACTGGGCATTGGCGTCCTTGGCATTCGACTTGGGTTCGGCCGAGCCGTTGCCGAACAACGCAATGCCCGGGGCGATCGGATGGCTGATATAGCCCCCCGCCCCCAGCGTCGTATAGGTATCGGCGATCTTGGTGCCGCCCGGACCTACCACGACCGGCCCGAGGTTCTGCAGAGAGATCGTCGAGCTCGCCACACCGCTGTTGACGTTGCTGTCGTGGCCGATGCCCGCCTCGACATAGATGCCGCTGCTGGTGGTATAGCGAGTTTCGCGCAGCCGGACCGCATCGAGGTACCTGTCGATCGTCGCAAGCACGGGCGGCGGCGGGTCGAGCTTGCGCAGCGCCTCAAACTCCTCGCGTGCGCGCGCGTCCTCGTTCAGCGCAAAGTAGCCGCGCGCAAGCTGCAGCCGCGCCGAGACGTTGTCCGGGTACTGCAGGAGGTAGCGCTCCAGGGCAAGGACGCCCTCCCCGGCATGCCCGGCTTCGATCGCGGCCACGCCGAAGAAAAAATCGAATGCCGGGTCGCCCAGCGAGTCCGGGTTTTGCTTGCCGAGCGCGTAGGCTTCGGCCGGCTTGCCCGATTCCATCAGGGTCTTGAGATCGCCGGAGACCGCCGCAAAGGCCAGGGCGGGCGCAAGGATGAGCATGGCTGCGACAGGAACCCGCAATACACGAAAAAAGCTCAATCGATCCATCCCTTGGTTGTGATTTTTTAAAGAAGCCCGATTAAACCAAAAAAGCTCCCGCCGGTGCACGGCAATATTGCCGCTTGCGGATGTTTATTTGCATCGCCCGGACTTACGCGGTCGCCAGTCGGCCCTCGTCGAGCCGCAGCGCTCTCTGAGCCTTGGCCGCCAGCGCGAGATCGTGGGTCACGATGACGAAGGCGGTGCCGTGGGAATGGGACAAGTCCACCATGGTTTCGAACACCGCATCCGCAGTGTGGGTGTCGAGGTTGCCGGTAGGCTCGTCGGCCAGCACGCAGGCCGGCCGGGTGACCAGGGCGCGAGCAAACGCGGCCCGCTGGCGCTCCCCGCCGGACAACTCGCCCGGCAGGTGCTCCACGCGCGCAGCCAGGCCCACGTGGCCGAGCATTTCGCGCGCCCGCGCGTAAGCCTGCGTCCTATCCATCCTGCGGATCAGCAGCGGCATCGCCACATTCTCGAGCGCGGTGAATTCCATCAGCAGGTGGTGGAACTGGTAGATGAACCCCAGCATCTCGTTCCTGAAGTGGCCGCGCTCGGCCTCGCCCATCGAAGACAGGTCCTTGCCACGCACCAGAACGCGGCCGGCGGTGGGCGCGTCGAGCCCGCCGAGCAGATGGAGCAGCGTGCTCTTGCCCGAACCGGACTTGCCCACGATTGCGATGCGCTCGGCCGGGTGCACGTCGAGGTCGACGCCGGAGAGCACCGTGACGTTGAGTGGGCCCGACGCAAAGGTCTTGGCCAGGCCGCGGCACGCAAGGACGGCTTCACTCATACCTGAGGGCCTCCGCCGGGTTGACGCGCGAGGCGCTCCAGCTCGGGTAGATCGTCGCGAGGAGCGAGATCACGAGCGAGACCACCCCGATCACGATCACGTCCGCCCACTGGACGTCGGAGGGCAGGTCGCTGATGTAGTAGACGTCCTTGGAGAGGAACTGAACGCTGAAAATCCTCTCCAGGGCGGGCACGACGACATCGATGTTGAGGCCGAGGAGCACTCCCCCCGCCACGCCGATGAATGTGCCGACCACGCCGATGAGGACGCCCTGCACGACGAAGATCTGCAGGATGCTCGCGGGCGACGCCCCCAGAGTGCGCAGGATCGCGATGTCGGCCTGCTTGTCGGTCACCGCCATCACCAGCGTGGAGACGATGTTGAATGCGGCGACCGCCACGATGAGGAGCAGGATGATGAACATCACGCGCTTCTCGATCTCGACGGCACGGAAGAAATTGGCGTGGCTCCGAGTCCAGTCGGTGGCGTAGATGCTGCTGTCGAAATTGACCATGATTTCGCGCGCGACCGTGCGGGCGGCGTAAAGGTCGTCGAGCTTCAGGCGCACCCCGGACACCGCGTCGCCGAGCTGGAACAGCTTCTGCGCGTCCTCGAGATGGATCAGTGCGAGGCCCGAGTCGTACTCGAACATGCCGACCTCGAAAATGCCGACCACGGTGAATTGCTTGAGGCGCGGCACGACTCCGGCCGGCGTCACCTGGCCCTGTGGCGCGATGATGACGAGCTTCTCCCCGTACATCACCCCGAGCGCCCGCGCGAGCTCCGCGCCCAGAACAATGCCGAATTCTCCGGGCTTCAGTGCCTCGAGCTTGCCCGCGCGCATGTGCTCGCCGATCTCGGCCACCTTTTCTTCCATCTCCGGGATGATGCCGCGCACGATCGAGCCGCGCACCGCCTGGCCGAAGGAGAGCAGGCCCTGCGCATTCACGAACGGCGCGGCGCCGATCACGCGCGGGTGCTCGGAGGCTTTCTTGATCACCGCCGGCCAGTCGGTCAGCTTGTTGTCGGTGCCCGAGATCTGGATGTGCGAAGCCACGCCGAGGATGCGCGTGCGCAGCTCCTTCTGGAACCCGTTCATCACCGAGAGGACCACGATCAGCGCCGCGACGCCGAGCGCGATGCCCGCCATCGAAATCAGCGAGATGAACGAAATGAAATGATTGCGGCGTTTGGCGCGCGTATAGCGCAGGCCGACCAGGAGTTCGTAGCGCAATGAATCTCTACTTCGGGGTTTTGGCTGGGCGAGGATACTACAATCACGCCTATGGAGACCGCCACAGCGTCACTTCTTGGAGGCCTGATTCGAGCCCAGCGTATCGCCTCGCTGGGAACGCTGCGGCAGGGCGCTCCGCTGGTTTCCATGGTGCTCTATCTGCCCTCAAATGACTTCTCTGCATTTTTCCTTCATGTGAGCCGCCTCGCCTGGCACACGCAGGACATGCTCGCGGACTCCCGGGTGTCGCTGTCGATCGCCGCGACCGACGATGGCACGCGCAACCCGCAGACGCTCGAGCGCGTGTGCATCCGCGGCAACGCCACGCCGCTAGTGGACGATCCGGCGCAGCACGAAAGCCTGAAGACTCTGTGGCTCGCACGCTTCCCGGAGTCAGCAATCAACTTTGAGCTCGCGGATTTCCTGTTTTTTCGAATCGCGCCGCATGATGCCCGGTTCGTGGCCGGATTCGGGCGCATCCACAATCTGTCGGCCGCGGCGCTCGCCGCAGCGTCAGTCGATGGCAGCAATTAGTTCTGAGGCCCAATGGTGACGCGCAGATACACTGAAAAATGGCAGTAATGGCCATTTCGTTCCTCAAGGGGCTTGCCTTCGGCCTCATCCTCGCCGGCACGGTGGGACCGATGTGGATCCTGTGCTTTCGGCGCACGCTCGCCCACGGCCGGATGTTCGGGTTCGTTTCGGGCATGGGTGTCGCGACTGCCGACGCCCTGTATGGATTCGTCGCCGCGTTCGGCCTCACCGCGGTCTCCAATTTTCTCCTCGCGCAGAAATTCTGGCTCGGGCTGGTCGGCGGGGCCTTCCTGTGCTGGCTTGGCGTGAACACCTTGCTTTCGAAACCCGGCGATCGCCCCGCCGAGGCTCCGGCGGGCAGCCTGGCTGCCGCCTACACCTCAACGCTGGCGCTTACGCTGACGAATCCCGCAACCATCCTCGCCTTCGTCGCCATTTTCGCCGGGCTCGGCCTTGCGTCAAGCGGCAGCTATGCCGAAGCGTCGCTGGTGGTGCTCGGCGTCGTGCTGGGCTCGGCGGCGTGGTGGGTGGCGCTCGCGCTGGGCGCCGGCTGGCTGAGGATGCGAAGCGGGCCGGACCTGATGCGCACGATCAACATCGTTGCCGGGATTTCGATCCTCGCTTTCGGCGTTGTCCAGCTCGTCTCGCTCGCGGTATAGTCGGCGCGCAAATTTGCCCAACCCTGCAGGATCCCCACGATGAGGTTTTTTCGCGTTCTCGCCACCGTCACCTTTGCGCTTGCCGCTTTCCACGCGTCGGGGCAAGGCTATCCAGCCAAGCCCGTGAAGATGATCGTGCCATTCCCGCCAGCGGGGGCCACCGACGTGGTGGCGAGGTTCGTGGCGCAAAAGCTGGGCGAGCGCTGGGGCCAGTCCGTGGTGGTCGAGAACCGCCCGGGCGCGGGCGGCAGCATCGGCTCGGACCTGGTCGCCAAAAGCGCACCCGACGGTTACACGCTGCTCATGGCGACCAGCAGCACGCATTCGATCGGGCCATCGCTATCGAAGCTCCCCTACGACCCGATCAAGGATTTCGCGCCGATCGTGCACGTAGCCAATGTGCCGAACGTGCTCGTCGTGAGCCCGACGCTGCCGGTCAAGGACATGAAGGAGCTGATCGCCCTTGCGAAAGCCAAACCCGGCGCGCTAAATTTTGCGTCGAGCGGCAACGGGACCATCGTCCACCTCAATGCGGAGTTGTTCAAGATGCTCGCCGGCGTGGAGATGCAGCACATTCCCTACAAAGGCACCGCACTGTCGATTCCCGACCTTGCCAGCGGCCAGATCGCGATGCTTTTCGACAGCCTGGCGAGCGTGATGCCGCACATCCGCTCGGGACGCGCAAAGCCCATTGCCGTCAACGGCCGCACGCGCTCGCCGCTCCTGCCTGACGTCCCGACGTTCGCCGAAGCGGGCATGCCGGCGTTCGACACCTACACCTGGTTCGGAATGTTTGCCCCCGCGGGTACGCCAAAGGACATCGTCGCCAAAGTGCACAACGACGTCGTCGCCGCCCTCAAGGCGCCTGACCTGCTGGAACGGTTCGCCTCGGTGGGCGCCGAGCCCGTCGGCGGCACGCAGGAGCAGTTCACCGCGCGCATCCTCGCCGATACCGCGAAGTGGGCGCAGGTCATCCGCACGGCCAAGGTCAAGATCGAGTAGCTTGCACTGCGAGCTGATCGTCCCGGCATTGCTGCCGGCGAACCAGGACGCCGCCGCAGCGCTGGGCGAATTGCGCCTTCCCGGCCTTGAGATGCTGCTCGCCCGCTCGCGGCGCACCGCGGAGGAATCGATTTCGCTGGAAGCATGGCTCTTGGAAGCGTTCGGGTCCGAACCGGGCGCCGAATTTCCGGCCGGAGCGCTGACGCTGGCCGGACTGGGGGGCCAGCCGGCGGACGCAACCTGGATGCGCGCCGACCCCGCGCACCTGCGGCTGAATCGCGACCAGCTGGTGCTTGTGCCCGCCACCGCCTTCGGCCTGCAGGCCACTGAGGCCGACGCGCTGGCCGAAACCCTCAACGCGCACTTCGCCGGCCAGCTCGTCTTCTATCCGGTGCAGCCGGATCGGTGGTGCGTGCGGCTCAGGGAGTCCGTCGCCAAAAGCCTGCGCACGAAAACGCCCTCCGAGGCCGCCGGCCGGGACATCAACCGGAACCTGCCCGCGGGCGACGGCTCGATCAGGTGGCACCAGGTGCTCAACGAAATCCAGATGCTGCTCCATGAGCATCCCGTGAACGAGGCTCGCGAAGCGCGCGGCGAGCCGGCCGTGAACAGCGTCTGGCTGTGGGGCGCCGGATCGCTGCCCGCGGACCTCGACGCGCCTTTCCAGTCGGTTACGGCCGACGACCCGCTCGCTCTTGGCCTTGCGCAGGCTGCGGGGCTGAGACATCGCACCCTGCCGGCCGGGGCGGAAGAGTTGCTCGCCCGACTTCCCGGCGAAGGCCGCCAACTCATCGTGCTCGATGCGCTGCGCATGCCGGTAGCGCTGGGCGATTTCGACGCATGGCGCGCACGCGTCCTCGATCTTGAGAAACAATGGTTCGCGCCGTTGGTCGCAGCGCTCAAGGCCGGCAGCATCGGCATGGTCACGGTGGTGGTGCCCGACGGCGCCGAGCTGCGCGCATTCGAATCGACGCGCAACGACCTGCGCCATTTCTGGCGGCGCGCCAAACCGATCTCGAAATATCTGTAGCTACCAGACGTGAGGGCACGAATTCAGGGCAACCATGGCCGCGCTAGCGGGAAAGTCCGGTCTTCCGGCGGCTTGTCAACCGGTTTCCGGGTGGAGGCGTTTGAGCGCGAGGAGAGCCTCCATGGTTGCGGAAAAGCCAGAAATTTCGGCGGAACCGCTTGAACCGTTGATTCTGCGGTTACGCGGGCGGCGGGTCATGCTCGATTCCGACCTCGCGCGCTTGTACGGCGTTACAACCCTCCGGTTTAACGAAGCATTCAAGCGCAACAAGGAAAGGTTTCCGGACGATTTTGCATTCCGCCTTACCGCACCGGAATTCTCGAACTTGAGATCGCAATCTGCGATCTCAAGTTTGCAACTCAATGAAATTAAAAATAAAACCCGTTCATGGGGTGGGAGACGTTATCTTCCTTGGGTTTTCACCGAGCACGGCGCGTTGATGGTTGCAAACGTCCTGCGCAGCGCGCACGCCGTCCAGATGAGCGTCTTCGTGATTCGCGCATTTGTGCGAATGCGCGAACAGATTTCAGCCAACAACATGATCCTCAAACGCCTTGCCGAGATCGATCGCACGTTGCTGGATCAAGACAAGTCATTGCAGGACATATACGAGAAGCTGCGACCGCTCCTGGGCGAGTTCGACCCACCCGGGCCCATCGCCCCGCCGAAGCGACCCATCGGCTTGGTCAGAGGCGACGAGTGATGGCACTCAAGCCTACGCGCGCGGCTCGCCGCGCTCGTTGACGGAGATCGTCGGTCCCGGGGGCGCCGACATCTGCACGCGATGCTCGATCCCGCGGAACGAGTAAGTCACGTCCCAGTATTCGGGCGCGGGCTGGCTGGAGACGTTCTCGCAGCGCTGCACTTCCTGAGTCTGCGGTGCCGGCTTACCGCCGATGATGCGTCCGCCGACTTTGGCGCCGACCACGCCGCCCGCGACGGCGCCGCCTGCAGTGGCTACATCCTGGCCTTTGCCCGACCCGACCTGGTGGCCGAGGATCCCGCCAAGCAGCGCGCCTACAACTGCGCCCGGAATGCTCGGCTTCGCGCGCTCGGGGGCGACTTCGGTACGCTCCATCCAGCAGCGCTGGCCGGGGGCGGCCGCAACCACTGCGCGGACTGTTGAAACGGGGACCTGATAGATGCGCTCGTCATTCTGCCGGCGGTAATCCGGGTTCACGACCGGGGCGGCCGCGACAGGAGCGGGTTCTGCCCTCGGTGCCGCAGTCGATGCCCGCACAGAAGCGACGCGCTCGGTGAGCCCCATCGATTCGAGCGAAGGATACCTTCCGGGCCGCAGGACGACGCAGCGCCCATCGTAGCGGCTGTCGTCGCACACTTCCCAATTGGTGCCGACCACCACTGCCGAAGATGCAGCGCGTTTGAAACCGGTGCGAACGAGGTTCGCTACCGGTTGCCTGGTCGAGAACGAGCGGCCTGCGAATCCGGCCTGTTCGTAAAACGTCGCCTGGGCAACCACGGGGATCGGGGCATAACGGCTCTGTTCGATGTGGGCACTGGCCGCCACCGGGCGAACCGACGCCACACGCTCGTTGACCCCCATCGATGCAAGGGACGCATAGCGACCCGGCCGCAGCACCATGCACTGGCCGCCGAATTGCGAGGTCTCGCAGACTTCCCAGCGGCTGGCCTTGACCACGACGGACGCGGCGCCGTCATTGAAGCCTGGAGCCTGGAATTCGCCGACCTGGCGGGCGGTGGTGAAGGCGCGACCGCCAAAGCCTTCGTTCTCGTAGAAGGTGACCTGCGCGGCCGCCTGCGATGCAAAAATGGCGCCGGCGAGTGTCAGTGCGATCCTGAGTTTTGACTTCATCGTGAGTCCCTTGAGAGTGAAATTGCCGGCGCCGTCTACTGGACGCGATACGGCCGGTTACTGAATCGAGGGTACATTCCCTTGGGCCAAGCGTCCGTGCGTTGGGCAACACAACGCCATAAAATGTCCGCTCCGCACCGATGAAATTCCTCACCCGTCCCTTTGCAGAGAACGATCGCGCCGCCCTGGTACGGGCCGGCATGCATCCCGTCCTCGCACGCATCTATGCCGCGCGCCGCATCAGGACGCTGGCGGAGCTGGAAACCGATCCTGCGCGCCTGCTTTCGCCATCCCTTCTCGCGCATGCGGAGGATGCAGCGCGCCTCCTGGCCGACGCGATCCGGGACGGCAAGCGCATCCTCATCGTTGCCGACTACGACTGCGACGGGGCCACGGCCTGCGCGGTGGGCATCCGCGCTTTGCGCGCATTTGGAGCGCAGGTCGAATACCTCGTGCCGAACCGCTTCGAGCTGGGTTACGGACTGACCCCGGAACTGGTCGACATCGCCGCAAGGATGCGCCCCGACCTGATCGTCACGGTAGACAACGGAATCGCGAGCGTGGAAGGCGTGGCGCGCGCAAATGCGCTCGGCATCGCAACCCTGATCACCGACCATCACCTGCCGGGCGCCGAGCTGCCCGCCGCCGCATGCATCGTCAATCCGAACCAGCCCGGGTGCGCCTTTCCGAGCAAGAGCATCGCGGGCGTCGGCGTGATGTTCTACGTGATGCTCGCGCTGCGCGCCGAGCTGAGGGACCGGGGGGCGTTCAAGGCAAAGGACGAACCCAATCTTTCCGCGCTGACCGACCTTGTCGCCCTGGGCACGGTGGCCGATGTAGTGGCGCTCGACGCCAACAACCGCATCCTGGTCGGGCACGGGCTCAAGCGGTTGCGCTCGGGACAAGGCAAGGCCGGCCTCAATGCGCTCATGCAGATCGCCGGTCGCGAACCCAGAAAAGCCACCGTCTTCGACTTCGGCTTCATCATGGGCCCGCGGCTCAACGCCGCCGGCCGACTCTCCGACATGGGCCTGGGGATCGAATGCCTGATCACCGACGACCCGTCGCGCGCGGCCAACTGCGCTCGCGAGCTCGACCGGCTCAACAGCGAGCGGCGCACCATCGAAGGCGGGATGCTGGACGAAGCGCTCGCCGCAGTCACCGGGCTTCCGGAGACACCGGGCGCAGGCGTATCGCTCTACCAGGAGAGCTGGCACCAGGGCGTCGTGGGGATCCTCGCCTCGCGCATCAAGGACAAGCTCCACCGCCCGGTGATCGCATTCGCGCGCACCACCGAGGGCGGCATCGCCGGGATGCTGCGCGGCTCGGGCCGCTCGATCGCGGGACTGCACTTGCGCGACTGCCTCGATCTGGTATCCAAGCGCGATCCGGGGCTGATCGTGCGCTTCGGCGGGCATGCGCAGGCCGCGGGCCTCACGATCCGCGAAAGCGACCTCGATCGCTTTGCCGCGGCGTTCGAGTCCGCCGCGGAAGGGCTGGTTTCGCCCGCCGCGCTCACCCGTACCGTCGAGACCGACGGCGAGTTGGATTCCGCGTATATCACGCTCGAGATCGCGCAATTGATGGAAAACCAAATCTGGGGCCAAGGCTTTCCGCAGCCGCTGTTTTGCGATACCTTCGAAGTCGAGTCCCAGCGCATCGTCGGCGGGAAGCTCACGCAGCTGCGCCTGGTGAAAGACGGTCGCCGCATCGAGGCTATCTGGTTCAACTCGCTGGAAGCGCTGCCGGCGCGGGCCCGCACCGCCTACCGCCTGGGCATCAACGAATACAACGGGCTCAAGAGCGTGCAGATCAACGTGGTGCATGCCGAAGCAGCATAAATCGAGTCTGACCCCATTTATCCATTTATCGCGAATCCAAAATGGTCCTGCAACTCACGCATCACGTCGTCCCGGTTTTCGCTGCGCGCATAGCTTGCGTGCTGGCCGCATGGTTATTCATGGCCGCCGCCGTCGGGCAGCAGATCAACGCCGGCCCCTACGAGCCTTCGCCCCAGAGCGTGGTGGCCGACATGCTCAAAATTGCGGGCATCGGCCCGGCGGATTTCGTCATCGATCTGGGCTCGGGTGACGGGCGCATCGTGCTCACCGCGGCCAAGGTCTACGGCGCGCGCGGCTTCGGCGTGGAGATCAAGGACAACCTCGTACAGCTTTCGAACGAGGCCGCGCGCAAGGAAGGCCTCGCCGATCGAGTCAAGTTCTTTAAGCAGGACCTCTTCACGACCGACATCTCCAAGGCGACCGTCCTGACCATGTACCTCCTGCCGAACACCGTGAACATGCTCTCCGAGAAGCTGCAAGCCGAGCTCCGGCCGGGCACGCGCGTCCTGTCGCACGATTACGGCCTCACGGGCTGGACCGCCACGGAGACCAAGCAGTTCGACCTCGAGGACAAGATCAAGATCAGCGGCGTGACCACGACCATCATCTTCCTCTACGTGGTGCCGGCAAGGGTGGCCGGACATTGGGACGCCAAGGTCCCGTCCGCAGTTTCGAAATTGCCGGTTACGCTCGACCTGACCCAGCAGGTGCAGAAGATCGGCGGCACGGCGAGGATCGGGGATCGCGAAGTCGCACTCGAAATGCCCAAGCTGGTCGGCGAAAAAATCTCGTTCAGGCTGCCGGTCGAGCGCGGCCGGCCGCTCGAGTTCTCCGGCCAGGTCAAGGGCGCGTCGATCGTGGGTACGGTCGAGGCGGGCGGCGTGCGCTCGCCGTGGACGGCTGCGCTGACCGGCAAATAGGGCGATTTGGCGTGGAAAGAAAACGGGTGAATTCCTCGAAGATCCGCTCGGTCGGCTACGACGAGCGAGCGCAGACACTCGAAATCGAATTCAGCAACGGCGAGGTGCTCCAGTACCTGCGCGTGTCGCACGAAACGCACCGCCGCCTGATGGCCGCGCCGAATACCGCCGCCTATTTCGAGGACAACATCGCCGAGGATTACACCTCGCGGAAAGTATGAGCGAATGAAGCGTTTCCCCCTGGCGGCTTGCCTGTTCGCCCTCGTGACGGGATGCACCTCCGTGCCACCCGCCGCGGTTTCCGATCTCGCCCCCTCGGGCAAGGTGCGTGCGGCAATCAACTACGGCAACCCAATCCTTGCCGCCCGGGAGGCGAGGACCGGCGAGCTGAGTGGTGTGTCGGTCGATCTCGCGCGCGAACTTGCGCGCCGGCTCGGCGTGTCCGTGGAATTCGTGCCCTATGCCGCGGCCGGTCGCGTGGTGGAGGGCGTGAAGGCCAAAAGCTGGGATATCGCCTTCGTCGCCATCGATCCGGCCCGCGCGGTGGACATCGCCTACAGCCCGCCGTATGTGGTCATCGAAGGCGCCTACATGGTGCGCACCGATTCGCCGATTCGCGCCAATGCAGAGGTCGACCGGGCCGGCGTGCGCGTGGCGGTAGGCAGGGGGAGTGCTTACGACCTGTACCTGACGCGCGAACTCAAGGCCGCGACGATCGTGCGCGCACCCACTTCGCCTGCCGTCGTGGACATGTTCATGGCCGACAAGCTCGACGTTGCCGCCGGTGTGAGGCAGCAGCTCGAGCTCGACGCCAGGCGGGTCTCCGGCGTGCGCATGCTCGACGGGCGCTTCATGGTGATCAACCAGGCGATGGGCACGCCGCGCGAGCGGGCTGCGGGCGCGGCGTACCTGCGCGCTTTCGTCGAAGAGATGAAATCCTCCGGTTTCGTCGCCGAAGCGCTTGCACGGCACCATATCCAGGGCGCCGCGGTGGCGCTTCCCGGACCCTAGGGGAATATCGCGCCGCGCTCCTTTAGCAGGGAGCGCAGCACGGAGCGGTGGCAACGGGCTTCGTCTTCGCAATAGCAGCCGACTGAAAAATCCGCCCGGTGCGACAGCGCGGCAAGCAGGTCCAGCGTCCGGCTGGCGTCTGCTTCGGCCATCTCCGCGCGGTACTTGCGCACGAAGGTCGCCCACTCCTTGTCGGTTTTGGCTTCCAGGGCGTGCTTGACCAGTTCGGCGGCTGGCGCCAGATTCGGGTACCACACGTCATAAAAGTCCTGCGACGCAAATTCGGCCTTGGGCACGCCGCGCGGCGGACGGCGCACCGTGCCGATGCGGAGGCCCTCGCCTTTGGCCCGGGGAGTGCCAAGACGGACGATGCGGACAGCCATGGCACCCTGCCCCCCTCAGGCCGTGCCGCCCTTCTTGCACATATCCTCGAGGAAATCGGGCGGCAGCGCGTCGTTGTTGGCCTTGGCGAGCCGCGCCCATTCGCATGCCTTGGAGAAGTCCTTCTTCTTGTAATAAACGCGGGCAATATGCAAACGCGCATCGTGAGCCGTTGGCGAAACCGCAATCGCTTTCTGCAGCTGGGCCAGGCTCTCGTCGAGGCGATCGACGATCCACAGGAAGCGCCCGTAGGAAACATACGCATTCGCGCTCACACCCGGTTTGGCAATCGCCATGCGGAAGAAATTCTCGGCCTCGTCGGCTTTCTTGTCCCGCACCGTCGAGATCAGGGCGAAGCCGTGGTAAGCGTCACCGTTCTCCGGGTCGAGCAGCCAGGCCTGGTTGAATTTGCGAATCGCCGTCTTGTAGTCGGTGGCGCCGTAGGCTCCCCAGGCCTCGCGGATCACGTCTTGCGCCACCGCCTGGCGGGTCTTGCCCGCCTTTTCGATCGAGGCGACGAACGCCTGGTCTTTTTCGGTGAGCTTGCGCGGCTTGGCAGCGGTGCTGCCGTACATGGGCACTTCGCTGGCAGGAAGCTGGGCGTGCGGCTGCGTCGTGAACAGGTACAGCAGCAGCACGCCGGAAAAATTACGGAAAAAATATCTCATTGCCTTGCTCCCCTTTTGTGCCGGCCGTCTATGCGTCCTGCAGCAGCCGTTCGTTTCGCAGTATAGGTGCGATCCCCGCAAAGTCGCGCACCTGGTACGCGTTCATCCCCACTTCGCGTGCCATCGACACGTTCGGCTCCAGATCGTCGAAGAAATATACCTGCTGCGGCGCGACATCCAGCTTCCCGACCGTGTACTCGAATGCCTCGCGATCCGGCTTGATGTGGCCGATCTGGTGGGACAGGAAGGCCGAGTCGAACAGGCCGTGCAGCTCCGGAAAGCGCTGCCAGTGAATCGCGTTCGTGTTGCTCAGGCACGCCAGGTGGTGCGTGCCCTTGATTGCGCGCAGGAGCGCCTCGGCGCCGTCGAACAACCCGACCGGCCAGGTCGCGAATTCGCTGATGAACACCGCCGGATCGAGGTCGATTTCCCATTCCCGGACGAAGGACGCGGCGAATTCGTCCGCCGAGGTCCGCCCACGCTCGAACTCCCTGACAACGGGCGAGTCGAGCCACTTCCTCCACATCTCGTGCGCTTCGAGGGGGCGCGTGAGCATCGCGGTCAGGGCGGCGCGGCCGTTGTTCTCGATCAGGACACCGCCGAGGTCGAACAGGATCACCTTGCCGCTGCGCACGCCTCCTCCACTAAGCCCCTGCATACCGGTCGTACGCTAAGCGGGCCGGCCACACCCAGAAAACAAGCGGGCTGAGAAAGCCGCTGGCGTAACAGTTCATGGCCGGCATGGTTACGCCCTTGGCCGCCCGCGTCAATGACTGCGTCGGTGCGCCCGCCCACTCAAGTTTCCAAATAAGGAAATCAATATTCGACAGGAACCGCATGGATATTATGTCTTGCATTTTAAATGTTTAACTTTCCCGCAAAATCCGGTCTCCCGCCGGGGAGCGCATCCGGCGCCTTTCATCGCCCCGGGCCTGTATAATCCGCCCCTTCCCGCACCGACTACAAGCCCCATGGAAGCCGAACGCATCAACCAGCTCGCCTCTTTGCTCTCCGACCTCGAAGCACGGTCGGCCGAGCTGCGGAGGTATCTTTGACTTCGATGCGAAGCGCCAGCGCCTCGACGAGGTAGTCCGACAGCTCGAGGACCCCGCGGTCTGGAACGACCAGAAGCGCGCGCAAGAGCTCGGGCGCGAGAAGAAATCCCTCGAGGCCATCGTGGGCGGGCTCGACGCGATCGCCGCCAGCCTGTCGGACTCACGCGAGCTGTTCGACCTTTCGCGCGAGGAGAACGACGACGCAACGCTCGCAAGCGTCGAAGCGGACGTGAAAGCCGTGGAGAAGCAGGTCGCGCGGCTGGAATTCCAGCGCATGTTCAACAATCCTTTGGACCCGGCGAGCTGCTTTGTCGACATCCAGGCCGGCTCCGGCGGCACCGAGGCGCAGGACTGGGCCTCGATGCTCGAGCGCATGTACCTGCGGTTCTGCGAGAAGCGCGGCTTCGGCATCGAGATCCTCGAGCAGTCCGACGGCGAAGTGGCGGGCATCAAGGGCGCCACGCTCAAAGTCACGGGCGACTATGCCTACGGCACCCTGCGCACCGAGAGCGGCATCCACCGGCTGGTGAGGAAATCCCCGTTCGACTCGAACGCGCGGCGGCACACGTCGTTTGCGAGCGTGTTCATCTATCCCGAAGTCGACGACTCGATCGAGGTGGAGATCAACCCTGCAGACCTGCGCATCGACACCTACCGCGCCTCCGGCGCCGGCGGCCAGCACATCAACAAGACCGACTCGGCCGTGCGCATCACCCACCTGCCGACCAACATTGTCGTGCAGTGCCAGAACGACCGCTCCCAGCACCGCAACCGCGCGGAGGCCATGGCGATGCTGAAATCACGGCTCTACGAGTTGGAACTCAGGAAGCGCCAGGCCGAGCAGGACAAGCTCGAGGACTCCAAGACCGACATCGGCTGGGGCCACCAGATCCGCTCCTACGTCCTCGACCAGTCCCGCATCAAGGACCTGCGCACGGGCGTGGAAATCGGCAACACCCAAGGGGTGCTCGACGGCGACCTGGACGAGTTCATCACCGCGAGCCTGAAGCAGGGGGTTTGACATGAGCGACCAAAAACAAGCACCGGCGAACGCCGAGACGAAGGACGAAACGCGGGACGAGAACAAGATCATCGCCGAGCGCCGCGAGAAGCTTTTCAAATTGCGTGCAGCAGGGCCGGTGTTCCCGAACGACTTCCGCCGCGCGCACGCGATGGGAGCACTTGCGACCGAATTCGGGTCCTTCGACAAGCCGGCGCTCGAGGAGAAGAAGGCGGGCGCCACCGTGGCGGGGCGCATGGTCCTCAAGCGCGTCATGGGCAAGGCCAGCTTCGCCACGCTGCAGGACGGCTCCGGCCGCATCCAGATCTACGTGTCGAACGACATCACCGGCGAGGCCACGCACGAGGCCTTCAAGCACTGGGATCTGGGCGATATCGTCGGCGTCTCCGGGACGCTCTTCAAGACCAACAAGGGCGAGCTCACGGTGCAGGCTTCCCAATTGCGGCTCCTGACCAAGGCGCTGCGCCCGCTGCCGGAAAAATTCCACGGCCTCGCCGACCAGGAAGTGCGCTACCGGCAGAGATACGTCGACCTGATCGTCAACGAGTCGTCGCGCAAGGTTTTCGTCGAGCGCTCGAGGATCGTGCAGTCGATCCGCGAGTCGATGGTGGCCGAGGGCTTCCTCGAGGTCGAGACGCCGATGATGCACTCCGTTCCCGGCGGCGCCGCGGCACGCCCTTTCAAGACCCACCACAACGCCCTCGACATGGAGCTCTTCCTGCGCATCGCGCCCGAGCTCTACCTCAAGCGGCTGGTGGTTGGCGGCATGGAGAAGGTCTTCGAAATCAACCGCAATTTCAGGAACGAGGGCATGTCCACGCGGCACAACCCCGAGTTCACGATGATGGAGATGTACTGCGCCTACGAGGCGGTGGAGTACATGATGGACCTGACCGAGCGCGTGGTCCGCAACGCTGCGCGCAGCGCCCTCGGGACCGACCAGGTGACCTACCAGGGCACTGCCCTCGACCTCGGCAAGGCGTTTACCCGCCTGCCGATCCCCGAGGCAATCCGCAAGTTCGATCCCAACAGCACGACCGGCGACCTGCGCGACCGCGGCTTCCTCGCCTCGCGCGTCAAGGCGCTGGGCGGCGCGGTCGACGACCACCACGGCTGGGGCTCGCTGCAGCTCATGCTGTTCGAGGCTGTTGCCGAAAAGCACCTCATCCAGCCGACCTTCGTGACCGAATATCCCGAGGAGGTCTCCCCGCTTGCGCGCCGCTCCGATCGCGACCCCGAGCTCGTCGACCGGTTCGAGCTCTTCATCGACGCGAAGGAAATGGCCAACGGCTTTTCGGAGCTCAACGACCCCGAGGACCAGGCGCAGCGCTTCCTTGCACAGGCGAAGAAGAAGGAAGCAGGCGACCAGGAGGCGATGTTTTTTGATGCCGACTACATCCGCGCGCTGGAATACGGCCTGCCGCCCACGGCCGGCGCCGGCATCGGCGTAGACCGCCTTGTCATGATCCTGACGGATAGTCCGTCGATCCGTGACGTAATCCTCTTCCCGCAGATGCGCCCGGAAACATGAGGGTGGAGCCGGAAACAACTCGTAACACTACCGAGCGCGCAAATTGGCGGCGCGCGGGGTACGCTATGCCATATCAGGAAACCAGGGGGAGAACTACATGAGCAATCTATCCGCCGCAGGTCCGGGCGCGCAACGTTTCGCGCTCGCTGCTGCACTTTCGATCGCGACTGGTGCCGCACTGGCGCAAGCGCCGAACACGTATTCGTATCCTCCGCAGCAGGGCTATCCCCAGCAGGCCTACCCGCAACAGCCTGCCTATCCCCCGCAACAGGGGTACCCGCAGCAACAGGGATATCCGCAGCAGCAAGGCTATCCTCAACAGCAAGGCTATCCTCAACAGCAAGGCTATCCCCAGCAGCAGGGATACCCACAGCAATCCGGCTATCCGCAGCAACCGGGATACCCGCAACAGTCAGGATACCCGCAGCAACAGCCCGGCTATTCCCAGCAGCCCTATCCGCCGCAGCCCGGTTACCAGCAGCAACCGGGCTATGCCTCCTCCCAGCCGCTCTGCCGCGACTGCGGGACGATCGAGTCGATGCGCGAGGTCGAGAAGAAGGGTGAAGGCACCGGCCTGGGCGCAGTGGCCGGCGGCCTCGGCGGCCTGATTGTCGGCAAACAGCTCGGCAACGGCAAGGGCCAGAATGTCGGTGCGCTTCTCGGCGCCGCGGGCGGCGCCTACGCCGGCCACCAAATCGAGAAGAACGTGCACTCGGCCAAGTCCTTCGAGGTCAATGTGCGCATGGACGACGGCAGTTACCGCACAGTGCCCATGGCGACGCAGCCCACGTGGCGCACTGGCGAGCGCGTGCGCCTCGTGAACGGCGCGCTGCAGTCCGACTTCCGGTAAACGGGTGGAGCTCTACTGGCTGCAGGATTTCCTCGCCCTTGTACGCACGGGAAATTTCTCCAAGGCCGCCACCGAGCGCCACGTCACCCAGTCCGCCTTCAGCCGCCGCATCCAGGCCCTCGAGGACTGGGTCGGCGCGCCGCTGTTCGACCGCAGCGGGCATCCGGTCGAGCTGACCGGCGCCGGCCAGCAGCTCCTGCCGATCGCGGTGGGCAGCGTTGAACCGCTGCTGGACTTCCGCGCCTCGATGCGCGCCCACGCCGCGGATTCGGCGCCTACGGTTTCCTTCCTGATGCCGACGCCCTGCTCGGCCGGAATCTTCCCCGCGCTGCTCGCGCGCCTGAACCGCGAGATCGGCCCCATCGTCGGCCGCGGCTCGGTCAAGCGCATCGACGAAGTCGCGGAGCGCTATGCGGCCGGCGAAGCGGACCTTGCGCTTTCCTATCGCCACCCGTCGCTGCCCCGCCCGGCCGGCTTTGACGAGCTCGACGCGATCGAGATCGCCGACGAGCCGATGATCCCGGTGTGCGCGCCGCAGCGCCGCGGCTCGGCCGGTTTCGTACTGCCCGTCGTGGCGGGCGCGCCCCTCGTCTACCTGCCCTACGGGCGCTCGTCGTTCATCGGCCGCGCGGTCGACGACGAGGTCGCTGCGCGGGTCGCCGAGGTACGCCCGCAGAAGATGTTCGAGGATCCGCTGATCTTCGTGCTCAAGGAGCTCGCTCTGCAGGGCATGGGCGTCGCCTGGCTGCCCCGCTCGACCATCGAGCGCAACCTGGGCGACGGCAGCCTGACGCGTGTCGGCGGCGTCGACTGGGACATCCCGCTCACTGTGGAGCTGCTGCGCCGGAAAAAGCGCCTTTCTCCCGCGGCCGAATCGGTATGGACCCTGCTGGCGGCCGGAGCCGCCCCGGCGCGGCCTGCGCTGCGGTCGGCCACGACGGCCGCACGTCGCCCGGCTCGAGGCCGCGAGTAATAAACACCACTCGGCTCGCCGCCGCAGTCGTTGCAAGGAACTCGGGAGGCGCGATGATGTGCTGGATCGCATGAACCGCGACGGCACGCGGATCTTCTGCGACGGCGACTATCCCTTTTACGCGCAACATCCTCGCGCCATGCGTGTCGGCCAGCCCGTGCAACCACTCGCCTATTGCGGCCATCGGCTGCGTGCTGTCCCAGCACAATACGAAAGATTCGATCGATTCATCGTGTTCGGCGCGCAGCGCGTCGGCCGGCAACAGCCGGTCACCTGCCAAGGGCGCGGGAGCGAACCATTCTTCTTGCGCCACTCCGTGTGGCGCGCGCCGGTGTTGTGCATGCGGATTGATTTCAGCGAGCCTCGCTTCGAGAAGCCGCAGCGCGTCTGGCGTAGCGCCTTCGGATTTCGATACGATCAGGCGGTCGGCGAGCAGTGCCTGCCTGAACGCGGTGCCCTCCCCCCTCAGCGCTTCCGGCCCGAGCAGCGCATCGACGACCGTGACCAGCGCATCGATGCTGTAGCGGCCGGCCAGCATCGGCGATTCGGCAAACAGCTGCAGGATAGGCGCGGGTTCGGCAAGGCCGCTGGTTTCGACGATGACGCGGTCGAAGCGCCCGATTTCCCCGTGAGCCACGCCGCGCTCAAGCCGCAGCAGCGCCTCGGCAAGATCGGCGCGCACCTGGCAGCACACGCAGCCGCCGGGCAGCAGCACCACGTCCTCGCTCGACGCCTCGATCAGCGCGTTGTCGATGCCGACGGCGCTGAACTCGTTGACGATCACTGCGGCATTCCTCACCGCACCGCTCTTCAGCGCGGCGTTGAGCAGCGTGGTCTTCCCCGCCCCCAGCGCACCGGTCAGGACCAAAACCGGCAAAACCCGGGACAGACCACGTTTATCGTTTCGGTTCATGCCGGGAAAACGTGGTCTGTCCCTGTTTAAGTCAGGCGTTTGACGATGAGATCGAGGGCGGCGCCGACGGCGGCGAGGCGCACGCCGTCGCGGTCGCCGGGAAACACATGGCGCTCGACGAGCGTCGATGCGCCGGGCTTCGCCGCTGCGATATAGCAGGTGCCGACAGGATTCTTTTCGTTGCCGCCGCCGGGGCCGGCGTAGCCGGTGACGGCCACGGCGACACCGGCGCCGGAATTCCTCAATGCCCCTTCCGCAAGCCCTTGCGTCACCTCGGCGCTGACCGCGCCGTGCGTGCGCGAGATCTCCTCCGCGACGCCGAGGCCGGTCGCCTTGGCCGAGTCGTGATACAGCACGAAGCCGCGCTCGAAGATCTTCGAGGCCCCGGAAACCGAGGTAAGGCATCCGGACACCAGCCCCGCCGTGCAGGTCTCGGCCGTGGCGATGCGCACGTTTGCGGCCTTCGCGGCGTCGAGCGCCCGGGCCGCCTTTTCGAGCAGGTCACTGGAGAACACGGCGTTCCTTAGAGTGTGTTGGTGAAGGCGCGCCCGCCCTTCATCACCAGCTTGAGGCGCGCGCGCTCTTCCAGGATGCGGATGTTGGCCAGCGGGTCGCCTTCGACCACGAGGAGATCGGCGTAGCGCCCGGCCTCGATCAGCCCGACGTCGCTGCGCCCGATGCAATCGGCGGCGCGGCTCGTGGCCGCCACCAGCGCCTCCATCGGCGTCATCCCGAGCCACTCCACCATGAAGCGCAATTCCACCAGGTTCTCGCCCACCAGCAGGCGGTGCGACTGGTCGGTGCCGAAGGCGACTTTCACACCCCGCTTCACCGCGTCCTTCCAGAGCGGGACCTGCTTCTGCATGCGATCGAAGATTTCGTATTCCTTCGAAGACTCGTCGGCCAGTTGCTGCTTGTCCCACGCGGCGTTGGCCTTGCGGTGCTCCAGAGAAAGCGGCACCAGGGCGAGCGTCGGCACCCACCAGGTACCCGCCTCGATCATCTTGTCGGCGCACTCTTCGTCGATGAACCAACCGTGCTCGAGCGAGTGGATGTTCGCGCCGAGAGCGGTGCGGATGCCGTCGACGCCCTCGGCATGCACCGCCACCCATTTCCTGCGCATGGCCGCCTCGGCGACCGCAACCTTGATCTCCTCGAGCGTGAACTGGGGCTCGTCCCACGAATCGGTCACCGACGTGATCCCGCCGGTGGCGCAGATCTTGATGAAGTCGGCGCCGGCCATGAGGATGTGGCGCACCAGCCGGCGCACTTCGTCCACGCCGTCGGCAACGGGACTCGGCAGCCAGGCCCGCTTCTGCACGCGCAGCCCTGCCGGCACCCACGCGTCGCCGTGCCCGCCGGTCTGGGAAATCATCGCGATCGAAATCAGCAGGCGCGGGCCGTCGATGTAGCCTTCCGCAATCGCTTCGCGGAATCCCGCGTCGGCGCCGCCCATGTCCCTGGCCGTGGTCACGCCGCAAGCAAGCGTTTCCTTCAGCACTGCAGTCGAGCGCAGCACGTTGTAGGTGGGTGCGTTGAGCAGGTGCTGGCGCATGTCGCGCGCGCGGTAAGTGCCGTGGACATGGCAATCGATGATGCCGGGCAGGATCGTCCTGTCTGCGGCATCGATGACTTGCGCGCCTTTCGGAACCGCCAAATTGGCACCCACCGCCGAGATGCGTTCACCATCGATGACGACGGTCGCGTTGCGCACCGGGTCGCGACCGCTGCCGTCGATAAGTGTGCCCCCGACAATCGCAAAAGTTCGAGATGCGGTCTGTGCTGGCGTCGCCACTACTCCTCCAGGTCCACGAATACGTTCTTCACTTCGGTATAGAGCGCCAGCGCGTGCATGCCGAGCTCGCGCCCGAGGCCGGATTTCTTGTAGCCGCCGAACGGGGCGAAAAAGCCGTAGCGGCTCGCGCTGCCGTGGGAGTTTACGCTGACCATGCCCGTGCGCAGTGCGCGCGCCACCCGCATGCCGCAGCCGAGGTTGCGCGTCCAGACCGAAGCATTCAGCCCGTACTGGCTGTCGTTGGCCAGGCGCACGACTTCGGCCTCCGAATCGAACGGGATCACGACCACCACCGGCCCGAAGATTTCCTCCTGTGCAACGCGCATGGAATTCCTTGCCCCGGACAGGATGGTCGGCGCGTAGTAGGCCCCCTTCTCCAGCCCGTCAGGCCGGTTTCCGCCGGTGACCAGCGTGCAGCCCTCCGCCTTGCCAAGGTCCACGTATCCGTTGACGGATGTCCATTGCGACTGCGACACGAGAGGCCCGATTTCGGTGGCCGGGTCGAGCGGGTCGCCGACGCGAGCGGCGCGCGCCGCTCTTGCAAACGCTTCAGTGAATGCATCCGCAGCCGAGCGCTCGACAAACACGCGCGTTCGCGCCGAGCAGCTCTGCCCGGCGTTGCCGAATCCCGCTTTGACGGCCTGCGCCGCGGCTTTGCCGAGATCCGCATCGGCAAAGATGATGTTCGGGCTCTTGCCGCCCAGCTCGAGCGTGATGCGCTTGATGTCGTCCGCGCCCAGCTTGAGCAGCTTCGCCCCGGTTGTCGTCTCCCCGGTGAACGAAATCTTGTCGATGCCCGGATGGGTTGCGATCCGCTCGCCGAGCGAAGCGCCCGGCCCGGGCAGGATATTGAGCACGCCCGGCGGCACGCCGGCGGCCAGCGCGATCTCGCCGAGCATGAGCGCGGTCAGCGGCGTGTAGCTCGCGGGCTTGAGGATCACGGTACAGCCTGCAGCCAGCGCGGGCGCGACTTTCCACGCGGCGGCGAGGAACGGGAAATTCCAAGGCGTGATCGCCGCGACCACGCCAAGCGGTTCGCGCAGCGTGAAGTCGAGCACGTTCGAGCCCATCGGGATGGTGTCGCCGAAGAACTTGTCCATCGCGCCGGCGTAGTACTCGAACACGTTGGCCGCGCTGTCGACCTCGTTGAGCGAGTTCGAGATCGTCTTGCCGCCGTTGCGGGTTTCCACCTCGGCGATCTGCGCGGCGCGCGCCCGGATACCGTCTGCAATGGCGCGCAGGATCTTGCCGCGCGCGAAGGGCTGCATGCCGGACCACTGGCCCGCGTCGAAGGCGCGCCTTGCGGCGGCCACCGCGCGGTCGACGTCGGCAACACCCGCTTTTGCCACATCCGCGAGCGCGGAGAAATCGATCGGGCTCGCCGTCGAAAAGGTCTCCCCCGATGCGGAGGGCCCGAATTTGCCGTCGATCAGCAGGTTGGTCTGCAGCGTCATGCAATGCATCTCATCCGAATATCCTCGCGCAGTGCGCGGGCAGCTCCGAAAGGCACTTGAGATGGATGTCCACGTCCGGGTCGACGGTCGTAGCGTTGGGCGCGATCCACGCCGTATGCAGGCCGAGCGCCTTGGCGCCCTTGATGTCGTTCCTGAGATCGTCCCCCACCATCAGCGTCCTGCCCGGTGGCGCGGGCAGCGCCGCCAGCGCCGGCAGGTAGCAGTCCGAATGCGGCTTCATCCAGCCGGTGTCGGAGGACACGACGATCGCATCGAAATGGCAGCGCAGGGCGAAGCGCTCAAGCGTGGCTTCGACAACCGGCCCATGGGGATAGTTTGAAACGATGCCCAACCGATACGAGCGCGCAAGGGTCTCGACCACTTCGCCGGCGAAATCCAGCAGCCGCGCGCCCTCGACGACTTCGCGGCCGAGAGCATTCGACATACGCCTGTACACCGCACTGTCGGCCACTGACGTCACCCCGGCCAGCTTGAGCGCCAGCGCGAACCGGTCATCGAAGCTGTGCTCTCGCTGTGTCTGCTTCGAGGCGGCGATCTGGGTCCGGCACGCCTCGTGGTAGTACTCGATGAACATTGCCACGGGCAGCTGGGCGCACTCGTTGTCCAGGTGCGGGCAGATCTCGAGGTCGAATATCTTCTCGACGCAGGCCAGGTGCCGGTCGGGGTCGTGGATCATGCCGGGGATCCACATCAGGGTTTCGCCCCAGTCGAACAGCACGACCGGGCGATCGTCCTTGCCGCCTGCGCTCTCGCGCACCGCCTTTACCGCCATCAGGCCGCCGCCATCGCTTCGTCCACCAGGGCGCGCGCCGCGGCTGCCTGGTCCGGCGCGCCGTAGACCGCGCGCCCGACGACCCCGTACACGCTGCAGCCATTTGCCGCCGACACCAGGTCGCCGATCTTGCCGCCCAGCGGGCCGATGCCGGGCACGACGAAGATCGGCTCGCGCAGCTTGGATTTCAGGCGCGCCGAATGGTGGCGCAGCTTGTCAGGCGTGTTGCCGGGAATGACAAAATGGTTCGCCCCGGATTCAACCGCCTTGTCGATGATGCGCTCCAGCGCATCGTCGGCCACGTAGCCGCCGCCGCTCATGTTGAAGTCCGGGAACGGCAGGTCGCCGCCGACCAGCGGCAGGATGCCCTGCTTGAGCGACTCCCCCACGAAGCCTTCGACGGCGCGCGGGCCGGCCAGCGGAAACAGGATCAGGCCGTCGACTTTCGCTTCGGCGCAAAGGGCGGCGAACTTGGCCGCCATGTCGAACACGTCGGGCCCGGCCTTCTGGTGGTCGTAGAGCAGCGGCAGGTCGGTGTGCGCCCTGAACTGGCGCACCGCCTCGGCCAGGCCGAGCCGCAATGCGGTGGTCATCCCGAGCTTGTAGCCAACGACCCCATCAACCGCAGTGGTTGCATCGACCGTGCGCTTGCAGGCGTCGACCGTGTCCGCGTCGAGCGCGACGATGATGCCGTGCTTGGTCCGGAAACGGACGGTCCGTGCCATCAGCCGGCGGCCTTGAGCCTGGAGATGGTGCGCAGCGCGCTTGGCTTGATGTCCTTCACGTCCAGGCTGATGTCCACCGCCTTGACGGTGTGCGTGAGGTCGCCCACCGAGAACACGTCGACGCCGGTATCGGCAATCGCGACGATGGTGCTCTCGTTGACGCCCCCCGAGGCCTCTGTGATCGCACGCTTGTTCACGAGCTTGAGGCCTTCCCTCATTTCGTCGAGGTCCATGTTGTCGAACATGATGATCTCGACGCCGCAGTCGAGCGCGTCCTGCACCATGGCGAGCGACTCGCACTCGACCTCGATCTTGAAGGTGTGCTGCGCGCGCGCGCGCAGGATCTCGATCGCGTTTTTTATGTTGCCCGCGATCTTGATGTGGTTGTCCTTCACCAGCACGCAGTTCGACAGGTTGAAGATATGGTTGTGCGCGCCGCCGACGCGCACCGCGTATTTCTGCACCATGCGCAGGCCGGGCCAGCCTTTGCGCGTGTCGGTGAGGCGCACCTTGGTGTGCTTGACGAGGTCCATGTAGCGTCGCGTCTTGGTGGCGATGCCGGAAAGCTGCTGGATCCAGTCGAGCGCCGCGCGCTCGATCATGAAGAACGCGGAAGCCCTGGCCTTGATCTTCAGCAGCACGGTGCCGGGACCCATCGGGGCGCCCTCCTCGACGCAATGCTCGATCTCGGCGTCCGGGTCGATCAGCTTTATCGTTTCGTCCGCAAACAGGAGCCCGCACGCCACCCCGTTGCCCTTTGCGTAGATCTGGCCGGTCTGGACGGGATCGTCGTCCCAGACCAGGAATCCACCGGTCGTGTCCCCTGCACTGAGTTCTTCGCGCAGCCCCTGCTCGACCAGGGGGCGGATCATGAAACGATTGAGACGCATGGCTTTCTCCCTTCAGGGGTCAGGCCGGAAGTGTACGGCCCCCACGCTGGGGAGGGGGTTTCTATTCCAATCCCGAATACGCCTGTCGCCGCCCTCGAGGGCGGTAGTTGCAGTGGGCTCGCCAATGGGACTACATTACCCGTCCGCCCGGGCTTTTTGCCCGGTGCGACAAGAAAAAAAGCCTTCGGAAAAGATCGCCGAGACTTAAATGACTACCGGGAGAAAAACGTGGCGCGCCTGACTATCAATGGAAAACCAGTTAACGTCGATGTAGATCCGAATACCCCGCTATTGTGGGTGATCCGCGAGCAGGTCGGCTTGACCGGCACCAAGTACGGCTGCGGCGTCGCCCAGTGCGGCGCCTGCACGGTCCACATGAACGGCGAGGCGATGCGCTCCTGCGTGATGCCGGTCAGCGCGGTCGAGGGCAAGAAGATCACCACCATCGAAGGGCTCGCCCAGAACGGCGTGCTCACCAAGGTGCAGAAAGCCTGGATCGCTAACGATGTCCCGCAGTGCGGCTACTGCCAGTCGGGCATGGTCATGGCGGTCACGGCGCTGCTGAAAGCAAAGCCCAAGCCCACCGACGCGGACATCGATGCCGCAATCACCAACATATGCCGCTGCGGCACTTTCCAGCAGGTCCGCGAGGCGATCCACGCCGCGGCCAAGGCCTGAGGGGAACATCATGAAAATCGCAACCCCGAAAGTTTCCCGCCGCCAGTTCATCGTCGGTTCCGCCGCAGTCACAGGCGGGCTCGCGCTCGGCCTGCGCCTCCCGTACGGGGGCCCTGCCGTGGTTCGCGCCGCGGACGGCTCGCCCGAGATCGGCGCCTGGGTCGTCATCCGGCCCGATGACACCGTCGTCATCCGCATCGCGCGCTCCGAGATGGGCCAGGGCACGCTGACCGGCCTCGCGCAGATGGTGGCCGAGGACCTCGAATGCGACTGGAGCAAGGTCACCACCGAATACCCGACGCCTGGCACCAACGTCTCGCGCAAGCGCATCTGGGGCGACTACGGCACCGGCGGCAGCCGCGGCATCCGCACCTCGCAGGACTACGTGCGCAAAGGCGGCGCAGCGGCGCGCATGATGCTCGTGCAGGCTGCCGCGGACGGATGGAAAGTCCCGGCTTCGGAATGCGTCGCCGCCAACAGCGTGATCACGCATACGCCTTCCGGGCGCAAGACGACCTTCGGCAAGGTTGCCGAAGCCGCGGCTAAGCTCGAAGTGCCCAAGGACGTCCCGCTCAAGGATCCCAAGCAGTGGAAGCTGATCGGCAAGCCGCTCAAGCGCCTGGATACCGCAGACAAGGTGACCGGCAAGCAGCTCTACGGCGCCGACGTGAAGCTCCCGGGCATGCTCAACGCGGCGATCAAGGATTGCCCGGTGACCGGCGGCAAGGTCGTCAGCTTCGATGCGGCCAAGGTCATGGGCATGAAGGGCGTCAAGAAAGTCGTGCTCGTACGCAACACCGCGGTAGCCGTTATTGCGGACACCTGGTGGCAGGCCAAGACTGCGCTGGATGCGCTGCCGGTCGTCTGGGACGAAGGTCCCCACGCCAAGGTTTCCAGCGCGTCGATCGCGAAAATGCTCGAGGAAGGCCTCTCAGCCGACCAGGCGTTCGTGCACAACCACAACGGCGACGCTAAAGCGGCGCTGGCAGGCGCGGCGAAGAAAGTCGAAGCCGTCTACGCCTACCCGTACCAGAACCACGCCCCGATGGAGCCGTTGAACGCCACCGCGCTCTACACGCCGGACCGCTGCCAGGTCTGGGTCGGCACCCAGAACGGCGAAGCGGCGCTCGCCGCCACGGCCGAGGCCTCCGGGCTGCCGGTCGACAAGTGCGACGTGCACAAGATGCTGCTCGGC
The DNA here is from genome assembly GCA_038329645.1 of Burkholderiales bacterium. Lineage (GTDB taxonomy): Bacteria > Pseudomonadota > Gammaproteobacteria > Burkholderiales > SG8-39 > SZAS-79. Next base: position 28,006 of record JBBQNG010000008.1, read on the forward strand.
GGCGGCTTCGGCCGGCGCGGATTCACCGACTACGTGACCCAGGCCGTCGTGATCGCCAAGGAGATGCCCGGCGTGCCGGTCAAGCTCCTCTGGTCGCGCGAGGAAGACATGCTGCACGGCCGCTACCACCCGATCATGCAGGCCAAGCTCACCGCGGCGCTGGACAGCTCGGGCAACATTGCCGGCATGCACATCCGCTTGTCGGGCCAGTCGATCCTCGCTTCGGCGCGGCCCGAGGCGCTCGACAAGGGCAAGGACCCGTTCTCGTTCCAGGGCTTCTGGCCCACCGGCGAGCACTCGCTCGAGTACGACATCCCGAACCTGACGATCGACCACGCGATGCGCAACCCGCACATCCTTCCGGGGTTCTGGCGCGGCGTGAACATCAACCAGAACGCGATCTTCCTCGAGTGCTTCATGGACGAGCTCGCGGCCGAGGCCGGCCAGGACGCGCTCGCCTTCCGCCAGAAGCTGATGGCCAAGCACCCGCAGTCGCTGGCGGTGCTCAATGCAGTGGCCGAAAAAGGCGGCTGGGGTAAGCCCCTGCCGGCCGGCCGGCACCTGGGCCTAGCGCATTTCCGCGCCTTCGGCAGCTATGTCGCGGCCTGCGCCGAGGTCTCGGTCAAGGACGGCAGCAAGGTCAAGGTCCATCGCATCGTGGCGGCCACCGACACGGGCTACGCGGTGAACCCGGCGCAGATCGAGCGCCAGGTCGCCGGCTCGTTTGTGTACGGCCTGTCGGCGGTCTTCGACCAGGAGTGCACAGTCAAAGACGGACGCATCGAGCAGACCAACTTCCATGACTACAACTCGATGCGCATCGCGCAGATGCCGAAGGTCGAAACCATCGTGATGCCTTCGGGCGGGTTCTGGGGCGGCGTGGGTGAGCCTACGATCTGCGTGGCAGCACCTGCCGTGCTCAACGCGCTCGCGCGGGCAACCGGCAAGCGCTACCGCAGCTTCCCGCTCAAGAACCACGGCATCACGCTCGTATAGGGGTGCTGAGGGCAGTCCTTGCCGCTGCGGCGCTGTACGCCTCGGCTGCGGCGGCACAGGACGGCCTCGCCGTCTCTCTGACGGGGCGCACGGGCGACGCATCGCGCGGGCGCGCGATCGTCGCCAATCGCCAGGTCGGGCTGTGCCTGCTGTGCCACAGCGGGCCGTTCCCGGAGGAGCGCTTCCAGGGCGACCTCGCGCCCGACCTGCGCGGCGCGGGCAAGCGCTGGAGCGAAGCGCAGCTGCGCCAGAGGATCGTCGATTCGCGCAAGCTGAACCCTGCGACGATCATGCCGTCTTACTACCGGACCGAAGGCTTGTCGCGCGTCGCACCCGCTTTTCGCGGCAAGCCTTTGCTCACCGAACAACAGATCGAGGATGTCGTGGCTTACCTGGGAACACTGAATGACTGATAGACGCACGCGGCGGGAGTTCCTCTCGGCCGCCGCCGCCGGGCTCGCCGTGGCCGCCGGGTTGCCAGCGCAGGTGCGCGCGCAGGCCACCAAAGATTTGCGCGGGACCGAGAAAGACATGCTCGCGGCGATCTCCAGACTGACGGGCGGCAAGGCCGTCACCGAGGGCCGCGTGAAGCTCGACGTCCCCCAGCTGGTGGACAACGGCAACACCGTAGCAATCTCCGTTGCAGTCGAAAGCCCGATGACGCAGGCCGACCATGTCAGGGCGATCCACGTTTTCAGCGAGCGCAACCCCGAGCCGATCGTCATGGGCTTCAGGCTCGGGCCCCGCGCGGGCCGCGCGAGCGTCGCCACCCGCGTCAGGCTCGCCGACACGCAGACCCTCGTCGCAGTCGCCGAAATGAGCGACGGCACGTACTGGTCCGGCTCCGCCCCGACGGTGGTCACCATCGCCGCCTGCCTGGAGGACATCTGACCATGTCGAACGCCCTCGTCACCGTCCCCGCCAGCGCGAAGCGCGGCGAAGTCATCGAGATCAAGACCCTTGTCTCGCACAACATGGAAACCGGCTACCGGCGCACCGAGCGCGGGGTCCCCATCCCGCGCGACATCGTGCGCACCTTCTCCTGCACCTACAACGGCGTCGAAATCTTCAGCGCCGAGCTGCACCCCGCCATTTCCGCCAACCCGTACATCTCCTTCTCTACCGTCGCCATCGAGAGCGGCACGCTCGAATTCCAGTGGAAGGGCGACAACGGGTTCGCCGCGACGAGCACCGCCCCCATCACCGTGACCTGAGTGCGCCGACTCCTCTTCGCCGCTGGGCTGGTCGCTTGCCTACAGGCGTTCGCACAGGACGCACGCCTCTCGGGCTACGAGCAGATGGGCCGCGAGACGCGCGCCATGCAGGACGACGACACCGCCAACCCCGCAACCTTCTGGGTGCTCGAAGGCGAAGCGCTGTGGAAAAGGAAAACCGGCGCGGCCAACCGCGCGTGCGGCGATTGCCATGGCGATGCGGCGGTGAGCATGAAAGGGGTAGCGGCCCGGCATCCGGCATACGACACGAAGAGCGGCCGCCTCATGAACCTGGAACAGCGCGTCAACGCATGCCGCGTCGAGCGCCAGGAAGCCAAGCCGCTCGCCTACGAGAGCCGCGAGCTGTTGGCGCTCACCGCCTACGTGGGCCGCCAGTCGCGCGGCATGCCGATCAGCATCGTCCCGGACGCGAAAACAAGGCCGATGCTGGAGGTCGGGCGCGAGCTCTACTCGCGCAAGATCGGCCAGATCGACCTATCGTGCGCGCAATGCCATGACCAGAACTGGGGCCGGCACCTCGCCGGCAACGCCATCCCGCAGGGACATCCCAACGGCTACCCGTTGTACCGCCTCGAATGGCAGGGACTCGGGTCGCTGCAGCGCAGGCTGCGAAATTGCATGTCCGGGATGCGCGCGGAGGCGTTTCCCTATGGCTCCGACGAACTCGTCGGGCTGGAGTACTACCTGATGTGGCGCGCTCGGGGCATGAAGATGGAGACGCCCGCAGTACGTCCTTAACGGTGCGTCCCTGAGCTGCGCATTGCGGTGATACTATGGTGATACCAGAGTTGCGGAGTTCGCGATGGCCATCTCGATCAAACTTCCCGAAGACCTCAGAAAGCGAATCGCCCGCGTGGTCGAAGACACCGATCAGAGTGCGCACGCCTTCATGGTCGAGGCGATCCGGCAGGAAACCGACCGCGCAGAGAAGCGCCGCGGGTTCCTTGCCGATGCCTACGCTGCGCGCGCGGAGTTCCAACGCACCGGCACGGGCTACGCACTGGCGGACGTGAAAGCGCATTACCGCGCGAAGCTGCAGGGCAAAAAGGCGCGCAAGCCGAAGTTGCGTTCGTGGCCGAAGTAATCGTTTCGAAGGGTGCGGACGCCGATCTCGAAAGGCTGGTGACTTTCCTGCGCGCTGCGGAGCCCGCCGCGGCGCTGTCCACCTACGACCTCGTGCTAGGGGGGCTTGAGGTGCTGCGAACGTACCCCACCATCGGCAGGCCCGTGGACGAAGTCCTGAGGGAGCTGGTGATCGCACGCGGCAAAGCGGGGTACTTGGCCCTCTATGAGTACGATGCACAATCCGACCGGGTAGTGGTTCTTGCGTTGCGCCATCAGCGCGAGGCGGGATACCTGGAGCGGGGTGCGACGGAATGACCCCGATTACCTAAGCCGCGCCGATCTGCGCGAGCAACGTCTTCCGGTCGTAGTAGAACCGCTCGCCCGACATCAGGCCGTCCCTGAAGCTCACGAAGATCGCCAAAGGCAGGTCGATCGGCCGCCCGGTCGGCGCGATGCCGCGATATGCGCCGCGGTGCGTACCGATGAAATGGGTCTCGACGATGAACACGTCGGCCGCCGGGACGTAACCGAACGATCCCCGCAACCGCGAAACGCCCGAACCGCCGATGCCCAAGGACGAGTTCGTGCTGAGTTCCTGAAGCCCTGAAGCTACGCAGGAAGATGTACCGGTACCGGCACAAAATTCCCCCGCAAGGCGCGCCAGGCGCGGAGGTTAAGTGATGAATGTCATGAATTCGGGCGGCAGCCCGGCTCGCGGCGTCAGATCTTGTCCGGCTGGGTCGAGGGCTCTACCTTCTTGACGGCTTCGAGCGCCGCCCCTGCCTCGAACACCTTCATGACCGTCGAGTAAGGCGACAGGTCGCAGTTGAACCGCTGCGCGTTGAACACCTGCGGGATCAGGCAAATGTCGGCCATCGTGAACTGCGCGCCAAAACAGAACTTGCCGCTGCGTTTCTCGCTTACCAGGAAGGCCTCAAGGCTTTTGAACCCTTCGGCCACCCAGTGCGAATACCAGTCGCCGTTCACCTTCGCGTCGTCCAGCCCATACGCCTTCAGGTATTTGAGCACGCGCACATTGTTGAGCGGGTGCATCTCGCAGCCGATGATCTGCGACACCGCCCTGACATACCACTTCTCCTCGGCGCCCCTGGGCATCAGGGGCGGCTCGGGATGGAGGTCGTCGAGGTACTCGATCATCGCCATGGATTGGGTGAAAACCCGCCCGGCGTCGTCGACCAGCGCCGGGACCAGGCCCTGAGGATTCTTCGCAAGGTAGGACGCGGCCTGGTGCTCCATCCTGGGCAGGCTTACGAACCGGGGCTCGTAGGCGATGCCCTTGTACGCGAGCGCGATCCTCAGCCTGAACGAGGTCGAGGACCGGAAGAACGTGTAGAGCTGCACGTTCTACGCGGCCCTGGCTTTTGCGTCCGCCGCCGCCTTGTCGAGGATGGCTTGCGGCGTGGCGGAGACGACCTTGGCGTAGTGCGGGATGAAGCCCGAGCCCTTGATGAGGCCGACAAAAGCGGGCTTGAGCTCGGTGGCAAGGATCTTGCGGATACGCGCATGCTCCACGATGTCCTTCCACTCGCCGATCAGCCAGAAATGGGTCGGGTCGTTCACGTCCTGGCACATCGCCCCGTCCTTGGCCTGGGCCGGGGACTCGTGCATCGGGTTGTTGCCGCCGTAGTCGAATTCGTTGAACAGACGGATGAATTCGTCGATGTTCTCCTTGTCGACGTAGAAGTCGTAGATGTGGAGATAGTTGCCGAGTTCTGCGATGGGTTCCATGGTTATTCTCCTTTAGGATCTTGTTCCGAACAGGCTCTTGATCCAGCGCCAGAACACGCTGCCAGCGCTGATGGTCATTACCGGTGCCACTGTGGGTGCTGCTCCCGTCGGCGCGCCAAGGCGCGCGTTCAGGTTGGCGGCGAAATCTGCCACCATCTTCTTCACGAACTCCCTGACCAGCCCGCCGCGCGAGAACTGCGCAAGCGGCCCCTGCAGGCTGTAGTCGATCGCCACGGCCACGCGCGTGCGTCCATCGCCGGCATCGAAGAGTTGGTAGCTGATGTCGCCGCGCGCCCGCGAGCCGGAAAGGCTGTCGGTGCCGTTGCCGCGGATGGCGCCGCGCTTGGCGGCCTCGTCGCGCTCCAGCCCGGCGGCGCCCGCGAACGAAGCGCGCATCGGCCCGAACTTGGTGGTGACCTTGCCCTTGAGTGAAGTCGGTGTGTGTTCGGTGATCTCCGCGCCCGGCAGGCAGGCAGCCACTGCGGGCATGTCGCCAAAGATTTCCCAGACCTTGGCGAGCGGATGGTCGACGGTGAATTCGTCCTCGATCACGGTGCCCGCCGCTTTCTGGGCTGGCGCAGGCGATGCACCCGCCGGCGCGGAAACGGCTGATGGTGCCGCGACGTTAGCCGTCGCTTGGAACGGCTTGAATTCCGGCGCAGGCGGG
>JBBQNG010000009.1:0-32383 GCA_038329645.1 Burkholderiales bacterium
GCACGAGCATCGTCCCCGAGGTCACCACCCCCACGATGATGGCGACCAGTCCGGCGATACGCAGCGCAAACGAAAGCGATTCGCCCGCGACCCGGCTCGTATCCACGCGGACCGCGATCTTCAGTCCTTCGGCACTCGGCCACGCCACATCCAGCCAGGCGCCATCATCCGAGCGGCGCGCGCCTTCACCCATCGGTTGCGCCAGATCGAGTTGGGACTTCAGACCCGCGGTGGCGCCCGAGGTGGCGAGTATTTCGCTGTCGCCTCCCGCCACCAGCGCACCGAGGATGCCGTATTGCCCGATCGATTTCGCCACTCCCCGCGCGAGCAATGGCCGGTGCGTACCGTAGCCCGACGCGGCGAGCGTAGGTTCGGTGGCAATGATCGCCCCGTCGGCGATTTGCCTGAGCCTGTTCTGCTCGAATCGCAGGTAGGAAGGGACCAGGATCACGCTCTCGACCGCGAGGATCAGCGTGAACACGGCAAATGCGATCTTCCAGCATAACCGGCAGGCGATCAGATCTCGCCAACTGTTCATCGTGGGCATATTCGGCCTTTCCCCGGGCGCTCGAGGCCCGCGCAGATTGGTCGGATATGGCTGCCGGATCTTACGTCCAGTGCGCAAAAAAAGATGTAAGAAATACTCTCAAGGGCTCGACCAAAGGGTAGGCAGGTTCGCCAGCCGGGTCATCCGACGGACGTTCCGGAACGTATCTGACAGCACCCGGGCTTCCGGGTTTCACTTCAACATTGCCTATAGGAGATGTACATGAAAGCCAATAAGCTTACCGGTATCGCCCTCGCAGCCGCCGCGGCGGGAATGTTTGCGATGACCGTCGCAACGCCGGCCGCCGCTCAGGCCGCCAAGATCCATTGCGAGGGTGTGAATTCGTGCAAGGGTCATAGCGATTGCAAGGGCGCGAAGAACTCCTGCAAAGGGCTGAACGCCTGCAAAGGCGAGGGTTTCACGGCAATGACCCAGGCCGATTGCGACAAGGCCAAGGCCGAAATGAAGATGAAGAAGTAGAATCGAAAATCATCTTCCGAACGCGGGCCACCGGCAAAGTACGCCGGCGGCCCGCTTGCTTGCGTAAACATGGTTTCCGCGACCGCCCTCTCCGGCTTCGGCCTTGGCCTGCGCCCCAGGCACTACGAGGCGATTCTCAAGTCGCGTCCGCGCGTGGACTGGTTCGAGGCCCTGTCCGAGAACTACATGATTCCCGGCGGCCGGCCTCTCGCTTACCTTGAGCGCATCCGCGAACGCTATCCCGTCGTGCTGCATGGCGTCTCGCTGTCGATCGGGAGTACCGATCCGCTCGACCGCGGCTATCTCAAGGACCTGAAGGCGCTGGCCCAACGCATCGATCCGGCCTGGATCTCGGACCACTTGTGCTGGACCGGTGTGCGCGGCCGCAACCTGCACGACCTCATGCCGCTGCCCTACACCGAAGAGGCGCTTAGCCACGTCGCGCGCCGCGTGCGCGAAGTCCAGGATGTCCTGGGCCGCCGCATCCTGCTGGAAAACGTCTCCAGCTACGTAGCTTACCGAAGCTCAGAAATGACCGAGTGGGATTTCCTGGCGGCGCTTGCCGATCGGGCCGACTGCGACATCCTTCTCGACGTGAACAATATCTACGTCAGCGCCTTCAACCACGGCTTCGATGCGCTTGACTTCCTCGACGCGATGCCGCCGCGCCGCGTGCGCCAGATCCACCTCGCGGGCCACGAGAACTGCGGCGACATGATCATCGACACGCACGACGCCACGGTGATCGCGCCGGTGTGGGACCTCTATGCCGAGGCGATCCGGCGTTTCGGACCGGTGCCGACGATGATCGAGCGCGACGACCGGATTCCTCCCCTGGGGACGCTGGTGCGCGAACTTGACCGTGCGCGCGCCGTTGTCGAAGCTGCGGCTGTAAGGAAAGCAGCGTGAAGGAACTCGCGGCGCTGCAACGCGCGTTCCAGCGCCATGTCCACCGTCCGGCGCGCGTGATGGAGCGGGCGGTGCTGGCCACCCCGAGGGCGGGCGCGGTGCGCAGGCTGTCGATCTACGCCGACGGGTATCGCTTGCGGCTGGCGGCGGCGCTCGCCACCGATTACCCCGCCCTGCAGGCGTTGCTTGGCGAGGCCGCGTTCAACGCGCTGATGCGGGAGTTCGTCGCTGCGCATCCGTCGCGCGTGGCGAACCTGCGCTGGTACGGCGGCGGCCTTGCGCGTTTTCTTGCGCGTTCGCCGCACTGGCGCATGCGGCCGGTGCTTGCCGAGCTTGCCGCCTTCGAGTGGGCGCTCGGGCTCGCGTTCGACGCCGAAGACACGCCCTTGCTGGCGGTGGAGGACGTCGCGCGCGTTCCGGCCGAAGACTGGCCGGGCATGCGTTTCGCGCTCCATCCGTCCGCGCAGCGGCTGGACCTGCGCAGCAACGCGCCGCGGATCTGGCAATGGGCCGCAGACCACGGGCGCAAACCGAAACCGCGGTTGCTTGCCGCACCGGTCGCATGGCTGGTTTGGCGCAAAGGACAGACCCCCTTCTACCGCGCACTTCCCGCCGATGAGGCCTGGGCGCTGGCGGCGCTCGGCCGGGGGCGCGGTTTTGGCGCGGTTTGCAATGGATTGCGCAAGTTCGCGGGCAATTCGGGCGCTGCGCAGCGTGGCGCCCAGCTGCTGCGGAACTGGATCACCGAGGAGCTTATCCGCGCCGCGCATCCGGCCCGGGAATGAGTGACGTGATGAGCGCGGTGCAGATCGCCGCCCCGGCGCCGCAGCGCGTCGAGGAGAGCCGCGATTGCGCGCTCGATCGATGAGCCGCGCAACGTGGCGGTGGACGGCGCGCGGCGCAAGGTCCGTCTTTCGGCGATCTTCGATTTCTATCCTGAGGATTTACTCGCCAAAAGCACCCGACCTGATAGCGTACGTGAACGCCCATCGCGCGGTGCCGGGGCCCGCGGAGTACGGCGTCGAGTTCATCAATTACAACTGGACGGTGGCCGGCAAGACCATCCCCTGAGCGGACCACGCGTGTCAGCCAGGATGACAAACTTTTATATCGCTAACGCTTCATCGGCCAAATTGAACCAGTTCGCCACCCAGCGTATGCACTTCGTCCGCTGCCTCAACTTCCCTCCTTCCGTTTGCGTCTCGTAGTCGGTATGGGCCGCGGTTTTTGCGGACCTGGGCTACGTGTTCGGCAACGCGATGGAGCTGGCACTGGAGAATTTCCACAGGTACGAAGGCAGGCTGTTCGCCGGCCTTGCCGCGATGGGCCTGCTGGCCTGGGTGGTATTACGACGCCGGGCCGCGCATTGAGGTCAGGTACAGGACCGGCGCGGCGGAAAACAGGCTTGCGCACCGCGCAGAGCAGAAATGGTATGTCGCCCCGCCGAAAACGGACGTGCCCGCGCTCCCGGCCGCGCTGACCTGCATGCGGCAAACGGGATCGACGAATACGATTTCCGCAGTTTCCCTCCGGCGCGCAAGCTCGTAGATCGTTACCGGACGCACGACGTTCTTGAAAATGTGCCCCCCGAGCGGGCGGAAGGTCATGTCGTCGCCGGGCTGGATCGATTGCGCGACTTCCTCAGTGCACAGGATCTGGTCGCCCGCTGCGTGGGCTGTGAGGCGGGCGGCGAGGTTGATTGGCGCGCCGAACAGCCGCGCTCCGCGCTCGACCACGCTGCCGCGGTGAAGGCCCACGCTGATGCGCGGGAATCCCGGCTCGCTGGCCGCGGCGTCGCGCAGGCGCAGCGCCGTCCGAACGATGGCTCGCGTGTCCTCGCCCGCGCAGAACACCGAGTCGCCGATGCTGTCGACGATCCGCACACCGGGCTCCAGGCTCGCCTTGACCAGGCTGTCGAACCGCAGCACCGTTTCGGAGGCCTGCAGCGCGCCATGCGTTTCGGTGAGCGCGGTATAGCCGCACAGGTCGGCCATCATCAGAGCAAGGTCGAGCTCGCGCGCGTCAGGCATGGATAATTCTCGAACTTTCTTTAACTTTCATCCTGATATTCCTAGCGTTGGCGCGGCGTACGTGGCAGTATCGTTGCCTTTTCCGGAAATTACAATCGCGCGGCGGCGCATCAGATAATAGGCTGCCGGGATCACGAACATGGAAAGCAAGGGGGCCGTGACCATGCCGCCGATCATGGGCGCGGCGATCCGCTGCATCACTTCGGCACCCGTCCCCGCCGACCACATCAGCGGCGCAAGTCCGCCCAGGATCACGGCCACGGTCATCGCCTTGGGCCGCACCCGCTGCACCGCGCCCTCGTCGATCGCGGCGCGCAGTTCTTCGTCTGTCCTTGGCTGATGCCGCTCGATGGCCTGCCTCAGGTAAACGAGCATCACCACGCCGAACTCCGCGGCCAAACCGGAGAGCGCGATAAAGCCCACTGCGCTGGCCACCGAGAGATTATGGCCGAGCAGCCAGATCAGCCAGAAGCCGCCGACCAGCGCGAAAGGCAGGGTGAGCATGATGAGGAGCGCCTCCCCAACGCGCGAGAAGGCAAGGTAGAGCAGCACCAGGATGATTAGCAGCGTGAAGGGAACCACCACCGCGAGCCGCGCCCGCGCCCTTTCGAGAAACTCGAACTGCCCCGACCAGGCCACCGACACGCCCGGGGCGAGCTTCACCTTGGCCGCCACCGCACGCCGCGCATCGTTCACCACTGAAGCAAGGTCGCGCCCGCGGATGTCCACGTAGATCCAACCCGCAAGCCGCGCGTTCTCGGAACGCAGCATCGGCGGACCGTCGGCAATCGTGATCGACGCCACTGCCGAGAGCACGATCTGCGCACCGCGCTCGGTGACGATTGGCAGGTTGCGGAGTTTTTCGACCGAGTCGCGCAATTCGCGCGGATAACGGACATTGATTGGAAAGCGCTGCCGACCTTCGATGGTCTCGCCGATGTTCTCCCCGCCAATGCCGGCGGTGACAATCGAATGCACGTCCGACACGTTCATGCCGTAGCGCGCGGCGGCATCACGGTCGACCTTGATCTCGACGTAGCGCCCCCCGGTCACGCGCTCGGCGAGGGCCGAAGTCACGCCCGGCACGTCCTTCACCACGCGCTCGATCTCTCCGGCGATACGATCGATCTCGTTGAGGTCCGTGCCCGAAACCTTGATCCCGAGCGGGCTCTTGATGCCGGTGGCCAGCATGTCGATGCGGTTGCGGATCGGCGGCACCCAGATGTTCGACAAGCCCGGCAGCCGGACGGTGCGGTCGAGCTCTTCCACGAGCTTCTCGGGGGTCATGCCCGCGCGCCACTCGGACTTCGGCTTGAACTGGATGGTGGTCTCGACCATCTCCATCGGCGCGGGGTCGGTAGCCGACTCGGCGCGACCGATCTTGCCGAATACACTCTTCACCTCGGGAATCTGCCGGATCATCCGGTCGGTCTGCTGCAGGATCTCGGCCGCCTTGCCCACCGACAGCCCCGGCAAGGCGGAGGGCATGTAGAGCAGGTCGCCTTCGTCCAGCGGCGGCATGAACTCGCCGCCGATCTTGAGCACTGGAATCGCCGTGAGGGCAAGCGCGACCGCGGCCACCGCGATCGTCGCTTTCGGCCAGGCAAGGACTGCGGCCAGCAGGGGCCGGTAGATGGCGATCAGCAGCCGGTTGAGCGGGTTCTTGCGCTCCTCCGGAATGCGGCCGCGGATGAGATAGCCCATCAATACCGGGATCAGCGTCACCGCGAGGATCGCGGAGGCGCCCATCGCGTAGGTCTTGGTAAAAGCAAGGGGCGAGAACAACCGTCCCTCCTGGGCCTCCAGCGCAAACACCGGCACGAAAGAAAGCGTGATGACGAGCAGGGAGAAAAACAGCGCCGGGCCGACCTCCACCGACGCTTCCGTGATGACCCGCCAGCGTTCCTCGCCCTCCAGCGCGCGCCCTTCCAGCTTCTTGTGCGCGTTCTCGATCATCACCACCGCCGCATCGACCATCGCGCCAATCGCGATCGCGATGCCGCCCAGCGACATGATGTTGGCGTTAACCCCTTGGTAGTACATGACGATGAAAGCGGCGAGGATGCCAAGGGGCAGCGACACGATGGCCACCAGGGCCGAGCGGACGTGGAACAGGAAAATGAAGCACACCAGCGCCACCACCGCGAACTCCTCGATGAGCTTGTCGCGCAAGTGCGCCACCGCGCGCTCGATCAAGCTCGAGCGATCGTAGGTTTCGACGATCTCGACGCCCGGAGGCAGGCTGCCTTTGAGGGAGGCGAGCTTGGCCTTGACCGCCTCGATCGTCTCGAGCGCGTTCTTGCCCGAGCGCATCACGATTACTCCGCCGGCCACTTCGCCTTCGCCATTGAGCTCGGAGATGCCGCGTCGCATTTCCGGGCCGATCTGGATGCGGGCAACATCGCCAAGCTTCACGGGCACTCCGGCATCCGAGGCCGACAGCGGAATGGCGCGGAAATCTTCCAGCGTCTTGAGATAGCCGCTCGCGCGCACCATGTACTCGGCCTCGCCCAGTTCGAGCACCGAGCCGCCCGTTTCGCGGTTGGCTTTCTGCACGGCGTCGATGACCCGGCTGTGCGTGATTCCGTAGGCGCGCAGCTTGTCGGGGAACAAAACGATTTGGTACTGCCGCACCATGCCCCCGATCGACGCGACTTCGGCCACGTTCGGCACCGTTTTCAGCTCGTATTTCAGGAACCAGTCCTGCAATGCACGCAATTCGCCCAGGTCGTGGCGGCCGCTACGATCGACCAGCGCGTACTGGTAGATCCAGCCCACCCCGGTGGCGTCCGGACCCAGCGCCGGCTTTGCCGTGGCTGGAAGGCGCGACTGCACCTGTGAAAGGTACTCAAGCACGCGCGAGCGCGCCCAGTACGGATCGGTGCCGTCCTCGAACAGGATGTAGACGAACGAGTCGCCGAAGAAGGAGTAACCGCGCACGGTCTTCGCACCCGGCACCGACACCATCGTGGTGGTCAGCGGATAGGTGACCTGGTCCTCCACAATGCGCGGCGCCTGGCCCGGGAACGGCGTGCGGATAATGACCTGCACGTCGGACAGGTCCGGAATCGCATCGAGCGGCGTGCGCATCGCGGCCCAAAGGCCCCACGCCGTGACGAGCGCGGTGGCCACGAGCACGAGGAACCGGTTGGCGACCGACCAGCGGATGAGATTCGCGATCACGGGCCGCCCTTGCGCTTGAGGGCGTCGATCACGAAGTCGCCGTCCTTGTTTGGAAGCCCGCGCATTTCGAACTCGACCAGGTCGCCCTTCTTCAGCCCTTCGAGCAGCTTCTTGTCCGGCACGGAGAATCCCATCTGCATCACCGGCCACTTCATCGAGGCGATCGGGTCGTGCTTGAGCTCGAGGTAGCCGTCGGGTGCGCTGACGCCCGTCACAACGCCGGTCCCCTTGTGCAACGCTGGCGCCGTCTGCACAGCGGGCGCGGGCGCTGGCGAGTCCATGCGCGAGAGGCCGGCCCTCAGGTTCGCTTCCGAATCGAGCAGGAACTGCCCCGAAAGCACCACCTTGTCGCCGGGCTTGAGGCCTTTGCGAATCTCGCTCGATCCGTTCGACTCGATGCCAGCCTCCACCTCCTGCTGGCGAAACCGGCCGTCAGCCTCGACCAGGATCACGAGGCTGCGCTCGCCGGTGCGGATCAGGGCTTCACTGGGTACCAGCACCATCGGCTTGCCGCGCCCGCTCGAAAGGGACAGCGTTGCGAACATTCCTGGCTTCAGGCGCGCGCCCGGATTGGCGACCTCGATGCGCGCCCGCACAGTGCGCGTCACTGCGTTTACGTCGGGCAGGATCGCGCCCACGCGTCCGCCGAACAGATGATCCGGGAACGCGGGGACGCGCGCTTCGACCTGGCTGCCAGGGACAAGCATCGCGGCCTGCGCCTCGGGAACCTCGACGTTCACCCAGACCGTGGACAGGTCCACGATCCGAAACAGCGTCGCACCCGGCATCACGGTCATCCCCTCGCGCACGGCGAGCTCTGCGATGACCCCGGAGATCGGCGAGCGAAGGGTGAAGCGGGCCACTACCTTGCCGGTGCGTTCGACCTGCCCGATATCGTCGCCGCCCATACCCAGAAGGACGAGGCGCTGGCGGGCGGCTTCGGCAAGCGGCCCGGCTTCCGCCGAGCCTTGGCGCCGCAGCATCAGGTATTCCTCCTGCGCACCCGCCCACTCGGGAAAGAAGATGTCGACCAGCGGCGCGCCCTTCGCCACCGGATCGAGCGGGGTGCGTGCGTGGAGCTTCTCGACGAACCCGCCACTGCGAGCCTGCACCACGGCAACGCTCCTTTCGTTCCAGGCGACCGACCCAACGGCTTCGAGCCTGGCCTCGAGCGTCCCGGTCGTCGCGAGGGCGGTGCGCACACCCAGGTTCTGCGCGACACGGGGGCTGATCGTGACTTTGCCTTCGTCGACGACGCCACCGGCCGGCTCGTCGGCGTATTTCGCCACCAGCTGCATATCCATGAAGGGGGACTTCCCGGGCTTGTCGAACTTCTGCTGCGGCACCATCGGGTCGTACCAGTACAGCACCTTACGATCGGCCGCGGGCGCGGCAGTTGGGGCGGCCGCCATCGCCCGATGGGTTGCGTAGCGGTATCCGCCGTAAGCGCCCAGCGCTCCGACCGCCGCGACCAGCGCAACGATTCCTGCGATTGCTGAAGTTCTCATGTGTGTCCCTCCATCGGGTAGAGGAAATGCAGGCCGGCCCAGGCCCGTGCCCGCTCCGCTTCGATCTGCAGGGCCGACAATTCTGTTTCTGTGAGTGCGCGTTGCGCCTCGAGGACCGCGGCAAGCTCGCCTCGCCCGCCCTGGTATGCGGCCAAGGCGGCGTCCACTCGCTCGCGCGCCAAGGGCAACAGCACGCCTGAAAATCGCCGGGAGCGCTTCTGCGCGTTGTCCCAGTCGGCGAACAGATTGCGCACGTCGGCTTCGTGCATGCGGCGCGCATCCTGGCTCAAGGCGCGCGCCTGCTCCACTTCAGCCAGCCTGGAAGCCACATCGAGGTCCTGCCGCCTTTCCTTGGCGAATGGCAAATCGATGGCGACGACGACGCTGATCATGTTGTCGAAGGCGGGCCTGCGCTGCGAGTAGCCGACTTCGAGGCTCCAGTCGCGCTCGCGGGTGCTTCTCGCCAGCTCCACTTCTGCGCGGGCCAGCGCTTCACGCTCGTCGAAGACCCGCAGCGACGGATGCTCGCCGATGCGCTCGAGCAGCTTTTCGGGCAATTGCGCGGCAACGAAATCGGCGGGCGGCGGCGCCAGCGGGCGATTCGCCCGCTCGCCGATCAGCGCGGCCAGCGCGATGCGCGCCTTCGCTCGCGTGCGGTCCTGCTCGATGATGCGGTCGTTGGCCTGCTCCCACGCCGAACGAAGGGCGAATCCTTCGGCGGCCGTTTGACGTCCACGGGCGAGGGCTGAAGGCGCGGCATCGCTCTGCAGGCGATATTGCTCAGCAAGCTTCGTCAGGGCGGCGTAGGCCTTGTCCGCGTAGTAGGTGTCGAACCAGGCCACGGCGACATCGCGCAACAGCAGCGTGTGCTGGGCCGCAAGGTTGGCTTCCTCGACGTCGCGCAGCCGCGATGCACGGTCGCTGCGCGCGGCGCGCTTGGCATCGCTTGGGAATTCCTGCGCGATGCCGATCGTGCGCTGGGTCATGAAATCGGTGTCGTAGCGAAACCGCCCTGCACCCGACACCGGGAGATTCTCCAGGCCCAGCTTGAGGCGTGGATCGGGGAGCTCCCTTGCGCGTTTCACCTGGTAGCTTGCCGAACCGATCGCATACCGCTGCGCCGTCAGCCGGGGGGCCTGCGCCTCGCCTGCGAGCAGGGCGTCCGCAAGCGTCAGTGATTGTGCGCCAAGCGGCGCAGAGGCAAGGGCAAGGATGCCCGCGAACAACGAATTGCGAAATTTCATGGCGATCTCCAATAGCCGTTTCGCGCGCAGCGACAGGCTGCGCGCGCAGCGCTCGGGAAATCAGACCTGGAAAGACTGCAGCAGGATGCGCCGGGGTGGGCCGGTGCCGGCGGCCGGGTCCGGAAAAGTTGCTGTTACCACCCTCTTCGCCTGTGCCGGAGCGAGCCCTATCCGCAAGACCGGTGCGGAGGGCATGGCGGGAATGTCAGGTGCAAATTCCTGCACCGCCTGGCTGTCCGACAGGCAATGCGTGAGGCAGACGGAAGCGTTGAGGGTTTCATGGCACGGCGCAGCGGCGGCGGCCGCTTGCACCGCCCGCGCCGCCGAACTCTTCAGCCATTCGCAGGTGGACCACGCCATTGCGCCTTGGGCGAACAGCAGGAGCGCGACCGTGAGGCGCGAAACCAACAGGCGGAGGGACCGGTTCGGCATGCGGGTATTCTACTTCGCGGGTTCGATCCGGGTCACGGTGAAAACCTCGCCCACTTTCTCGGCGGTAAAGCGGACTTTATCCCCCGCCTTGACCTCGTCGAGCATCTTCGGGTCCTTCGCCTTGAACACCATTGTCATCCCCGGCATGTCCAGGTTCGTGATCGGGCCGTGCTTGAGCGTGATCTTGCCGGCTTGCCTGTCTACCTTGCGCACCTCGCCGTCGATGAGCCCGCTCGCCAGCGCGAACCCCGCGAAAAACAGCGCGCAGTAGAAGGACAGGGATAAAAGCAATGCAGTCGTGATTTTCATCTGATTTTCCTTTGTTCACGAGGCGCGCAAGCGCAATGCGTTGGTGATTACGGAGGCGGAACTGAGGCTCATGGCGAGCGCAGCAATCATGGGCGAGAGCAGCATTCCTGTGAATGGGTAGAGCACCCCAGCTGCGAGCGGGATGCCGACCACGTTGTAGACGAAAGCGAATCCCAGATTCTGCTTCATGTTGGCCACCGTTCCCTCCGACAGGGCGCGAGCCTGCGCAATCCCGCGCAGATCGCCCTTGATCAACGTAACCTGGGCGCTATTCATCGCCACGTCGGTGCCGGTGCCCATGGCGATGCCAATGTCCGCTTTGGCCAGCGCGGGCGCGTCGTTGATGCCGTCGCCCGCCATCGCCACCACGCGGCCTTCGCGCTGGAGCTTGTCGACGAGCGCCAGCTTGTCGGCGGGAGTCACCTCCCCATGCACTTCGTCGATGCCCAATTGGCGTCCGACCGCTTGCGCGGTGGTCCGCCCGTCGCCCGTGGCCATGACCACGCGCAACCCCAGCGATTTGAGTTTGGCGAGCGCCTCGGAAGTATTGGCCTTGACCGGGTCGGAAACCGCGATGATGCCGGCCAGCACGCCATCTACGCCGAGATGCATGACGCTCGCGCCCTCCATGCGCAATGCCTCGGCCTGCACCGCCATCGGCTCGACCGCTATCCCCAACTGCGTCATCAGGGTCGCGTTACCGAGCGCGATCGATTTGCGGGCTACGATCCCGCGCACGCCAATGCCGCTGTCCGAGTCGAACGACTCGGGCTTGTCCAGCGTGAGTTTGCGCTCGCGCGCCGCGCGCACGATGGCATCCGCCAGCGGATGCTCGCTGCCCTGGTCGAGGCTCGCCGCGATTTGCAGCACTTGCTCCTCGGTGTAGGGCGGGGCGGCGATGGCGCGATTGACAGCCGGCTTGCCTTCGGTCAGGGTGCCGGTCTTGTCGATGATCAGCGTGTCGATCTTGCGGAAATTCTCGATGGCCGCGGCGTCGCGGAACAGGATGCCCGGTGTGGCAGCCTTGCCGGTGGCGACCATGATCGACATCGGCGTGGCGTGACCCAGCGCGCAGGGGCACGCGATGATCAGCACTGCGACCGCGTTGATCAGGCCATACACCCAGCTCGGTTGGGGACCGAAGAGGCCCCACGCGAAGAACGTGAGCACGGCGGCCGCCACCACTGTGACCACGAAATAGCCCGCCACGATGTCCGCCATGCGCTGCATCGGCGCCTTGGAGCGCTGCGCCTGCGCGACCATCTGCACGATCTGCGCAAGTACGGTCTGCGAACCGATCTTCTCGGCGCGCATCACCAGCGCACCGGAGGTGTTCATAGTGGCGCCGATCAGCTTGTCGTCTGCGCGCTTCGTCACTGGCACGGGTTCGCCGGTCAGCATCGACTCGTCCACCGAGCTGCTGCCCTCAACCACTACGCCATCCACCGGCACCTTCTCGCCCGGGCGGATCCGCAGCTTGTCGCCCACATGCACATGCGTGAGCGGCACGTCTTCCTCGGTATTGTCGGCATTGATGCGCCGCGCTGTCTTGGGCGACAAGCCGAGCAGCGACTTTATCGCGGCAGAGGTCTTCGAGCGCGCCTTGAGCTCGAGCAGTTGTCCGAGCAAGGTGAGCGAGATGATCACCGCCGCCGCTTCGAAATACACGCCGATGCGGCCCATCGATACGAAGGATTCGGGAAACACGTTCGGTGCGACAGTGGCGACTACGCTGTAGACGAACGCGGCGCTCGTGCCCAGGCCGATCAGCGTCCACATGTTGGGGCTGCGGTGGATGATCGAGTGCACCCCGCGAACAAAGAACGGCCAGCCTGCCCATAGAACGATCGGTGCCGAGAGGACGAGCTCGATCCAGCTTTGCGTGCCCGGGCTGAACCAGCCCGCCTTGTGACCGACCATTGCAAGCAACGTCACGACCACGGTCAGGGGCAGCGTGTACCAGAAGCGGCGCCGGAAATCCGTGAGCTCGGGGTTCTCTTCCTCGTCCAGGCTCGGCATCTCCGGCTCAAGGGCCATGCCGCACTTGGGGCAGGCCCCGGGGTGGTCCTGACGGATCTCAGGGTGCATGGGGCAGGTGTACACCGTGCCGGGTGCTGCCGTTTCGATGGGCGCGGACACGCGCGCGTCGGCGGGCGCCAGATACTTTCGCGGGTCGGCCGCGAACTTCGCCTTGCAGCCGGCGCTGCAGAAGTAGAAGGGCTGGCCTTCGTGCACCAGGCTGTGCTTCGACTGCGGCGTGACGCTCATGCCGCACACCGGATCCTTGAGGCCGGCATCCGCGGCTTTCGCGACGACAGGCTCAGTCCGGGGATGCGAGCAACAACTGTGCTTTTCGTCTTGCATGAAATTCTCCTGTTTTGCCGAGTTTCATACGCGTGCGGGCGTGTGTATGTACGACGCCACGCATAGGCTAAACTCCGTACCCGACCCCAGAGTCAAGGACTTTTCGATGGAACCCGATACCGCCCCGCTCACAATCGGAAAACTGGCCCGCGCCGCCGGTGTGGGGATCGAAACGATCCGCTATTACCAGCAGCGCGATCTGTTCCCGGTTCCGCCCAGCAGCGGGGCGTTCCGTTACTACCCGATGACACTCGTGGCCCGCATCCGGTTTATCAAGAGGGCACAGGAACTGGGCTTCTCTCTGGACGAAGTTTCGGAGCTGCTGCGCCTCGAAGACGGCGTCGACCGCGCCTCCATCCGGCGCATCACTTCGGACCGGCTGGTGCAGATCGAGTCGAAACTGAACGATTTGAAGCGCATGCAAAAGGCCTTGCGGCATCTTGTGGCCGAGTGCGAACACACACGTGCCGAATTGCCTTGCCCCATCATCGGAACTTTGGCGAAGCCCGCTGACCAATGATGAGAACTGCTTGGCAGCATTTTGGCGTGAGACCCAATAGGGACAAGGGTCCAACGCGAAAAATGGCAGTATTTAAGTAATCCCGGCCTGGGCAAAAAGTTCACGCAACCGGGGCAGCGCAGCGAGCCCGGCTCGCTCGCCCGAGCGGATCAGGGCTTTTACCGTTGCCGCCGACATTTCGTTGTGCTCGGGAAGATTGGGCTCGATCGCAAGGTCCGCCCCGGCACGCTCGGCTAGAGCGAGCTTGCGCGTGAGGATCGAGAACCCCTGGTAGAGCGCGTCGTACGGGTCGCTGAGATCCGCCTGTTCCGGCGGGAACGAAACGTCCACGGCGATCACGCGCCTCGCGCCGAGCCGCCGCGCCGTATCGACCGGCACCGGGGAGGCCAGGTTGCCGTCGACGAGCAGGCGCCCGCCGAGGCTCACCGGCTCCAGAAACCCTGGCGCGCTGCTGGAGGCTTGCACCGCCAGGCCCACATCGCCACTGTCGATGACCATGAGGTCGCCGCTTCGAAGGTCTGTTGCGACTGCGGCAAAGCGAATCGGCAACGACTCGATCGTGCGTTCGCCGATGCGCTCGACGACGAAGTTGCGCAGCCGGTTGCCGCCGAAGAGGCCGAGCTTCGGGAAAATCCAGCTGCGCAGCACGTCCGGGCTCATCTGGCTACGGTATGACTCCATCTTGTCGGTGCCGATTCCCGCGGCATACAACGCCCCGAGCAGGCTCCCCGCGCTCGAACCGACGATGAGGTCGGGCTTGAGGCCGTTTTTCTCCAGCACGCGAAGAACCCCGATGTGGCCGTAGCCGCGGCACCCGCCGCCACCGAGTACGAGTGCGACACGCGCCGGCCGTGCGTGCGGCAAGAAGGTCGCCGCCTCAACGCGTGCGTGCGCCGCGCGCAATCCGGCGCCGGCGAGAGCGGCGCCGAGCAGCAGACGCCGCCGCGAAACGGACATCGAGGGTTCGCCTTTCGGTGTCGCGGGATCGGATCGCTTCAATGCTTCCCCGCCGCGGTCCTAGAGGGCCGCAAGCACGCGCTCGAGCCGGCCGCGCACCTCGCCCGCGATTGCGGCGATTTCGGGCCGCCCGGTGAGCTGCAGCACGGCGAGCGGATCCATGATCTCGACAATCGTCTTGCCTGCGGGGTCGTTGCGCACCACAACGTTGCATGGGAGCAACGCGCCGATCTGGGGCTCGGCTTCCAGGGCCTGGTGCGCGAACTGCGGATTGCACGCGCCGAGAATTTTGTAGGGCGGGATGTCCTTGTCGAGCTTCTTTTTCAGCGTCGCCGCCACGTCGATCTCGGTCAGTATGCCGAACCCTTCCTTGGCGAGCTCCTGTGTGACCCGTTCGAGCGCCTGCGCGTATTTCATTTCCACCGTCTTACCGAAGACATATTTGCTGGACATTGTTGTTTCCCTCCTTGGTACTGGATGAACCGGGCCACGGAATGAAGCACGGCGTATTTTGGATTGGCCGTACGCAGCCTCCTAGCCGTGCAGGCCGTCGATCTGCGGGAACGTGAGGCGGCGCGTGGCGGCGCTCATGCCTTCCAGCCCCAGCGGCGGAAGATCGAGGCACCTTCCGGCGAGAGCAGAAAGTCGATGAACGCCTTTGCCTCGGGCTTCGAAGCCGGTGTCGACAACAGGCAAGGGTTCATCTGAACTCCTGCCCCGTGGAATCGATAACGGCGACCACGACATCGATGCACGGCTGGACGCTTTGGGTTACGGTGCAGAAGTCCTTGAACTGGCCCAGCACGCGGTCCAGGTGCTGCAGGTCTGCGGCCGCCTTTGCCAGCGTGATTTCCACCTCGACGCGCTGCACGCGCAGCCGGCCGCGTTCGTTGCGGGCGGTGAACCCGCGTGCGCGCGCACTGAGGGGCTCCGCGTCCAGCCCGAACTTTCTCAGCGCGAACAGCAAACTGTCGCTCACGCAGTTGCCGACGGCCGCGACCAGCAACTGCGCCGGCCCGGGGCCTTCGCCTCTGCCGAGGGGCGCGGGCTCATCGCCGAGAAATCCATACGCACCGCCGGCGAAGGCGATGTCGAACTGATAGTCGCGTCGCTGGGAGAGTGTCACTTCGATGGCTTCATTCATCGCGTCGCCGGTTAGCCGCTTTCCCTCAATCCGCGAGATTGTCGCCGACCAGTTCGACGAGGCTTTCGATTTTTACCGGCCAGCCGGTCTTTGCCTGGCCGTTCATGAAATTCAACCGGCAGCTGCCGCAGGCCATGACCACGGCGTCCGCGCCGGTCGCCTCGACCTGCTGCTGCTTGAGTTCGAACGATTTTTGCCGCAGGTCCGCGGCGCGATTGATCAGGAATACTCCGGCCCCGCCACCGCAGCACCAGTACATTTCCGCCGTCGGTGTGCTTTCGCGAAAATCGACCCCGAGCGCACGCAGCGCCTCCCGCGGCTCCTCGAGGACGCCGCCGTGGCGGCCGAGTTTGCAGGCGTCGTGATAAGTCAGCTTGCGCGCACCGGCGTTTTTCACTTTCAAGCGTCCGGCTTTGATTTCGCGGCCGATGAACTCGGAAATCGCCAGCACCTCGAACGGCAGCGGTCCTCCCGCCATGGCCGCGCCTTCCCAGCGCAGCGCGGGATACGCATGTCCGCATTCCGGAACGATGACCGCTTTGGCGCCGATGGCGACAGCCTCATCGATGATCTTGAGCGTGGCACGGCGCTGCAGGTCCTCCGTCCCCGAAAGCAGCCCGAAGTTCGCCGCCTCGAAACCGCCGGTCCGGAATGTCCAGTCGAGCCCCAGCCGGTTCATGATCTTGACCGTGGCGGCTAGCGCATCTTGGAACAGGAGGATGTCGATGACCGTAGTGAGCACCATCACGTCCGCTTTGGGCTTGTCGAGCGGAACATCGACGCCCCCTGTGCGCAGTTTTTCGATCGCGGCCCGAAGTTCCGCGGGACCCACGCCAAACACCGACCCGCGGCTCTCCTGCTCCTGCGCCACGGCCAGGAGTTCGGCGGGGACGAGTCCCGCGGCGGCGAGCGCCTCGCGCATGACATTGACGCCGCGTGCAATGTTGATGCCCATGGGGCAGGCCATGCTGCAGCGTCCGCACTCGGTGCAGGAATCGTACACAAGCTCCTGCCACTCGAGCAGTTCGGCGGCGCTGATCTCCGCCTCGAACAGCCGCCGCACGAATTTCAGCGGCGAGACTTCGCGGCCGTACACCCGGCGCAACAAGTCGAGCTTGCGGGTCGGGACATACTTTGGATCGTTGGTCTGCACAAAGAAATGGCAGGCGTCCGAGCAATAGCCGCACTTCACGCACGATTCCAGGTCGAGCGCCATGCCGCGGTCGATTTTGCGCAGCATCACCTCTTTCGCCTTCGATACCCGCTCCGCGTCGCTAAATTTCGGCACTTGCGCCATCTCGCCCAAGTGCTCGATCGAAGCGCCGAACTGGCGGAAAACCTCGTAGTCGATCACGACGGGACGCCCCTGCGTGCATTGAAGGCGCCCAGCTGGGCGCGACCCGGAATGAAGAGCAGGGCGTGCATCAACTTGCCAAACGGAAACCAGACCAGCAGCAGTTCGAGCGACAGCAGGTGGACCGCAAGGGGTATCGGATAGACGACTGCAGCGCGCGCATGTACTGCCGGCGAGGGATCCACGATCAACGCCATGCCGGTCAAGAGGGGCAGCATGGTGACGGCCCACGTGATGTAGTCATCGGCGCCCGAGATCAGCTTCAGCACCGGATCGGTAAGCCGGAAGAGCAAGGAAAGGGCGAGGGAAACGATCGTCGCCCCGGCTGCCACGTACACGATCCAGTCCGGCAGCGCCGGCCACCAGGCGCCGGTCAGGCGCTTGACAAAATCGATGTGCGGCAGAAATCCAAACGCTACGATTGCCAGTCCGACATGAAAAACGTACGGATTGGCGGTGACGAGCGTCTCGCTCGGACGAAAGCCGGCGTGCGGCATCATCCTGGTGAATACCGTGCGCACCGCAGAGGCCGCGGTGTCGGTACGACGTGCGGCGGAAAGGTTGGGTTTTCCGCCCAGCCGAAAGATTGCGTACAGGCGCCACGCGATCCCGGCAAAGAAGATCGTGAGCGACAGGTACAGGAGCGGTCCTCGGGCAAGCGCAAGCAAATCCATCAGCTTCTCCAATATCTGGAAACGGTCTTATAGATCGCAATTCATGGGCGTGACCTAGGCCGATACTTATGCGGCCCGGCTGGCATTTAAGGTAGTCCGAAGGCGGGCGAGGCGTATGTACGCTACGCCGCTTAGGTGGGTGGTCATCGCTGAGCGCAGGGTCTTTCGGGAAAGCGGTTTCAAAGGCTGCCACACGCTGGATCTGTACACCTGCGTTTTCGTTTTTGGCACAACGAATAGCTGGATAACGGCTCCGGTAGCCGATCTCAGGATGATAATGTTAATGTTTTGTCCGGCGTTCCCGGCCGCGGCGGATGGGCGAAAATGAATCCGAACCTCGGCGAGCCTGTGACTCCGCGCGCGAACAGCGCACGCAGCTTCGGCCGAGCGCCGCGCGCCCACCTGCTCCCTCGAGGGCTTTGAGTGTCGCGGCCGACACGTCGCAATAGCTCGGGAAGCCGCGGCTCGATCGCTTTGCCCGGATATCCTATGCGGCAATCGTTCCTTTCGTACGCAGCATCATCCACAAGCATCCCAGCCCGGCAACTGTCAGGAATGGAATCGCCACATAGTTCAGCATCTGCCAGCCGTTGGCCTTGAGCAGCAAGCCGGATGAAAACGAGGAAACGATGGTGACCCCGAACACCAGAAAATCGTGCGTGCCCTGCGTCTTGGCCTTCTCGCTCGGGCCATAGGCGCTGGTCAGCAGCGTCGTGCCGCCCACGTACATGAAGTTCCAGCCGACGCCAAGCAGCACCAGCGCCAGCCAGAAGTGCTGCACCGTAACGCCGGCCAGGGCGGTGGCTACGCACACGAACATGAACGCAACGCCCGCCAAAACGACGGAAAGCAGGCCGAAACGTGTGATGAGCGAGCCGGTAACGAGCGAGGGCGCGAACATCGCGATCACGTGCCAGGAGATCACCGTAGCCGCGGATGAATAAGGGTGGCCGCCGAAGCCCATGGCAAGCGGTGTCGCGGTCATGAGCAGACTCATCACGCCGTAGCCGATGGCCGACAGCGTCACCGCGACGATGAACGTCGGTTGAGCCATGATGCTTCGCAGTGCGCGTGGCGGCGCCATCGCTTCATCTTCTTTCCCCCGCGGAATCCGCAGCCGGCTCAGGACTGCCATGGAGATGAGGCTGAACACCATCAAAGATGCGTATGAAGCCAGAAATTCCGGCTGTGCGAGATCGCGCGTCCATCGGGAAAGCGCCGGCCCGACCAGGCCACCCACCAGCCCGCCGGCCAGCACCAGCGATATCGCCTTGGCTTTGAACTCCCCGCCGGCCGAATCGGCCGCGGCAAAGCGGTAGTAAAGGCCGAAAGCGCCATACACGCCGAGGATCAGGGTGCCGAAGCACAATAGCCAGAAGCTCGACGACGCGATCGCCAAAGTCGAAATCGCGCCGCCGGCCAAGCCAAATCCGCTGCCGATCTGGAATCCGGCGCGGCGGCCAATGCGTTGCATGACCAGCGAGGCGGGGATAGTCGAGAGCGCCGATCCGATCACCTGCGCTGTCACCGGCAGTGTGGCCAGACCCTTGTCGGCGGCGAGCGCATAACCCGCGAGGCCGTTGATGGCGATGAGCGTGACGCTGCTGGTGAACAGCAGCGCCTGGCAGGCGCAGAGTAAGGCGACGTTTTTTCGATCAGCATCCATTTCCAGAATTCCATTCGCCCGATTCCCGTCCGCGCTGCGTACCGAGGCCGAGGAAAATCCGCCAACCCGGCGGCGCAAAGGCGCGTCTCAGATCACGGTCACTTCCTTGTGCTCGCCCCGGATGCGGGCGCAGCCAGAAACTTCGGCAAGGGGTCGAGTCCGAGCCTGCGGTGGCCCCGAGGCTGGCGGCCGCCGTTGCTTGGCGGAGTTCCCAGCGCCAAGCGTTTCCGGTCTTGTTCGAAATCCCGTAGGTCAGGATGGACGAGAAAATATTGGCCGGTCTGTTCGGTATGGCACGCAGAGAACTGGCGCGGTGTGATTCTGAAGCAATAGCAGGATTCTGCCGATGGAGCGGCCTGTGCGCTCTAGCCCACTATGTTTGCAGAGCTCGCGAGCGATGCTCCCAAATTCACTGATCGAGCTTTCAACCGACGAGGTGATTCAAACGATGGAAGGCTGGATGGGAAACTGGGGAACCGGTTTGATTGGAGGGTGGGGCGGATCATTGATGATCCTGGTCTGGGTTCTGGCGATCGTCGGAATCGTTGCAGTCGTTCGCTTGATAACCGCTCGATCCGGTACAAACACATTTACGCTAACGCCCGCAGGGCCGCGCGAAGGCTGACGGCGTTGGTAATTATTTTTGCATTGGATGAAATGCGTACAACCGCCAACTGGGTGAGCGGGCAACTTGCCCAGCGCTCGCAGCCGGCTCGATCGAACCAGAGATGCGCCGCTTTGTGATGCACGTGTTTGCGGCCAGGCCAATGCGATCAATACGTTGACATCGAGCAGGTAGGCCGGCTCAGCCCTGGAAAGCAATGCCCGCTATGCGCGTTTAGATTTGGTCACTGCCGTCTTCGTCCCGTTTCACGTCATCGAGCCCGATCAAGGGGGCGCCCGATGGTGCGGCAAAGACGGGAAAACCATTCGTTCGCTTGAGCAACGTCTGACTTTGTGCCGCGAGTCCGGCATGAGCCAATTCCGAAATAATGTCGCCCACTGAGGCCGAGCGTGCCGCCGCCAAGCGTCTGGCGGCGTTGAGCAGGGTTGAATCGATATTCGGGATGGTGCGCATGATTTCCTCGCGGATCAAGTGTGCTGGCGACCCAGCTTGCATCCACGCATCATAACTTCAGCGCATCACCCATGACCGTCACAACCAACCGTTCGCGAATCCGGCGCGCCGCAGTCCCGTGACGACGTAAGGGCACGCACGCATCAGCCGCCACAGCAAACCCGACCGATAGTTCTCGCACATCAGCACGACCGGGCCAAGGTTGATCCCGAAGTGGTACGCCGACGTCCAGCCTGCGCCGCTGTCGGCTTCGTCCGGGAAGCTCAGAATGAAACTGCACCTGAAACAGTACTCGCCGCTGGTTTGCGGATAGGTATCCTGAAAATGCCTGATCGTCGGCAACACGATCTCGGGGGCGAACGGCAGTGACGCGACGACGGCCCACGGTGCTACGGTCCCGTCGTCGGGTCCGTACGGTGCGCCGCGGGCGACATAGTCGAAGAACGAGCGCTCGATGCCGTTTATTTTGCGCTTTGTCCAGCCGGGCCCATCGCTCGCGGTCAGCCCCCAGAAGTTCTCTCCGTAGCCCGCGAACCCGAGCGGATTGCGGATCGCGTACTCCCGCTGAACGTAGGTCGCGCGGCGGCTGTTCTCGCAATAGTCGATGCCCTTGTCTCGCGCGAACGCATCCTGGATCCCGCGGAAATCCACCCAGATGTGCGAGTACTGGTGGATGAAGAGCGGACCGCCATAGACGAATTCGTAGCCGTAGATCTCTTTCCATTGGTAGGTCGAGACCCACGCCGCGTAGCTCTCCGCCGGCAGGGCGTGCGTCGGCGAGCCCAGCCCGAGGATGTACAGGAGAACAGCCTCGTCATAGCCTTCCCAGCGGTACGGCAGAAATCCCCGCTCCGGCGTCCACCCGTGGGTGAGCGTCGCTCCGCCGTCGCACGCCCATGGCCAATCTGCCCGCCGGTAGAGCGCGTCTGCCAACGTCCGTATCTCCTGCTCGTCTTTACTGTCCCGATCGAAATACGCCGCGGCGGCGAGCATGCCGGCCAGCAGGAAACCGGTATCGACGGTCGACAATTCGCACTGGCCTGCTCGCCGTCCGGTGGTCATGTCGAGAAAGTGATAGTAGAAGCCCTTGTGCCCGGTCACGTCGGACGCTGTTCCCTGCGCGCTGGCCCGGAAGAAACGCAACACCGTCAGCGTGTGCGCGATCGCGTCGGGGCGGGTCATCCAGCCGCGCTCGGCGCCAACCGGGTAGGCCGCGAGCGCGAAGCCCACCGCCGCGATGCTCGCCGGCGCGCCCGGCTGCGAGTTGTCAGCCACGAGACCATTCGCGGGGTTGGTCTCGTGCAGGAAATAGCCGAAGGCGTGACGCTGCAACGCCTCCAGCCTCGCCTCGCCGAAATCCGGTGAGTTCGCGCGCGGCTGCCGCTGCATAGGAGAATGACTTTCGGAAGGGGCGCCGCTCATTTGCGCTTGGATTTCCTCTTCCCCGCTTCTTTCTCGCCCCATTTCCAATTGCGAATCTCCGGCATGTCCTCGCCGTATTGCCGGATGTAGCGCTTGTGGTCGATGAGTTTGTCGCGGATCCATTGGCTGAGGGAGGCGGCGCGCGCGCCCAGACCCGGCACCCGGTCGATAACGTCCCTGGCCAGATGGAACCGGTCGAGGTCGTTGAGCACCACCATATCGAAGGGCGTCGTGGTCGTCCCCTCCTCTTTGAAGCCGCGAACGTGCAGATTGTGATGGTTGGTTCGACGATAGGTCAGTTTATGAATCAGCGAGGGATACCCGTGATAGGCAAAGACGATGGGTTTGTCCCGGGTGAACAGGACATCGAAATCCTTGTCGCTCAGGCCGTGGGGATGCTCGCTCTGGGGTTGCAGCTTCATCAGGTCAACCACGTTGACGACGCGGATCTTGAGCGCCGGGAAATGCTGCCGCAGCATCTCCACCGCGGCCAGTGTCTCCATGGTCGGCACATCCCCGGCGCAGGCCATCACCACATCGGGCTCGCTGCCTTCGTCGTTGCTGGCCCATTCCCAGATGCCCAGTCCGGCGGTGCAGTGCTTGATGGCTGCGTCCATGTCGAGCCACTGCGGCGACGGCTGCTTGCCGGCGACGATGACGTTGACGTAGTTCCGGCTGCGCAGGCAGTGGTCCGTCACGGAGAGCAGCGTATTGGCGTCGGGCGGCAGGTAGACGCGGATGACCGCCGCCTTCTTGCTCATGACGTGGTCGATGAAGCCGGGGTCCTGATGGCTGAAGCCGTTGTGGTCCTGCCGCCACACGTGCGACGAGAGCAGGTAGTTCAGAGAAGCAATGGGCTGCCGCCATGGAATGTGACTCGCAACGTCGAGCCACTTAGCGTGCTGGTTGAACATCGAATCGATGATGTGGATGAAGGCTTCGTAGCATGAGAAAAAGCCGTGGCGGCCCGTCAGCAGATACCCTTCGAGCCATCCTTCGCACTGGTGCTCGCTCAATACTTCCATCACCCTGCCATCGGGGGCGACGTGGTCGTCGATGGGAATGATTTCCGCGGTCGAGCAGCGGTTCGTCACCTCGAACACGGCGCCCCAGCGATTCGAGGCCGTTTCGTCCGGGCTGAAGACGCGGAACGTTTGCAGGTTTAGCTTCACCACGTCGCGGATGAGCTCGCCCTGGACGCGCGTGGCTTCGGCATTCACGCCCCCGGGTTTCGGTAGCTTCACCGCGTAGTCGCGGAAATCCGGCAGGCGCAAGTCGCGCAACAGGAGGCCGCCGTTGGCGTGCGGGTTGGCGCCCATGCGACGCACGCCCTTCGGGGCCAATTCAGCGAGCTCGGGACGGAATTTGCCGGCTTGGTCGAACAATTCCTGCGGGCGATAGCTCTTCATCCATTTTTCCAGAATCTTCACGTGCCCCGGGTGGCTCATGTCGCCCATCGGCACCTGGTGCGAGCGGAACGTCCCTTCGGTCGGTTTGCCGTCGACCACCTTCAGGCCAGTCCAGCCTTTCGGCGAACGCAGGATGATCATGGGCCAGGCTGGACGCACCTTGAACCCGTTGGCGCGGGCCTCGCGCTGAATGCGCTGGATGCTGGCAATCGCGGTGTCGAGCGTCGCCGCCATGAGTTGGTGCATCTTCGTCGGATCGTCACCCTCGACGAAATACGGCGTGTAGCCGTAGCCCCGGAACAACGCCTCGAGCTCCTCGCGGGGAATGCGGGCCAGCACGGTGGGGCCGGCAATCTTGTAGCCGTTCAAATGCAGGATGGGCAGCACCGCGCCGTCGTGCACCGGATTGAGGAACTTGTTCGAGTGCCAGCTGGTGGCGAGCGGGCCGGTTTCCGCTTCGCCATCGCCCACCACGCAGGCGACCAGCAGGTCGGGATTGTCAAACGCCGCGCCGAAGGCGTGCACCAGGGAATAGCCGAGCTCGCCGCCTTCGTTGATCGAACCCGGCGTTTGCGCGGCAGTGTGACTGGGTATGCCGCCGGGAAAAGAGAACTGCGTGAAGAGCTTCTTCAGACCCTGTTCGTCCTGCGACACGGCCGGATACAGTTCGCTGTAGGTGCCTTCCAGGTAGGTATTGGCGACGATGCCCGGGCCCCCATGCCCGGGTCCGGTGACGTACATCACGTTCAGGTCAAGCTTGTTGATGATGCGGTTGAGATGGACGTAGATGAAGTTCAATCCCGGCGTGGTGCCCCAATGCCCAAGCAGCCGCGGCTTGACATGCGCCAGCTTCAAGGGCTTTTTGAGCAGTGGATTGTCGTACAGGTAGATCTGCCCGACCGAAAGGTAATTCGCGGCGCGCCAATAGGCATCCATCTTTTGCAGCAGCGCCGCCGAGAGTGGTTTTTTCATCGCCTATTCCTTGCCGTGAGTGTGTTGGATGGTTGAAGTGCCGGCGACAATCCGCAAAACGGCTTTCGCAATGATGACGTCTTCATCGGTATGGATGACTCGCACCCGGACGCGGCTCGCATCAGCCGAAATAACCGGCTCGCCGGTTGTGTTCCGGTTTTGGTCGAACTGGATGCCCAGAAAATCGAGGTCCGCGCAAATGCGCGCCCGGATGACCGGCGCGTTCTCGCCGATGCCGCCCGCGAAGACGAGCGTGTCGAGGCCGCCGAGGGCCGCGGCAAACGCCCCTATCCACTTCTTCACCTGGTAGCAGAACAGCGCAACGGCTTCGGCAGCCCGGACATCGTTCGCTTCGCGGCCCAGCAGATCCCGCAGGTCGGAGCTGGTTTCCGAAACGCCAAGCAGCCCCGACTCATGATTGACCATCTTGTGAAACTGCTCAGCGGTCATATGCTCGGATTGCGCCAGGTACAGGACCAGCCCCGGATCCAGATCGCCCGAGCGAGTACTCATGGGCACGCCTGCCGCCGGCGTGAAACCCATGCTGGTGTCGATGCTCTTGCCGCCGCGAACCGCGGCGAGGCTCGCCCCATTGCCGAGATGGGCGAGAATCACTCGTCCTCGCGCCGCCTCGGTACCCGCCGTGCGAGCGTGTTCTTCCATGAGGAACTCATAGGACAGGCCGTGAAAACCGTAGCGCTCGATCCCCTTCGCTTCGAAGCGCCGGGGGATCGGCAAGATCCTGGCGACCCGCGGCATGTCGCGGTGAAAGGCCGTGTCGAAGCACGCCACCTGCGGCAAGCCCGGCACGCGCTCGCCAATCAAATCGATCAGACCGATCTCGGAAGGCAGATGCTCCGGAGAGTACGCGCTGATACGGCGGAGCTCATCCAGCATTTCCTTCGTGATGCGCTGCGATTCGCGGTAGTTGGCGCCGCCATTGACCAGGCGGTGACCCGCTGCGGCAATCGACGCGAGATCGACCTGCTTGTCGAGCCAATCGAACAGGAAATTTGCCGCCGCCCGATGGTCGAAGTCGCCAATGCCGCGACTTTCCTGCTGATTCCGGGCGGGGTCATTGAACGCGAAACTGGTTCCAGGCAATCCGATGCGATCGACTTTGCCGTGCAGGCCGCGCGTCGGCGGGTCGCCCATCCGATACAACGCGAACTTGATGCTCGACGAGCCGCCGTTCAGCGCCAGTACAGAGGGATTCGCTTGTGTCACGAATTGAATAGCTTTCTCCATCGCTCAGCCTTGTCCTGCGCCACGGGGCACAAGTCCGCGCGGCAGTCCGAGACCCAGCACCAAGCCAAGCGCGCTGAGCCCCGCGACGAGGACGAAGGAGGCGCCCGGAAAGCCAGGGACATTGAACAGAAGTCCGCCCGCAGCCGAACCGACCGTGACACCAAGACTGGCGGCCGCGGTCTGCTTGCCGAGCTCCCAACCCTGGGCGTTCCCGGCCTTGCTGGAGATCCAATAGGTCAGGATCGGCGACAGAATGCCCGCGCTGGCCGCGACTCCACCGACCACCGCGAGCATCAAGGCAAAGTCGGATGCCCGTGGTACGAGGAACAACGCGGTCGCGAGGACGGCCAGCGCCGGCGCGATGATCCATCGGGTAGTGTCCGGCCTGACCCAGGGCGAGAATACGATCGCCTGCACCACGAACATGACCAGGCTGCACTCGGTGAACATCAGCCCGATCTGGTAGGGGGTCAAGCCGAGTTCCTGCTTGCCGCGCAGCGCGAGCCCAACCTCGAACACCCCGATACCGGCCGAGACGATGAAGGTGAGAACGAGCAGCTTCGGCACCACCCAAGGGGTTTCAGCGACCGGCACGCTCGAAACCTTCGTTGATCGATTCCCGCCCTTCCCCCCAGGAATTGCAAACGCGACAACGAGGCCCGCGAGAAAGGCGAGGAGCGCGGTTGCCGCAAGCGGGATCGCGATCGACCCCAATGCTTTGCCAGTGGCAAAGAATCCGGCGGCGAAGCGGTTGACGAACACTCCCAGCATCGGTCCGAGCAGGAACCCGGCGCCGCCGGCCATGCTTACGAACGCGAGCCGGCGGGCGCGGCCCTGTCCGGTGGTGGCGAAATCGGCTATCGCCGCCGCGGCGACTGGCGTCACAGCCGCGGCGAACATGCCGCTCACGAAGCGCTCGGCGTAAACCGCGGCGAGACTTTCGACGAACGAAAAGATCAGCATGGCGGCGCCGAATCCGAGGAGGCCGGCCAGAAGAACGTTACGGCGGCCGAAGCGATCTGAAAGCCGGCCCCAAACCGGCGCGAATAAGAAAAGCGCGAGCGCGTAGACGCCGGTGAGCAACCCGGTGTGCCGCGAAACCGGCGCGGCTCCGCCTGCCGTGCCCAGAAGCCTCTCGATCAGATACGACAACAGCGGAAGCACCACCCCGTAACCGACCGACACCGTGAAGACCGCAAGCATGAGTGTGGCCATGGTGGAAGCGGGAACGCCTACTGGGTGCTGGGAGTTGACTCTCACGCGGTTGCCTTCCCTATAGGCTGCCGATTTACTGCCGCTGATGGTGATGCCTCCACTGGCGATGCCTTTGCCACGCCGCGTGTGTTCTGGAGCACAAAGTGGAGATAGACGACGGCGCTCAGCAGCGCAGCGAAGAAGCACCATACCGAGATGAACCAGGTCGCATAAAAGAAATATGCAGCGGCGAAGGATGACAGCGCCAGCACGCCGAAGACCTTCACCGTTCGATGCGTGGACAGAAGCGGGCTCAAGGTGGTCGACGTCAGGTACAGCGTCATCGCAGCCAACGCAAAGAAATGCGGCGAGACGTACTCGATGTGCTCTCCGGTCAGCCGCGAGACGACCGGATACGCGACCAGGATGTAAAGCAGGAATGCGCACACTGCAACACCAGCCACTGCGAATGCGAGCAGTGCTCTTTTGCGCCTCCCGGGCGGTTCGATCAGAAGCACGGCCAGGGGCACGTAGACCGGCCACAGCACATGGGAGAAAAAGGAATACACATGGGTCATCGCCGCATTGAGCTGCGGCGCCTCGTAGCGGAAGGTTAGCCAGATCACGCCTTCGCTCAGTTGCTGGATTGCAAACAAAAGCGGAATCGCGGCAAACGGCAGTTCGCGCGGACGATTCGCCGACTTTAGCGTCAGCGTGCCGAACCCGAGCAGGACGGCGCCCGCCGAGAAGCTAGCCGTGGCCGAGAAGCACATTCAGATGTCCCGACGCGCGCGCTTGTTGATTTCGCAGTTGAGCCGCGGCGATACGCTTGGCGGTGCCGGCGTAGTCGCCGGACAGCATCAGTGCGGCTTCCAGCGAAAGTCACACCTCGCTGCCCCCGAAGCGATAGTGCCGGTACGCTGCAACTGTCCGCCCCACTTCTCCGCCAGCGGGAAATCTAATCGACACCAGGTTTGGACGCATAAGTCCGAGGCCTTATGGTGACCGAAGAATTCGGCCACCGGGCATTTTGTACAATCGAAGGCAATTGTGCCGTCGGCGCTGAGAACATCGCGCCACTCGTAGCTCGGCGCGCCGAAGGGAAAGGCGCGGAAAATGTCCGTGGCCAGCTTGAGGCGCTTGTGCGGATCCCGTGTAAACGCGCTCGCCATGAGCAACGGGGGTTCACCCATCTGCACATATATCCTCCATCCGATGTCGTAAATGAGTCGGTGCGACTCAGCCGCGGAAATTCCGTGTCGAAGCAGCGCTTCATGCATAGCAAGCGTGGCGGCCGCCAGATGGGTTGTGAAGACAGCGCCCAGACTCGGTTGGATCGCGACGGACGGTTCCAATTCGTAATAACGCTCCCACACTTGATTCAAGAGTTCGCCGACGGGCACGCCTAGCGGCGTAGTCTTCAGGACCGCTTTAGCGTGGGGTTCGAGGAGCATCTGCCACAGCCCACCGTGCTCCAGCGAGCGCTGGAGCGTGCCACCGAGTCGATCGCGCAACTCGTTGAAGACTGAAACGGTCGCGTCCCAGTCCCAAGTCTCGTCCACGGCTTCGGGCGGCAGAAACTCCCCAAGGAGCAGAAGTTCGGGAGCAAGTTGAGATACGCGCCGTTTGAGAAGCTCTAGAGAAGCGGCGCGGGCGACGTATTCGCGGGCGATAAACGGACGGGAAAGCGCCTCAAACCGCGCTTCCGGAGCGAGTACGAAGATTAACGATTCGGCCGTCGTGAGCGCTTTTGCATGCAACATCAGTTCGCTTGGAAAAACGAAACCATACTCATACCCTGCCGTCATCATCTCGAGGTACACCTTGGTGAAGCTCATCTCGCTGAGACGGGAGGCATAGAACCTCTCCGCCAGCGCTGCGAAGCGCTCATAGAAGGCTTTTTCGTTGGCCCCGGGCAACAGGCGTGTCTGCGCCTTGAAGTGGTGAAAGGCACGGCGGGTCTGGCGTTGAACCACCGCGAACCAGGAGAGGATGAATCGGTCGCGTTGCGTCGCCGTGAGCTCTCCGTACATTCCGAAATCCAGCAGCGTAAACGTGCCATCGGGGTGAAAGAAGATGTTTCCGGGGTGAAGATCGGCATGGAACAGCCCATCGGAGATGAACATCTGAAGCATGACGTCGACGAGTAGTGTGACGAGCCGTTGCTTCTCTTCCTCACCGAGCGAACGGGCGGCCTCGCGCAGGCGAAGCCCCTCGACCCAATCCATGGTGAGCAGACGTTGGCTCGTATGGCTCCAATGGACTCGGGGGAACGCGACGTCGGTACGACCCGCGAAGTTGGCGCGGAAGCGGCCAATGACTCGTCCTTCCTGCGAGAAGTCCAGTTCTTGAATCGTGTAGCGCCGGAACTCCGCGAAGAAGCTGAGCAGATTCGTGCGTTGCATGCGCCCGGGTAACAGTCGGTAGAGCCAACGTAGCCCGAAGTCCATGGCGTCGAGATCGCGACAAACCAGGCGCTCAAGGTCGGGCCGTTGAATTTTGACGGCGACAGCGGTCCCATCTGGCAGGGTTGCACGATGAACCTGCGCGAGCGAGGCCGCGGCGACCGGTACCTGATCGAACGTTGCAAAGAGCTCTTCGACCGGCTTGCCGAGTTCGCGCTCAATCATAGGGCGGATCTGCTCCCGCGAAACTTCCGGCCCGTGCTCCTGAAGGTTTGATAGGGCCACGATATACGCTTGCGGCAGCACGTCCGGACGCGTGCTCAGGATTTGACCCAGTTTGACGAAGGCCGGACCCAGCGCCACCAAGCGCGCCGCAAACCTGACCGGCGCTCCGTCGTTATCCGCGCCTCGAGCAATGCGGCGCAGAGCGCGATACTCTTGCTGCAGCACCCATCCGACGGCGGCCAGGCGCAACAGGTTCTGTATCGCGGTGCTTCGGGGCGTCGCCATTGCTTAATCCTGAATGGTCAGGAATGTCTTGCTGCCACTGTCGGCACTTTGCCTGGTTCGGGATTTGCTGCCTTCGCAGGTGCTACAGGCGTCGCGCTCTTGCCGCTCTGCCTGATGCCTGCCAGCTTGGTTCGTTTGAGCATCAGCGCATTGATCGCCACCACTGCGGAACTGCCGGACATCGAGAGCGCTGCGATCGCCGGACTCAGTACGAACGGATAGAAAACGCCCGCCGCGAGCGGAAACGCGATCACGTTGTAGCCGACCGCCCACCACAGGTTCTGGTGCATTTTGCGCAAGGTGGCGCGCGACAGCTCGATTGCGCCGACGATGTCGTAGGGGTCGCTTTTCATGAGCACGACGTCGGCGCTTTCCATCGCAACGTCGGTACCGGCGCCGATGGCAAATCCGACATTCGCCTGGGTCAGCGCGGGCGCGTCGTTGACGCCATCGCCCACCATGCCGACTTTCTTGCCGGTAGCCTGCAGCTCCTTGATCTTCGCGGCCTTCTGGCCGGGCAGCACGTCGGCCAGCACACTGGTTACGCCGAGATCCGCGGCGATACGCTTGGCGGTGCCGGCATTGTCGCCGGTCAGCATTACCACCTCGATACCGCGCTCGCGCAGCTTTGCGATCGCCGCCTTGGAGGTTGGCCGCACGGCGTCGGCGATGGCCAAAAGGCCGATCACCTTGCCGTTCTGCGCCACGTGCACGACCGTTCGGCCTTCACCCTGCAGCCGGACCGCGTCAGCTTCCAAGGGCCCGAGCGCGAGCTTTTGTGTGTCCATCAGCAGGCGGTTGCCTAGGAAAACCGTGCCACCGGCGGTTTCAGCCTGGGCACCCATGCCGTCGATACGTTTGAAACCCGTCGGCGCGACGACGGCAAGTTTCGACGCCCGACGCAGGATGGCTTGCGCAAGCGGGTGGGCAGAGCCCTGTTCGACCGCGGCGGCCGCAAGCAGCAGCACGTCCTCGGTGACGCCTTCGCTCATTACCATGTCCACCACTTCCGGTTTGCCCACGGTGAGCGTGCCGGTCTTGTCGAAAACGATGACATTGAGTTTCGTGGCGTCTTCCAGCGCCGAGGCGTTCTTGAACAGAATGCCGTTTGCGGCGCCCAGCCCCGTGCCCACCATCACCGCCATCGGCGTGGCCAGACCCAGCGCATCGGGGCAGGCGATGACAAATACGGTGATGGTGAGCGTCACGGCAAACAGCAGCGTCTCTCCGATCAACCAGAACCACACCCCAAACGTAGCAAGCCCGACGACGATCGCCGCGATCACCAGCCACTGGGCCGCCCTGTCCGCAAGGAGTTGAGCGGGCGCTTTGGAGTTCTGCGCCTCCTGCACCAGTTTCACGATCTGCGCGAGCGCCGTGTCGGCGCCGACCTTGGTGGCCTTGTATCGGAAGCTGCCGCTCGTGTTGATGGTGGCGCCGGCCACCTTCGCGCCGGGACCCTTTTGCACGGGCATCGACTCGCCGGTGAGCATCGATTCATCGACCAGTGAATCGCCCGACTCGACCGTGCCGTCGACCGGGATCTTGTTGCCCGGCCTGATCACCACAACGTCTCCGACCACCACTTCGGCGGTCGCCACTTCGACCTCGGCGCCGTTGCGCAGCACGAAGGCTTTGGCCGGCGCCAGGTTCATCAGCGCCTTGATGGCCGATGACGCACCGGCACGGGCGCGCATTTCCAGCCAATGTCCGAGCAGAATGAACACCAGCAGCACGGCAGAGGCTTCGAAGAACTGTTCACTGTCGAAAAAGAAGGTGGCGCCGACGCTGAACAGATACCCGGTGCCGACGCTCAAAACGATTAGCGCCGCCATGCCCAGCGTGCCCTTCCATAGCCCGCGCCAGGCGGAGACGAAGAACGGCCAACTCGGGTAAAGGATGGCGGCGCTGGCGAGGATGAACAGCCACTGGTTGAGTTCCAGGCCGAACGGCGGAGCGGGCGCGGGGAAAAGATCTCCCATCGGCGAGTAGATGAAGATCGGCACGGCGAATACCAGGCAGATCCAGAACCGGTTGCGCATGTCCCGGACCATGGCCGGCAGATCCATGTTGCCGCCATGCCCCATGTCATGGGCCATATCCGCCGACATGGGGGACTGCGTGCCCGGTGCTGCGTGACCTTCGTGTCCGGTTGCCTCAGGAGCCGGCGCCGCGGGTTTTGAGTCTGCAGACGTATCCGGCATTCGCATACCGGCGGGCATGGCCCCGGTATCCGGCTTGTGCATTGCAACCGGAGCTGGCTCAGGAGCGACCGGCGGTGCCGGTATGGCCGGAGAAGGATTCGGCGCGGCAGCTACCGGTGTTGACGGCGCCGCGGGCGGTGCTGCGTCGTCTTCGTTCTCGTCGTCCGCCGGAGCGGCGGCAAGCGTAGCGGACTCATAGCTGCGTTGGCGCACCGCCGACTTGATATCGGCAACCTCTAAGCGGGTCTCGTCGTATCGTACTGTGGCGTTTGCCGCAGCGAAATTTACCGTAACGCTTTCGACTCCCGGCACCTCGCCAATCCGCCGTTCCACTTCGTCCACGCTCAATACCGAAAGCATGGCGTGCACTTCGATCACGCTCGTTTTCATCGAGGTTCCCTACCTGTTCCTTCTTACATCTTATGTTTGACTAAGCGTTCCGTATCCACAGGTCCTTCTTCCCGAACCATTTCGCACACGGCCGAAGGCTGCGATACACCGGCACGCCAGAGCCAACCCACAGGTAGAAATCGATCCGTCTGCTTTGTGATTTCTTCCGTTGGTTGGAAAGTCACTTCCAAACCGGCTTCCACCTGCATGACGTCATCGGGAAGCGGCTG
>JBBQNG010000010.1:0-32109 GCA_038329645.1 Burkholderiales bacterium
GAGTAAGTCGAGCACGTCCTGGTCAA
Source organism: Burkholderiales bacterium (assembly GCA_038329645.1). GTDB lineage: Bacteria > Pseudomonadota > Gammaproteobacteria > Burkholderiales > SG8-39 > SZAS-79. The sequence goes on from JBBQNG010000010.1 coordinate 27, forward strand.
GTACGTCCCAGGTGCGGATCTGTTGCTCAACCATGTTGAAACGCGCCAGCTCGAAATTCATGGAGGCTATCTTCCGGTAATGATTGCGTGGGAGGAATGTTAGTTTACCAAAGCGCCACACTAAGCCGTTTGATCTATAATCCGGTCATGTCAGCGTAGGGGTCCTGGGCCAGAATTCCCGGGTGAGAGAGTCCCTTCGAACCTGATGCGGGTAATGCCGCCGCAGGGAAGCGTTGGCCGGTCTGCATCATTCTGGGCGACCCCTCCGCTCCCGGTGCGAACAATCGAAAGGAGCGAATTTTGAGCGCCAATCCGAAATTCCTTGCGGCCACCGCCCTAGTCGACGAGGCGGCGGTCAAATCGCTGCCAAATTCGAGAAAAGTGCACGTCGCCGGTTCACGACCCGACATTCGCGTTCCGATGCGCGAGATTTCCCAGGCCGATACCCCGGCCGATTTCGGTGCCGAGAAAAATCCCCCGCTTTGGGTCTACGACACTTCGGGTCCCTATTCGGACCCGCAAGCGGCCATCGACATCCGCTCGGGGCTGCCCATCCTTCGCGCGGCTTGGATTGCCGAACGGGGCGATACGGAGACTCTCAGCGGGCCGAGTTCCCGTTTCGGTGTGGAGCGGCTTGCCGACCCCAAACTAGCGGAACTACGGTTCAACCTCAGCCGGAATCCGCGCCGGGCGAAGGTCGGCATGAACGTATCGCAAATGCATTACGCGCGAAAAGGAATCATTACGCCAGAAATGGAATTCATCGCCATCCGGGAGAACCTCCGCCGCTCTGAGTACCTTGAAAATCTCAAGGCTGCCGGGCCGACGGGGACGAAACTCGCGGCTCTCATGGGGCGACAACACCGTGGCGAACGATTCGGCGCGGATATCCCCGTCGAAGTGACCCCGGAATTCGTGCGCAGCGAGGTGGCGCGCGGTCGCGCGATCATTCCGGCAAACATCAATCATCCTGAATCCGAACCTATGATCATAGGCCGGAACTTCCTGGTGAAGATCAACGCTAACATCGGGAATTCCGCAATCGGTTCGTCGATCGGGGAAGAAGTGGAGAAAATGACATGGTCGATCCGTTGGGGTGGCGACACGGTCATGGACCTCTCGACGGGCAAGCACATCCACGAGACACGCGAGTGGATCATCCGCAATTCTCCGGTGCCGATAGGGACGGTGCCCATCTATCAGGCGCTGGAAAAGGTCGATGGCCGGGCTGAAAACCTCACCTGGGAAATTTTCCGGGACACTCTGATCGAGCAGGCTGAGCAGGGCGTCGACTATTTCACGATTCACGCAGGGGTCCGGCTGCAATACGTGCCTCTGACCGCAAACCGGATGACCGGCATCGTATCCCGCGGCGGATCGATCATGGCGAAGTGGTGCCTCGCACATCACAAGGAGAATTTCCTCTATACGCACTTCGAAGATATATGCGAGATCATGAAGGCGTACGACGTGTCCTTTTCGCTGGGCGATGGTTTGCGCCCCGGATCAATTTACGATGCCAACGATGAGGCGCAGCTCGGCGAGTTGAAGACCCTTGGCGAGCTCACCCAGATTGCGTGGAAGCACGATGTGCAGGTGATGATCGAAGGGCCAGGACACGTTCCGATGCAGCTGATCAAGGACAACATGGATCTACAGCTTGAATGGTGCAAGGAGGCGCCGTTCTACACGCTTGGTCCCCTGACCACCGACATTGCGCCGGGATACGACCACATTACTTCTGCAATCGGTGCCGCACAGATCGGCTGGTACGGAACGGCAATGCTGTGCTACGTGACGCCCAAAGAGCATCTCGGCTTGCCGAACAAGAAGGACGTAAAGGACGGAATCATGGCGTACAAGATCGCGGCGCACGCTGCAGATCTCGCAAAGGGTCACCCTGGCGCCCAGATCCGCGATAACGCGGTTTCCAAGGCGCGCTTTGAATTCAGATGGGAAGACCAATTCAACCTTGGCCTTGATCCGGACACCGCAAAAGACTTCCACGACGAGACTTTGCCGAAGGACAGCGCGAAAGTGGCCCATTTCTGCTCCATGTGCGGGCCGCATTTCTGCTCCATGAAGATCACGCAGGACGTGCGCGACTACGCCGCGAAACACAGCGTGTCGCCGGATGATGCCCTTAGAAAAGGAATGCACGAGAAGGCGATTGAATTCGTGAAGAAGGGCAGCGAGATCTACCACAAAGCCTAACGGAATCAACGGGGCAACGTACGAATGTCGACTACCTTGCCGGCGTCGATAGGCAAGTATCTCCTGCTGAATGAGCTGGGCCGGGGCGCAACGAGCTCTGTATATCGGGCCCGCGATACGTTTGCGGAACGCGATGTCGCCATCAAGGTCTTCAATCACGCCATGGAAGACCCGGCATTCGGCGGCAACCATCGAAGTGCATTCCTGACCGAGGCCGCCCTCGTCGGGAAGCTGGAGCATCCGCATATAGTCTCCCTACTCGACGCAGCCGTCGAAGACGAATTCAGCTATGTGGTGATGGACTACGTCGCCGGTGGAACGCTTGCACAGTACGCAGTCATGGACAACCTGCTTCCGCTTGAGCGTGTCGTCGAGGTTGTGTTCAAGTGCAGCCGGGCGCTTGAGTATGCGCATCGGATGGGAATCATTCACCGTGACATCAAGCCGGCCAACATCCTCGTGACCGAAGACTTCGACGTGAAGCTCGCCGACTTCGGGGTCGCGCAGCTCGAGGAAGCGACTCATACCAATATCGGCAATGCCGGTTCGCCTGCCTACATGTCGCCCGAACAGTTGACGGACCGCGAGCTTACGCACCAGACGGATATCTATTCACTCGGCGTGGTGATGTTCCAGCTCCTGGCCGGCCGGCTCCCATTTACAGCGTCGTCACAAGCAAGCCTGATGTACCAGATCGTCAATCACGCACCGCCCCTATTGTCGTCAGTGCGCCAGAATCTGCCTCCGGCCATCGAGGCAATCGTAGAGAAGGCCATGCAAAAGGAGATGGGCCAGCGGTACCAGAACTGGATTGAATTCGGCAAGGACCTGGCGTCGTTGTTCCGTGAACTCGAGGCGCCGCGCGAAGACTTCTCCGAAACCCGCAAGTTCCACTTGTTGCGCAATCTTTCGTTCTTCCGCGATTTCCGCGACGTGGAGATCTGGGAGACTCTGCGAATTTCAGCGTGGCGGCATGTCCCCGCCAATCGATTCCTGATCCAGGAAGGTGAAAGAGGGGACGGTTTTTTCATCCTCGTCGATGGTCGCAGCGATGTCACGAGGGAAAGCCATCACCTTGCCAGTCTCGGACCGGGAGACTGCTTTGGCGAAATGCTCTATTTCGCCTCGGACACGGCGCTGAGAAGCACGACGATCCGTTCCACCACGCCAGTGCTTGTGCTCGAGATCAAGGCCGCGTCCCTTTCGGCGGCCAGCGATGCGTGCCAGGTCCAGTTCAACAAGTCGTTCATGCGCATACTCATAGAAAGACTTTCTGCCGCCAACAAGAGACTTATCGAGCGCGTGGCGGAACCTTGAGCGGCCACGATCTCGTCTGCGCCCTCATTCTCGGGATTGTCGAAGGTCTCACGGAGTTCCTTCCTATTTCGAGCACCGGGCATTTAATACTTGCCGGGGATCTGCTTGGATTCAACGACGATCGGGCAAAGGTTTTCGATGTCGTGATTCAGACGGGCGCAATGCTGGCAATCGTGTGGGAATACCGGCTCCGGTTCCTGAACGTGATCTCGCGGTTTTTTTCAAATCTGGCCGCGCGTAGATTCGTGCTGAATCTCGCCATCGCGTTCATGCCCGCTGCCGTGCTCGGGCTCGCATTCGGGAGGTTGATCAAGTCCCACCTTTTCAAGCCGGTACCTGTTGCCCTGGCATTCATTGCCGGGGGCCTGCTAATACTCTGGATAGAGCGCCGGCCGCGGCCGGTGACCGTTGAAAGCGTCGACGACATGACCTGGAAAGACGCGCTCAAAGTCGGGTTTGCCCAGGCATTCGCGCTTATTCCAGGTACGTCGCGCTCCGGCGCAACGATTGTGGGCGGCATGTTGTTCGGCCTTTCCCGCAAGGCGGCGACCGAGTTCTCTTTCTTTCTCGCTGTCCCGACGTTGATGGCCGCAGGAGCCTACGACCTGTTCAAGAATCGCTCGCTGCTGAGCGCGGACGATCTTGGCATTTTTGCGGTCGGTGGCATCATCGCGTTCGTTGCGGCCTTCCTTTGCGTGAGATGGCTGTTGCGTTACATCACAAGTCACGACTTCACATTGTTTGCTTGGTACCGGATCATCTTCGGGGGAGCCGTCTTGCTGACGGCTTACACAGGGCTGGTGAACTGGTCCGTCAGCTAACAGCTAACCCTGGACCCAGGGTAGTCCGGCAACGCGCCATCCCCCCGTCGTATTGCGGCGCCCCTCAGAATTCTTGTCACCTTCGAAGCCTTCCAGCACGTTGTAGGATTCCTTGTACCCAGCCTTAGCGGCCGCGGCCGCGGCGTTGTGCGAACGTCCGCCGGAGCGGCAAAGGAACATGACGGGCACATCTTTGACGACCCGCGCTTCGACTTGCGGGATAAAGTCCGCATTCGGATTGCCGCCGGGCCACCCATTCCACTCCACTGTCAGCGCACCCGGTACTTGACCCACCCACTCAAGCTCGGCTTTGGTGCGAACGTCGATAAGTTTCGCGCCCTCCCGCATTAGTGCGTGGGCTTCTTGGGGAAGCAGCGCGCCTGCGTAGGGGAGCTTCAGTTCGCCTGCGCGTTGCTGGGCAATTTTTTTGATCGAATTGGCGTCTGCCATGTGGCACCTCCGGAATCATGGTTTTGGGGGCCGACCCAGACTTGGTGCGTGCACCGCCCCATTTTTGTGAAAGCTGGCTTAAACTGCATTGAAACGGTGCGGGTCCCTTCGGTAGAATTCGTACCCGAGGCGACCCATAGCAAGTAATAGGGTCGAATTCATTGTGTGGCATGGAAACTGCTCGATTCAATTTTGTCCGGCCCTTGGGGCCGGTTCCGCATTCTATTTGCTTCTTCAGGGAGAGTTAAATGCCATCGGCAGCCGATGTTTTGAAGTTGGCCAAGGAAAAGGAAGTGAAGTTTGTCGACTTCCGGTTCACCGACACGCTCGGAAAAGAACAGCATGTGTCAGTTCCGGCGAAATATTTCACCATGGACAAGTTTGATTCCGGCCACGCGTTCGATGGTTCGTCCATCGCCGGCTGGAAAGGCATCCAGGCCTCCGACATGCTCCTCATGCCGGACCCCAACAGCGCCCGGATGGACCCGTTTACCGACGAGCCCGTGCTGAACATATCCTGCGACGTGGTCGAACCTTCTGATGGCAAGCCGTACGATCGCTGCCCGCGTGGGATAGCCAAGCGCGCCGAAGCCTACCTGAAGTCGTCCGGACTGGGAGACACTGCCTATTTTGGACCGGAGCCCGAGTTTTTTGTTTTCGACGGCGTGACCTGGCAGGTTGACATGTCAGGCTGCTCCGTAAAGATTCGTTCGGAAGAGGCGCCGTGGTCGTCCGGAATCGACTATGAGTCGGGAAACATGGGCCATCGCGCGCCCGTCAAAGGGGGGTATTTCCCGGTCCCGCCTGCGGACACGCTTCAAGATATCCGGAATGCAATGTGCATTGCACTGGAACAGCAGGGTGTCGAGGTTGAAGTCCATCACCACGAAGTGGCCGCCCCGGGCCAGTGCGAAATCGGCACGAAATTCGCGCCGCTGGTCCAGCGGGCGGATTGGATGCAAATTCTCAAATACACCGTGTGGAATGTGGCTGCATCGTATGGCAAAACCGCGACTTTCATGCCCAAGCCCGTCGTAGGCGATAACGGCTCCGGTATGCACGTCCACCAGTCCGTCTGGAAAGGTGGCGAGAATCTTTTTGCGGGCAATGGGTACGCGGGCCTGTCCGAGTTCGCGCTGTTTTATATCGGTGGCGTCATCAAGCATGCCAAGGCATTGAATGCGATAACCAATCCGGGTACCAACAGCTACAAGCGCCTGGTTCCGGGTTTCGAGGCGCCGATCAACCTGGCGTACTCTGCACGCAACCGCTCGGCGTCCTGCCGGATCCCCTTCGTAAACAGCCCCAAGGCGCGCCGAGTCGAGGTTCGTTTCCCGGATCCGACGGCAAATTCGTATATGGCGTTTGCCGCGCTGCTCATGGCCGGTCTGGATGGTGTTCAGAACAAGATCCACCCAGGGGATCCGGTGGATAAGAACCTCTACGACCTTCCGCCGGAAGAAGCTAAGAAGGTGCCGAACGTGTGCTCTTCGCTCGATCAGGCCCTCGAAAGCCTTGACTCCGATCGCGCCTTCCTCACGAAGGGCGGGGTATTTTCGGATGACTTCATCGATTCATACATTGAGCTGAAAATGAACGAGGTCACCCGGTTCCGCATGACGACTCACCCGGTGGAATTCGACATGTATTACTCGTCATGATCGGGAAATCTTAGCCCGCAGACGAGTTCAAGCGTTAAACGAAGGACGGGCAATGCCCGTCCTTTTTGTTTTTTGGGCGACATTGTAAAATATTGATGCGTAACATACACTTGTCTGTTCGAGTTAAGGTGCGTTCTCGATGGTGACTTGCAAATTGGCCCGGTGCTTGCTGGCTGTGGGGCTGCTGACTGCGGCGTGCTCCGCTTTTCCCCAAGCGGGCACCGAGGTCCAGATAATCTGGCGTTGCGTCGACCCCACCGGGAAGACCCACGTGACAAACGTCAAAGACGAGACCACGGGTAAGGAATGCAAGATCATCCAGAGCCAGCGAGTCAGCGTAATACCGCCTTCGGCTGCGCCCAAGGCAGGCACGAAATCGCCTGCCGGTTTCCCTCGAGAGAGCATCGGCGAGCGCTTGAGTGCGCGCGACCGTCAAAGGGCGGCCCTGGAGTCAGAATTGGCAAGCGAAGAGGCTCTTCTCACCAAGGCGAAGGCCGATCTTTCAGAGCAGGAGTCGGTCCGCCACGGAGATGAAAAGAACTACGCACGCGTGATGGAACGCCTGCAGAAGTACAAGGACAACGTCGAGCTCCATGCCAAGAACGCCGACGAGCTGCGCAAGGAACTCGGCAAGCTGAGGTAAATGCTTGCCGGTCTCCCAGGCCCCGGTCGCACCCCGCATGAGCGCGCCTTTTTCAGGGCTTGAATTGCTGCCTACCGCCGTCGCGGTTCTAGACGAAGAGTTCATCGTCCGCTATGCCAACCCGGCGGCCGAAATCCTTCTCGATACCGGCGTCAGGACCCTGCTGGGCCAGCCGTTCATACCGCTGTTTGCCGAGCAGGCCGAACTCGGAAGGACGCTGGCAGATGCGCTCGCCAGTCACTGGGACTACTCCGCCAGAAACGTTAGTTACGTCCGCCAAGGCCAGGAGCCGACGGCGCTTGTGGCGATGATCGCGCACATAGCCGTGCCCGAGACTCCCCTCCTGATCGAATTGCGTCCGATCGAGCAACAGCTTCGCATCGCCCGCGAGGAGCGAATGATCGACCAGCAGGCGGCGAACCGCGAGCTGATCCGCAATCTTGCGCACGAAATCAAAAATCCCCTTGGCGGGCTCAGAGGGTCGGCTCAGCTCCTCGAACGCGAGCTCGACAAGCTCGAGCTCAGGGAATACACCCAGGTAATTATCAAGGAAGCGGATCGACTGCAGGCCCTGATGGACCGTCTGCTTACGCCGCATCGCACGCCCCGACTGGCGCCTTTGAATGTGCACGAGATACTGGAAAGGGTGCGAAGCCTTATCCTGGCCGAATTTTCCGGTGGCATTACGATCCGGCGCAATTATGACGTGAGCGTTCCGGAACTCATCGGGGACAAGGAACAGCTCATTCAGGCCACGCTGAACATCGCGCGAAATGCCGCACAGGCCCTGCGATCCGTGGCGAGTGGGGGGGCGTCGCCAATGGGCACGATTGAGCTGCGGACGCGCATTGCGCGCCAGACAACAATCGTAAAGCAGCGCCACAAGCTGGCACTAGAATTGCAAGTGATAGACAACGGCCCCGGCGTCGCGCAGGACATTCGCGACAAGATTTTCAACCCCCTCGTGTCAGGGCGTGAGGGAGGAAGCGGGCTGGGTTTGTCGCTGGCGCAGACTTTCGTCCGGTATCACCATGGGATGATCGAATGCGACAGTCGGCCCGGCCGCACTGTGTTCACAATTCTGCTGCCCCTCGGGTAGTCCCCGCCGGGCGCACTTGTCTGGAATCTGATGAAGCCAGTCTGGATCGTCGATGACGATCGTTCTATCCGGTGGGTGTTCGAAAAGGCTCTCGGCCGCGAAGGGATTTCGTTCGTATCATTTCCGTCGGCTTCCGACGCTCTGGATGCGCTGAGCGAAGGTCCGCCCCAGGTCCTGGTGTCGGATATCAGGATGCCGGGGCCCTCGGGACTGCAGTTGCTTCAAACCGTCAAGGAAAGGCACCCGACGGTTCCGGTGATCGTGATGACCGCCTATTCCGATCTCGAGTCCGCAGTGGCGGCCTTTCAGGGAGGAGCATACGAGTATCTGCCCAAGCCATTTGATGTCGACCAGGCTGTTGAGCTCATCCGGCGCGCCCTCGACGAAAGCCAGCGGGAGTCGGCTGCTCTCGAACCGGTCGCAGAGGCGCCCGAAATTCTCGGTCAGGCGCCCGCAATGCAGGAAGTCTTCCGCGCGATTGGCCGGTTGTCCCAATCCACGGCGACTGTCCTCATCACCGGCGAATCAGGTTCGGGCAAGGAGTTGGTCGCGCGCGCTTTGCACCGCCACAGTGCGCGTGCAGCTAAACCATTCGTCGCCATTAACACAGCGGCAATGCCGAAGGACCTTCTGGAATCAGAACTATTTGGCCATGAAAGAGGGTCGTTTACTGGAGCGCAGGCGCAGAGGCGCGGACGTTTCGAGCAGGCGGAAGGGGGTACGCTCTTCCTCGATGAGATCGGGGATATGCCCGCTGATCTACAGACCCGTCTGTTGCGCGTTCTGTCCGACGGGAGTTTTTATCGCGTGGGCGGTCACCATCAAATCAAGACCAACGTTCGGGTGATAGCTGCAACTCACCAGAACCTGGACGCGAGAGTCCGGGAAGGGAGTTTTCGCGAAGATCTGTACCACCGCCTGAACGTGATCCGGATCCGGCTTCCGGCAATGCGGGAAAGAAAAGAAGACATACCCCTCCTTGCCCGCCACTTTCTGACCGATAGTGCTGCGCAACTTGGGGTCGATCCCAAGCGCCTTTCGGACGAAGTCGTAGAGCATATTGCGCGGCTCGACTTTCCAGGCAACGTGCGCCAACTCGAGAATCTCTGCCACTGGCTCACCGTAATGGCCCCCGGTCAGGTAATCGAAGTTGGCGATCTCCCGGCGGAATTCCGGGAACCGATGGCCGCTGCGGTTGCTTCGGATTGGGTGGCGGCACTCGAGCAGGAGGTCGAACGCCGCCTCGGCAGGGGGGAGAGCGGTATCCTCGATCTACTCGGCCGACAATTCGAGAAGTCATTGATAACAAAAGCCTTGGCGCGGACAGGCGGGCGGAGGATCGAAGCTGCCAACCTGCTTGGGATGGGGCGTAATACGATCACGCGCAAAATCCAGGAGCTGGGAATCGAAGACAAGGACGCGGCCTAGTCGACATTTCGGCGAATCCCGGTTATTTCACTATGCGGAATCGCAAGGTACAATCCCCCTTCTTTTTGTGCAAAGCAATAGAGGATTGTCCATGGTTACTGCCCTACCCGTTGGCGTCCAGATCAATGCAGAGATCAGCCCTGAATTTGCTCAGATTCTCAGCAAGGAGGCGCTTGCCCTTGTAGCGTTGCTGCACCGCGCCTTTGAGCCGCGCAGAGCTGAACTATTGGCTCATCGTGCTGCACGGCAAAAGGAGTTTGACGCGGGGAAGCTCCCCGATTTCCTGACCGATACGCAGACGATACGGGAGGCAAAATGGACCATCGCGCGCCAACCGGCCGACATGCTCGACCGGCGTGTGGAGATTACTGGACCGACTGATCGCAAGATGGTCATCAATGCACTGAACTGCGGTGCATCGACTTTCATGGCTGACTTCGAGGACGCCAATTGCCCCACCTGGTTCAACATGATCGACGGTCAGATCAATATACGCGACGCCGTTCGCCGCACCATCACGCTCGACCAAGGGGACAAACAGTACAAGCTGAATGACAGGACCGCGGTGCTCGTACCACGGCCGCGAGGCTGGCACCTCGACGAAAAGCATGTACTGGTGGATGGCAAGCCCGTATCAGGGGGCATTCTCGATTTCGCGCTGCTGTTTTTCCACAACGCGAAGGAATTGCTCAAGCGCGGCAGCGGTCCCTACTACTACCTCCCAAAGATGGAATCTCATCTCGAGGCCCGGTTGTGGAACGACATTTTCACGGTCGCGCAGAAGGAGCTCGGGATCCCGCACGGAACGATTCGGGCCACCGCGCTCATCGAGACTGTCGTTGCCGCGTTCGAGATGGAAGAGATCCTCTGGGAGCTCAAGGATCACTCAGCAGGTCTGAACATCGGTCGATGGGATTACATCTTTTCCTGCATCAAGAAATTCCGTTCCAACAAGGATTTCTGCCTTGCCGACCGGTCGCAAGTGACGATGACTTCGCCGTTCATGCGCGCCTACGCCCTTACGCTTGTGAAGACCTGCCACAAGCGGGGCGCCCCGGCGATGGGCGGTATGGCAGCGCAGATCCCGATCAAGAATGATCCGATTGCCCACGAGGCAGCACTTGAAAAGGTGCGCCAGGACAAGCTGCGGGAAGTGACCGACGGCTGCGACGGCACCTGGGTCGCGCATCCGGCATTGGTGCCGATCGCGAAGGAGGTCTTCGACAAGCATATGCCGAATCCAAACCAATACGACAAACAGCGTCCCGACGTGAACTACGGCGCGAAGGATCTGCTCGATTTCAAGCCCGAAGGACCGATCACCGAAGCAGGACTGCGCAACAATATCTCAGTAGGCATCCAATATCTCGGGGCATGGTTGGCGGGCAACGGCTGCGTGCCGGTTTTCAACCTTATGGAAGACGCGGCGACCGCCGAGATTTCCAGATCGCAGATCTGGCAGTGGATACGAAGCGACAAGGGCAAACTGGACGACGGGCGCAAGGTGACCGCCGAATTGTTCCGCAGCCTGCTGGCGGAGGAGTTGCCGAAGGTAAATACCTATCTTGGCGAGGCAGCCTGGAAGCAGGGCAAATACGAGCAGGCCGCGGAGCTTTTCGGTCAGCTCACGACCGGGGACTATGTTGAATTTCTTACCCTGCCCGCCTACGCCGCAATCGACTGACGGATTGACCCGTCAGGCGATTTCCACGATGACCGGGGTGTGATCGCTCGGACGCTCGAGTTTGCGCGGTGTCTTGTCAATGCTGCAGGCGGTGCACTTTGTGGCAAGGGCGGGGGAGAGCAGAACGAAATCGATCCTCAGTCCCGCATTGCGCCGGAATCCCATCATCCGGTAGTCCCACCATGAGAAGCTTTTCTCGGCCTGCTCGAAGAGGCGGAACGAGTCTCTAAGGCCGAGGCCAAGGAGTCCGCGAAAGGCGGCACGCTCGGGCTCGGATACATGGATCTGTCCCTCCCACGCCTTGGGATCATGCACATCGCGATCTTCCGGTGCGATGTTGAGGTCACCGAGTACCGCAAGCTCCGGATGGCGTGCCAGCTCCCCCTTCAGCCACCCATGCAAAGCTGCATACCACTGGAGCTTGTACGCGTATTTGTCCGAGCCCACAGCCTGACCGTTGGGTGCATACAGGCAAACGATGCGCACTCCATTGACCGTCGCGGCAATGACACGCTTGTGCTCGTGCACGAATCCAGGGATTCCCTTTTGCACATCTTCGAGCGGACCGCGAGCCAGGATGGCGACGCCGTTATACGTCTTTTGCCCGGAGAACGCGGCCGAATAGCCTGCCGCGGCCAGTTCGTCGCGCGGAAATTTACCGTCCTCGAGCTTGAGCTCCTGCAGGCACATGACGTCCGGTTGCGCAGCGTGCAGCCAGTCGACCAGATGACCAAGCCGGATCTTGAGCGAATTGACGTTCCACGTCGCCAGCTTCATTTCTTCCCGGTGGCTGCGGCCGAAAGTGCCCGTTGAAATGCGAACGGGGCCTGCACGGCGCCCTGTAAAACTACGCGGGGATCATACCATTGTGACGCAGCAGGGCATCGACCTGGGGGTCGCGGCCACGGAAAGCTCGAAACGATTCCGCCGCCGGCCGGCTCCCACCGACCGCCAGAACCTCGTCCCGGAAACGCGCGCCCGTCGCTCCATCGAGCACACCGTTGCGGCTGCGCGTTTCCTCAAACGCACTGAAGGCGTCCGCTGAGAGCACTTCCGCCCATTTGTAGCTGTAATACCCTGCCGCATAGCCGCCGGCGAAAATGTGCGAGAAGTTGTTCGGGAAGCGGTTGTAGGCCGGCGGCAGCAGGACCGCCACCTCTTTGCGTACCGCGTCAAGAACATCCTGTGCGCTTCGCCCGGCACCCGGGTCGAAGTCGAAATGCAAAAGCATGTCGAACAGAGAGAATTCGAGCTGGCGCAACATGCCCAGCCCGGACTGGAAATTCTTCGCAGCGAGCATTTTCTCAAATAGGGCGCGGGGAAGCGGTTCGCCGGTGTCGACGTGCCTCGTCATGTGCTCGAGGACTTCCCATTCCCAGCAGAAATTTTCCATGAACTGGCTGGGTAGCTCGACCGCGTCCCATTCGACGCCATTGATCCCTGACACGCCCAGGTCCTCGATTTCGGTCAGAAGGTGGTGCAGTCCATGCCCGAATTCATGGAACAGCGTGATCACATCGTCATGCGTGAAGAGGGCGGGATTTCCGCCGACCGGGCCTGAGAAATTGCAGTTCAGATATGCAACCGGCGTTTGGATCGAGCTATCCGTGCGTCGGCGGGTGATTGCGCCGTCCATCCACGCGCCGCCTCGCTTGGTTTCGCGGGCGTACAGGTCGACATAGAACTGTCCCACCAAGGCTCCCGTGGCGTCACGAATGTCAAAAAAGCGCACGTCCGCATGCCATACAGGCGCCTTCGATTCGACGATACGAATCCCGTACAAAGTTTCAACCAGCTTGAACATTCCGGGGGCAACCTGGGTTTCAGGAAAATACTGCTTCACCTCCTGGTCCGAGAACGAATAGCGCTCAGCGCGCAGCTTTTCGGACGCATAAGCCATGTCCCAAGCTTCGAGCGACTCAAGCCCAAGTTGTCGCGAGGCAAATTCGCGCAGTTCGGCAAGATCTTTTTCGGCGAACGGCCGGGCGCGCCTGGCGAGGTCGTGCAGGAAATCGAGGACTTCCTTCGGGGTTTGCGCCATCTTGGGCACCAGCGACACCTCCGCAAAGCTCGCATAGCCCAGCAACGCCGCGTCTTCCTTGCGCAGCTTCAGGATGCGGCTGATCAGGGGCGTGTTGTCCCACTCAGGCCGGCCGAACTCCGAGGCGCGGGTGGCATTCGCGCGATAGAGCGTTTCGCGCAGTTCACGGTCATCTGCATACTGCATGATCGGCAGGTAGGAAGGCATCTGAAGGGTGAACTTCCATCCTGCCTTGTCGCCCTTTTGCGCGGCTTCGCGTGCCGCCTGAACCGCATCCGAAGGGAGCCCGCCCAGCTTTTTGTCGTCCTCGATGAATATCGAATACGCGTTTGTGGCGTCGAGCACGTTCTCCGAGAATTTTGCCGAAAGCGATGCAAGCTCGTCCTGGATTGCCGCGTAGCGCGGCTTCAGCTCGGCGGGCAGCTCCGCGCCACCGAGACGAAAGTCGCGCAGCGCGTTTTCGACTAGTTTCTTGCGCGCCGGCACCAGCCCCGCGAACTCAGCTGAATCCCTAAGCGTCTTGTACTTGTCGAACAGCCGCTGATTCTGGCCGAGCTCGGTCCAGAACTGGGTGATTTTCGGCAGGCTCTCTTTGTAGGCCGACCGCAGTTCGGGGCTGTCGAGGACGGCGTGCAGGTGTTCCACCTGTCCCCAGGCACGCGAGAGGCGCTCGGACGAATTTTCGAGGGGAAGCACGAAAGCGTTCCATGTCGCCGGGACCTGGTCGCCTGAAACGGTTGCGACGAGAACGCGTGACTCGACTAGCAGCCGATCGACGGCAGGCCCTACGTGTCCGGCCTTGATTTCCGGGAAGCGTGGCAGGCCGGAAAAATCTAGAAGTGGGTTTGTTTCGGCAACGCTCATTTCGACTCCTGCTTTCTCTGGCCGGCGGCGTGGAGCGTATTGGCCACCAGCATTGCAACCGTCATCGGACCCACGCCCCCGGGCACTGGTGTGATGCTTCCGGCGACATCCTTAACTGCGTTGAAATCCACGTCCCCGCGCAATTTCCCATCCGGACCGCGATTGGTTCCCACGTCGACTACGCAGGCACCGGGTTTGACCATGTCAGCGCCGACAAAATTCATCCGGCCGACAGCGGCGACGAGAATGTCCGCCATGCGCGTGTGGATCGCCAGGTCCGGGGTTCTTGAGTGACAAATGGTGACCGTGGCGTCTTTTTGCAAGAGGAGCAACGCCATGGGCTTGCCCACGATATTGCTGCGCCCAATGACTACCGCGTGCCGCCCGGCGATGCGGATGTTTTCCTTTTCAAGGAGATACATGATGCCTGCCGGAGTACAGGGCACAAATTGGGGGGCGCCTATCAGGAGTGCACCCGCACTGCTTACATGAAAACCGTCGACGTCCTTTTCAGGGGCGACCGCGGCAAGCACCCGCGCTTCGTCGAGATGAGGGGGAAGGGGAAGCTGCACCAGGACCGCATCGATGTCGGGGGCCAGGTTGAGTTCCTGAACGCGCGCTATGACTGCCGCTTCGGTGGCGTCGACAGGGAAATCGTGAAGCTTTGAGACAATGCCTGCCTCCTCGCACGCGCGCACCTTGTTGCGTACGTAGGTTCGCGAGGCGGGGTCGTCACCCACGATGACTACGGCAAGTCCCGGTCGCACCCCTCGCCCGACGAGTTCAGCTGCATCAACCTTCAGTTGCGCGCGCAACGCGGCGGCGTGCGCTTTTCCATCGATGATTCGGGCGGTCATTTGCGCGGCGGCCGGGGCGAAAAAGGGGCCGAAGTTTAGCACCCGGGTGGATTGCACAATACGGAATTCAATCTTACAATGTGAAATAAGGTGTTTTGCGCGGCTCGGCGCAAGTAATGCGCGCGTGTTTGTGCGGGTCACATGAACGTATTAAGCTTCGACGACATTCCATAGCGCTGCGGATCATAAAAATCAGGGATCCGCGCTCCCATTCGACAGCACAGAGCCTCAATTCGGAGGAGTCATGTCAGCCGTTCCCCAATTTCCCGCGGCCAATGACGCGGACTCGCAGGAAACAAAGGAATGGCTTGACGCGCTGGAGGCGGTCCTCGAGCGCGAGGGGCCTGAGCGCGCCCACTTCCTGCTGCAGAAGCTGATCGACACGGCCCGGCAGTCCGGGGCCTACCTGCCTTTTTCGGCGAATACGGCGTACCTCAACACGATCCCTCCGCACATGGAGGAGCGCTCGCCCGGCGATCACGCGCTTGAGGAACGAATCCGCTCCTACACGCGCTGGAACGCAATGGTGATGGTCGCCAAGGCGAACAAGGCGGACGGGGATCTCGGCGGCCATATTGCAAGCTTTGCTTCCGTGGGTACGCTGTTTGGCATCGGGTTCAATCACTTCTGGCACGCTCCCTCGGAGGGTCATGGCGGCGACCTGATCTATTTCCAGGGCCACTCGGCGCCTGGGATTTATGCCCGTGCTTACCTGGAGGGGCGCCTTTCCGAAGAGCAGCTGCTGAATTTCCGCCGCGACGTGGATGGCAAGGGCATAACGTCGTATCCACATCCTTGGCTCATGCCGGATTTCTGGCAGTTCCCGACAGTCTCAATGGGCCTTGGACCGCTGCAAGCGATCTACCAAGCGCGTTTCCTCAAGTACATGCACGCAAGGGGCCTCGCAAACACCGAGAACCGCAAAGTCTGGGTGTTCTGCGGGGACGGCGAAATGGACGAGCCCGAATCCCTGGGTGCGATCGGGATGGCGGTCCGCGAGAAACTCGACAATCTCGTTTTCATCGTCAACTGCAACCTCCAGCGCCTCGATGGTCCGGTGCGCGGAAATGGCAAGATCATCCAGGAGCTCGAGGCCGACTTCCGCGGCGCCGGGTGGAACGTCATCAAGCTGATCTGGGGCTCCTACTGGGATCCGCTGCTCGCGCGCGACAAGGACGGCGCACTCAAGAAGGTAATGGAAGATACCGTCGACGGCGAATACCAGAACTTCAAGGCAAACGACGGCGCTTTCGTGCGCAAGCACTTCTTCGGCAAGGATCCGCGGCTGCTCGAAATGGTTTCGCGCATGACCGACGCCGACATCTGGCGCCTCAACCGCGGGGGGCACGATCCGCACAAGATCTACGCCGCGTATGCGGCGGCAGTCAAGCACAAGGGCCAGCCCACCGTAATCCTTGCCAAGACAGTGAAGGGCTATGGCATGGGCAAGATCGGCGAGGGGAAGAACACCACGCATCAGCAAAAGAAGATGGACATCGACTCCATCCGCCAGATGCGCGACCGTTTCAACGTGCCCATTCCCGACGACAAGCTCGAGGAACTGCCTTTTTACAAGCCGGCGCCGGATTCGCCCGAGATGAAATATCTGCTCGAACGGCGCGCCGCACTCGGCGGCTTTCTGCCGCAGCGGCGCCGCCAGGCATTCCATTCCCTGCCGGTGCCGAAGCTCGAGGTATTCGAAGCGCAGCTAAAAGGATCCGAAGGCCGCGAGATTTCAACGACCATGGCGTTTGTGCGGATCCTTACGACGCTTGTGCGCGACAAGAATCTCGGCAAGAAAATCGTTCCTATCGTTCCCGATGAAGCGCGCACCTTCGGCATGGAAGGCATGTTCCGCCAGCTCGGCATCTTCTCCCAGGAGGGCCAGAAGTACGAACCCGTCGACAAGGACCAGGTCATGTATTACCGGGAGGACAAGGCCGGCCAGGTGCTCGAAGAAGGAATCAACGAGGCCGGCGCTTTCTCGTCGTGGATCGCCGCCGCCACGTCGTACTCGACGAGCGGGGTGAACATGATCCCCTTCTACATCTTCTACTCGATGTTCGGCATGCAGAGGATCGGCGACCTCGCCTGGGCGGCCGCCGACCAGCGCGCGCGCGGATTCCTGCTCGGCGGCACCGCCGGCCGCACCACCCTGAATGGCGAGGGATTGCAGCACGAGGACGGGCACAGCCACATCATGTCGTCGGTCATACCCAACTGCGTGTCTTACGATCCCACCTTTGCGTACGAGCTTGCCGTGATCATCCAGCACGGGCTCACTCGCATGGTGGAAAAGCAGGAGGACGTCTATTACTACATCACTGTGATGAACGAGAACTACGAGCATCCGGCGATGCCCAGGGGCGTTGAGGAAGGCATCCTCAAGGGGTTGTATCTCCTCACAGATTCGAAATCGAAAGCCAAGCTGCGGGTGCAGCTCCTTGGATCGGGAACGATCCTGCGCGAAGTCATCGCCGCGGCCGCGCTGCTCGAGAAGGACTGGGGCGTGGCGGCCGATGTATGGAGCGCGCCGAGCTTTACGGAGCTGCGGCGGGAAGGGCTCGCGGCAGACCGTTGGAACCTGCTGCATCCGGAAGACAAGCCGCGAGTCCCGTACGTCGAGCAATGCCTCGCCAAGCGAGCCGGCCCTGTGGTCGCGGCGTCGGACTATATGAAGACGTTCGCCGAGCAGATCCGGCCTTTCATGCCGAAGGACAAGGTTTATCGCGTATTGGGCACGGACGGTTTCGGCCGCTCAGACACCCGTGCGTCCCTGCGCCACTTTTTCGAGGTAAATCGCTATTGGGTGGCGATCGCCGCGCTCAGGGCGCTCGTGGACCAGGGCGAGCTCAAAGCCAAGACCGTCGCGGAGGCCATCGCTAAGTACGGCATCGATCCGTCCAAGCCTGACCCCACCACGGTGTAGCGGACTGCGCACTTCAAGAAAAGGCAAACCAAGAAAATGGCTGGTGCGATCGAAATAAAGGTCCCGGATATCGGCGACTTCAAGGAAGTCGGCGTGATCGAAGTCCTCGTTTCGCCGGGAGACCGCGTCGAGAAGGAGGGCTCGCTGATCACCGTCGAGTCGGACAAGGCGACCATGGAAATCCCGTCACCGGTATCGGGGATCGTAAAGGAATTGCGGGTAAAGGTGGGCGACAAGGTCGCCGAAGGCTCGCTGATCCTGATGCTGGAGGAGTCAGCGGCAGCACAGACGCCGGCTGAGCCGCGGACAGCGGCACCTCAGCCGGCGCCACAGGCGGCGCCGGAGACTCCAGCGGCTCCGGCTGCGCCTCCCGCAACCCCCGAGCCGAAGCCGATCGCGAAGCCGGACCCCGTTCCAACCGAACCGCAGGACGCCACTGTCTCGAAGCCCCATGCGAGTCCATCGATCCGTGCCTTTGCCCGCGAGCTGGGCGTCGACCTCACCAAGGTACGCGGGTCGGGCCCGAAAGGCCGCATCACCCGCGAAGACGTCCAGGCGTTCGTCAAAGGCGCGCTGGCAGCGGCAAAAGTCGGAACCGGGCCGGCGACATCGGCTGGAGGAATGCCCTTCAACCTGCCCGAGCTCGCGAATGTCGATTTCGCCAAGTTCGGGCCGATCGAAACCAAGCCTTTGTCACGCATCAAGAAGATCTCGGGCGCCTTTCTCCATCGCAACTGGATTTCGATTCCGCACATCACCCAGTTCGACGAGGCCGATATCACCGATCTGGAGTCGTTCCGCAAGGCCAACACGGCGGATACCGAAAAGCAGGGCTTCAAGCTCACCATGCTCGCCTTCCTGATCAAGGCAAGCGTCACGGCACTGCGCCAGTTCCCGGAATTCAATGCATCGCTAGACAAGTCCGGCGAAAATCTGGTGATTAAAAAGTACTTCCACATAGGCGTCGCGGTCGATACGCCCGAGGGGCTCGTAGTCCCCGTGATTCGCGACGCGGACCGCAAGGGGGTATTCGACCTTGCCCGCGAACTGGCCGAAGTGTCCAAGCTTGCGAAAGATAAAAAGCTCAAGCCCGGCGATATGCAAGGCGGAACGTTCTCGATCTCCAGCCTCGGCGGCATCGGCGGTACGATGTTCACGCCGATCATCAACGCGCCGGAAGTGGCGATCCTCGGTGTGTCGCGCTCCGTAATGAAGCCGGTCTGGAATGGCAAGGAGTTCGCACCGCGGCTGGTCCTGCCACTGTCGCTCTCCTACGACCATCGCGTGATCGACGGCGCCGCAGGGGCGCGCTTCACGACCTACCTGGTGTCTGTCCTCTCGGACATCCGCAGGTCGCTGCTCTAGATGGCCAAGGTTATCGAAATCAAGGTCCCGGACATCGGGGACTTCAAGGAAGTGGGCGTCATCGAGATCCTGGTCAAGGCAGGCGACTCGATCCGCAAAGAGACCTCCCTGATCACCGTGGAGTCGGACAAGGCAACGATGGAGATCCCTTCCCCCGCCGCGGGCGTCGTGGAGGAGGTCAAGGTGAAGCTCGGCGACAAGGTGGCCGAGGGCTCGCTAATACTGACAATTTCGATCGAACCCCAAAGCCAGGAGCCAATCTCCGGGCAAAATGTTGCCAAGCCTGAATCGCCGACCAAGGCCGCGGCGGCGCCTGCCGGTGCGCAAGCGCAGGTGCCCGCTGCACCCGCTCCGGCTTCGGGCGTCAAGGCGGACTTCGATTGCGATGTCGTGGTGCTCGGCTCGGGCCCCGGCGGCTACTCGGCGGCATTCCGCACCGCCGACCTTGGCAAGAAAGTGGTTCTCGTCGAGCGTTACGCCACGCTGGGCGGCGTCTGCCTGAACGTCGGTTGCATTCCTTCAAAAGCGCTGCTACATGTGGCCGCAGTAATGGACGAGGCTGCGCACATGGCCGAACACGGCATCTCGTACGGCAAGCCCAGTGTCGACCTCGGCAAGCTGCGCGGATGGAAGGACAAGGTCGTCGGCAAGCTCACCACCGGTCTTACCGGCATGGCCAAGCTGCGCAAGGTGACCGTCGTACAAGGCACTGGGAGTTTCGTCGAGCCCAACGTGCTTGCTGTCGAGACGAAAGAGGGGCGCAAGCTTGTGCGTTTTGCAAACGCGATTATTGCCGCCGGCTCGCAGGCGGCGAAGCTTCCCTTCCTGCCCGAGGATCCTCGCATCGTCGATTCGACCGGCGCCCTCGAGCTCAAGGGCGTGCCGAAGCGGATGCTCGTCATTGGCGGAGGCATCATCGGCCTGGAGATGGGTACCGTCTATTCGACGCTGGGTACGCGACTGGATGTGGTTGAGATGATGGACTCCCTGATGGCGGGCCCGGATCGTGACCTCGTGGCCGTATGGCAGAAATACAACGCATCACGTTTCGACAACGTGATGCTAAATACCAGGACCGTAAAGGTCGAGGCGACGGCGCAGGGTATCAAGGCATGGTTCGAAGGAGTCAAGGCGCCGAAAGAACCGCAGACCTATGACCTCGTGCTCGTGTCGGTCGGCCGGTCGCCGAATGGCAACAAGATCGGCGCGGACAAGGCGGGAGTGGCGGTAACCGAGCGGGGATTCATCCCGGTGGATAGCCAGATGCGCACGAACGTCTCGCACATCTTTGCGATCGGCGACATTGTCGGCCAGCCCATGCTCGCGCATAAAGCGGTGCACGAGGGCCACGTGGCGGCCGAAGCCGCTGCGGGCGGAAAATCGCATTTCGACGCAAGCGTCATTCCCGGAGTCGCTTACACCGATCCCGAAATCGCCTGGGTCGGGCTGACCGAGGATGAGGCGAAAAAGCAGGGCGTGAAGGTCGGCGTAGGCAAATTTCCCTGGGCAGCCTCGGGGCGCGCGATTGCGAACGGCCGCGACGAAGGATTTACCAAGCTCGTTTTCGACGCGGAGAGTCATCGGATCGTCGGGGCTGGAATCGTCGGGACCGGCGCTGGCGACCTCATCAGCGAGCTGGCGCTCGCCATAGAAATGGGTTCGGACGCGGTCGACATCGGCAAGACGATCCACCCGCACCCGACCCTCGGCGAATCCGTCGGCATGGCGGCGGAACTCTACGAAGGTGTGTGCACCGACATGCCACCCTTAAAAAAGAAATGACCCAGGATGGGCTCAAGCAGGCCGTCGCGAAGGAGGCGCTCGAGCACGTAGTGGAAGACGCCGTCGTAGGCGTCGGCTCGGGCTCGACGGTCAACTACTTCATTGACGCGCTCGCATCGATCAAAGGGCGAATAGAAGGCGCAGTGGCTGCCTCCGAGGCGAGCGCCGAGCGCTTGAAGAAGCACGGGATCCGCGTGTTCGACCTCAATTCGGTCGACGACTTGCCGGTTTACATCGACGGCGCCGATGAAATCACCGAGCACCTGCAGATGATAAAAGGCGGCGGGGGAGCCCTGACGCGCGAAAAAATCGTCGCGGCAGTGGCAAAAAAGTTCGTTTGCATTTGCGACGCGTCCAAGCTCGTGCCGGTACTTGGCAAATTTCCCCTGCCGGTCGAAGTGATTCCTATGGCGCGAAGCCATGTCGGGCGCGAACTCCTACGCCTGGGGGGCCGGCCCGTACTGCGTGAAGGCTTCAAGACCGACAACGGCAACCTGATCCTCGATTGTCACGCCCTGGCCATCCCGGATCCCTCTGCGCTCGAGGCGCAACTCAACAACATTGCGGGCGTGGTCACCAATGGCCTGTTTGCGCGCAGGCCCGCCGATGTGTTGCTGCTTGGCTCGGGCGCAGGCGTCAGGAGTTTTCCGCGCTGAGCCGCCCGCTGTCACAGTTCCGCAATACGGGTGTGCTAATCTAAACCCTTATTTTCAAGGGGTTCTCCATGTCCGAGCACATCTCCAAGCAGTTCGATGCTGAACTCGAGAACGTGCGCTCGCGGGTACTGCAAATGGGCGGCATGGTCGAGGAACAGATCGTCCAGGCAATGGACGCCCTGATTTCCGGCGACATGGAAAACATCGAACGGGTGATCGCAAACGACCACCGCGTCAACGCGATGGAAGTGGAGCTGGACGAATCCTGCAGCCATATCATCGCGCGCCGCCAGCCCGCGGCCGGCGACCTGCGGCTCCTGATTACCGTGATCAAGACCATTACCGACCTCGAGCGCATAGGGGACGAAGCCGAAAAGATCGCCCGGATGGCAAAGCTCATCCACACCGCCGAGCGGCTCCACATGCCCCGCATGGACCTTTCGCACATTGCCGATCGCGCGGTGCACATGCTGCGCCAATCGCTCGATTGCTTCGCCCGCCTGGACGTGTCGGCCGCGATGGCAGTCGTCAAGCAGGACAGCGAGGTAGACGACTCTTTTCGCGCCATCATGCGGCAGCTGATCACCTTCATGATGGAGGACCCCCGCACGATCTCACGTTCGCTGGAAATCCTGTTTATCGCCAAGGCGGTCGAACGTATTGGCGACCATGCCAAGAACATGGCCGAATACGTGATCTACATGGTAAAGGGCCGCGACGTGCGCCACACCTCTATCGAGGAGGTGGAGAAGGAGCTGCTGGAGTAGCCGCTCAGCTTTTCGGCGGCACGTACCCGACTGCGGCGTCCGCCCCGTCGCCGAAGAAATGCTTCTCCATCTGCTCGACCAGGTACTTTCGCGCCTTCGGGTCGGCCAGGTTCAGGCGGTTCTCGTTTACAAGCATGGTCTGGTGGCGCAGCCACCCCTGCCATGCCTCCTTGGACACATTCTCGAAGATGCGCTTGCCGAGGTCGCCCGGATAGGTCGGCATGTCCAGCCCTTC
This sequence comes from Burkholderiales bacterium, assembly GCA_038329645.1. Classification (GTDB taxonomy): domain Bacteria; phylum Pseudomonadota; class Gammaproteobacteria; order Burkholderiales; family SG8-39; genus SZAS-79. The sequence goes on from JBBQNG010000010.1 coordinate 22,840, forward strand.
CGCCTCGCGCCCGAGCTTTACGCAATTCACCATCCTTGCCATGGACATTTCCCGCAATTGTCGAGTGGGCCGGAATTCTACCCCTTGGCCGGCCGGGCCTCCTAGCGAAGGCGTTTCTTGAACACCTTGGAATTGCGCTTCCAGTTGTAAAGCGCCTGCTTCTTCTCCGGCAGGGCGCTCACGTCGGCGGGTCTGAAGCCCTGCTCGAGAAACCAATGTGCGGCCCGCGTGGTGAGCGCAAACAGGCGGCGGATCTTCAGTGCGCGGGCACGTTCTTCGCAGGCGTGCAGGAGCTGCTCGCCGTAGCCGCTATCGCGGTATTCAGGGGCAACCGCAAAACATGCGAATTCGGCACTTTTTTCCTCCGGAAAGGGGTAAAGCGCCGCGCACCCGACGATGACGCCGTCGTGCTCGACCACCGTAAAATTGCCGATTTCGCGCTCCAGCATCTCCCGGTTGCGCTTCACCAGGGCTCCCTCGGCCTCGAGGGGCTCGATAAGCGCAATGATGCCCCTCACATCCTCGATGCCCGCGGTGCGGATTTCTTCCACCGGGTCTGCCGTGATCATGGTGCCGACGCCCGAGTGCGTGAACAACTCGAGGGGGATGGCTCCCCAACTGCGGCGAGAAAGCAGGTGGGCGCGCGGAACGCCGGCGGCGAGGGACTGGAGGGCGCAATGCAGGGTGCGCGCCGAGGCCGGCGGCAGGCCTGTCTTTCGCGCCAGCGCTGCGGCTTCCTTGGCGGTCATTTCCGCGATGACTTCGCCTTTGCGATTCGTCGGGAGCCAGTCTGAAAAGATCAGCAGCTTGTCGGCCTTCAGCGCCACCGCCACGCTGCAGGCGACATCCTCCCACCCAAGGTTGAAGACCTCTCCGGTGGGCGAGTACCCGATATGCGGGACCAGCACGATCTCCTCGGCCTCGAGACGCCGCTTGATGGCGACCGCGTCCACCTTCCTGACGGTGCCGGTGAACTGCAGGTCGATCCCTTCGACAATGCCGATCGGCCTGGCGGTGATGAAATTGCCCGATGCGACGCGGATGTCGGCTCCCGCCATAGGTGAGTTCGGCAGGCCCTGGGACAACAACGCCTCGAGCTCGACGCGCAGCGCGCCGGCCGCATGCTTGACGGCAACGAGTGCCGCCTGGTCGGTGATTCGATGGCTCTTGGTAAAACGGGAGCGCTGGCCCGCGGCTTTCAGCGCTGCCTCTATCTGCGGGCGCGCGCCGTGCACGAGCACCAGCCGAATCCCCAAGGCCGCCAGCAGGTTGATGTCCTGGATGAAATGGGTAAAGCGGGCGCGGTCGGTGACGAGCTCGCCGCCAAAAGCCACTACGAACGTGCGGCCGCCAAACGCATGCAGATAAGGCGCAGTCTGGCGGAACCAGCGGACGAAGGCTTCGGGCTGCGGAGTCGGGGACATGCGCTTTGGGAAAGTTTCGGGATTTTTGGTTCGTTCGGGAATATTATGCCAGTACGGGCTCATGTCACCGGGGCGTCAATTTTCGCCAAACGCTGGAATGACACATGTCGATCCTTGGAGTAACTCTCATGCGTATGCTTCGATCCTTTGTGTTGGGGGCTCTGCTGGTCTCCGGCAGCGTACATGCGCGTCCCGACCAGGAGGACGATTGGGATATCTTCGGGAAGGTTCTCTCCCTTGTGCAGTCGATCGTGCACAGCGCCGCCCGTTCGGACGACCCGCGCATGATCGACAGACGTATCGAGAGTATCGTGTCGGGTGAGGACGCAAGGGCCAACGGCATCGCAAGGGACATCATGCGCGATACCTTCGACGATTTTCCCCGCGAGCACAGGGAAACAGCCATCACGCTCGGGAAGGACCTCATCGCCCTGGCACGCCGGGACCGCGCTCGCGACGACTATGGGAACGTCCAAGGCGTCGATGCGGCCCTGCGTGCCCGCAAGGACCTCGCCGCAATCGGCTTTCGGTATTACGACGCCTCCCAGTTTCTTGAGGCTGCAACCCGCGACGACGCCCTGGCGGTGGAACTCTTCATAAATGCGCGCGGCGTGGACCTCGAAGCGAAGGATGCAACAGGTCTAACCGCGCTGCAGCTCGCGCAGCGGCGCGGCAACCGGCGCGTGGTTGCGCTGCTGGAAGCCGCCCGGCGCTAGCTGTCGCCGAACAGCGCGTTCAGGGCAGCCAGCGCCGCCGGCCCGGCTGTTTCCGTGCGCAGGATCCTGGGACCGAGCTGCACAGGCACGAAGCCGGCGCCCGCGAGTACTGATTCCTCGCGTGGGCTGAACCCTGCCTCCGGGCCCACGGCCAGCACAACTTGGTTCGCGGCCTGAATCCCCGCCGTGCGCAGCGACACACTCCCTGATGGCGCCATCATCAGCTTTAGCGCGCCTTCGGGTGCACGGTAATCGCTTGCGCTCAGCGCCGCCGCCACAGGCGGTACGCGGTTGCGGCCACATTGCTCGCACGCAGCCCCCGCAATACGCCGCCAATGCTCGCGCCGCGAATCGCCACGCTCGCCCTTGAGCTTCACCAAAGAGCGGTCAGCCAGGATGGGCTGGATAGCCGATACGCCCAGCTCAACGGCCTTTTGGATGGTCAGGTCCATCCGGTCACCCGACGAAATGCCTTGCACGAGGGTGACGGCAAGCGGTGACTCTCTTTCCACCGGGTCGAAAGCGCCTACTTGGACCGAGACCCCGTCACGCGAAATCCGTACGATACGGGCTGCGTACTCACCGCCCATGCCGTTGAAAAGCGACACTGCGTCCCCCTCGCGCAGGCGCAGCACCCTCGACGCGTGGTGGGCTGCCGAAGGGGGCAGCGACAGCGCTGCACCGGATGCGAGCCGCGCTTCGACGTGAAAGCGCGGGATACGGTCGTGTCCGTCCGGCATCCTGGCGTCGCCTAGGGAAAGCCGCGTTGCCGAGTCCGCACAGCGCGGAAGACGGCGCCAAGGCCGGACACGATTGTTCGCAAGAGCAACAGCACCAATACAATGAATATGGCGAGGCCGGCGAGAAAGGCAAGCGGGTGCGCCACCGCAAGCCATAGACCCGCTGGCACCAGCGCGTCCTCTGAGAATGAAGCGAACCAGTTGGTGAAGGGCTCGGGCGACGCATTGATTGCGGCGCGGCTACCCGCTTTGGCCAGATGGGTACCGCCTGCTATGGTGCCGCCAATGATTGCGGCTGCCGTAGCCACAGACGTATCAGCGGCGCCGAACACCGCGGCAGCCAAGGCCGCTCCTGCCGGCGCCCTGATGAATGTGTGGACTGCGTCCCACAGGGTGTCGATCCAAGGAATTTTGTCGGCACCGAACTCGACCACGGCCATCAAGCCGCTCGCACCGAGAACAACCGGATGCGAAAGCACCACCAGGTGTTCAGGAAGCGCGAGCCACCCTATCCAGCCCGACAGTCCGACGCAGAAAAGCATCGCATACAGGCGCAAGCCGCTCCCCCAGGCAAGGGCAGCCGCGAGCGCGATCTCTGGAAGGTGCCGCTGGAGGGATTCCGTCAGCATTGCGCGGGCATTCTCGCATGCCAGGAAAAGCGGGTCAGGGCGCGTGGACTCCAGGCCTGGTGCAGCGGAAGTCGCTGGTCGGGTAGGCGGAGTCATCGCAATCCACGAAGCGGATTCGGGTGCCGCGCGGGAAAGTCCACTGGAACTCGCGCTTTCTTGTGATCGCATACAGCGGCGCGGCAATCCCGGCCTGTGTGGTCACGCGGGGCGAGCAGACGGAGCTCATCGTAATGGGCTGGGAAGGGTGCTCCGCACACCAATAAACCACGCGAACCGTGTCGCACAGGTTCTCAAAAAAGATCCGGTAGTGCTGGCGGACCTGGCCGCCCAGGCTTGCGATGTCGTTCGCCGCGACGGTCATGCGCAGGCATGCACCCGGATTTTCGTCCACCGAGCGGGGCGCCGCGATCGCGCCCGCGTGAAACGCTAAAAAAACCAGGAGGAGACAAAATGATAAGCGCATGAGTGTGCGCATTGGAACAAATGCACAGGCGCACCGTCTATCCGCTTTTACAATCCTTCAAAGATTCTTGCAACTCCTTACCTTGACCCACCGGGAGTTGCGCGGCCGATTGTTTGAAACGCCCCTCAACGAGGGCAGGCCCATCCAACGATCTGGCAGCTTTCACCGCATTGGCGCAAGGCGCGTGTTTCGGCCTCTTGGCGGGTTACGCCGCGCGACGCAACGAACCGCTTGGGCCCATTGGCAACGGCGCCGCAGTCTTTGCTCAGGCTGACGACGATTTCGCACTTTGGATGCGCGCACTGATTGAGGGCGGCGATCCTTGCGCTGCGCGAGTCGGCAGCATTCACTGCATACCCGAAGCTGCCCGAATCGCGGTGGTAGGCAAGGGCCCCGGTTTGCGGCGCCCGCTTCGGCGCGGCAGAAGCACTCCAAGGAACCTCCATGAGCGCTATAACAGCGCAAAACATAACGACCGGGAAGCTTCCTCGCTGCATCGCTTTTCCTCTAGGGCAACTTGCAACCCTTGTCGCGCAGCGTCTTATCGACCCAGCTGCGATCCACCGCGGACCCTGAGGCGATCGCCGCCAGGACCGCCTCTTCCTTGGCCTTTTGGGCGACGGTGAGCGCGATCACAGCCTCCGCGTCGGCCTGGGGAATCGCGACGAGGCCGTCCGCGTCCCCGACGATGATGTCGCCGGGATTCACTACCATCCCCGCGATCGATATGGTCACGTTGATCTCGCCCGGACCGTCCTTGTACGGACCGCGGTGGGTAACGCCGCATGCGTATACCGGAAAATCGGCGGCCGCGATTGCGTCGACGTCGCGGATCGCACCATCGATGACCATGCCCGCGATGCCACGGCTCCGCGCATGGGACGACATGATCTCGCCGATGATCGCCTGGTCGAGCGCGCCGCCGGCGTCCACCAGGATCACGTCGCCGGGAGCGGCCATGTCGATGGCCTTGTGGGTCAGCAGGTTGTCGCCCGGGCGCGTCTTCACCGTGAAAGCCGGGCCGACCAGCTTCGCGCCGCGGTGAAACGGCCGCAGCCGCGATCCGGCGCCGTAGTGGCGCAGCATGTTGTCGCTGATGTTGGATGTCGGCAGCGTCGCAAAGGCCTCCAGCAGGCGCTTTGCTGGCGGCGGGGGAGAGGGGAGGATGCGAAAACCGATGGTCATGGGCATGGTCCCGGGAATTACATCGTCGCGCCGAGAACCCACGGCGCGAATTCGTCCTCACCGTAGCCCCAGGCCTCGCTCTTGGATTTTCGACCCGAGGCGGTTTCGAGGATCAGGTCGAAGATGCGTTGGCCGGCCTCGGCCACCGACTCCTTGCCATCCACGATAGTCCCGCAATTGAGGTCCATGTCTTCTTCCTGGTGGACGTAGAGGGCACTGTTGGTTGCAAGCTTGAGCGAGGGTGCCGGCTTGCAGCCGTAGGCCGATCCGCGGCCGGTGGTGAATAGGATCATGTTCGCGCCGCCCGCTACCTGCCCCGTCGCCGAAACCGGGTCGTAGCCGGGTGTATCCATGTAGTTGAAGCCTTTCACGGTCACGGGCTGGGCGTATTCGACGACGTCCACAAGGTTTGTGGTGCCGCCTTTGGCCACTGCACCCAGCGACTTTTCAAGAATCGTAGTAAGCCCGCCGGCCTTGTTGCCCGGGGAAGGGTTGTTGTTCATCTCGTTGCCGTTGCGGCTCGTGTACTCCTCCCACCACCGGATGCGCTGAACCAGTTTTTCGCCCACTTCGCGGCTGATTGCCCGGCGCGTAAGGAGGTGCTCGGCCCCGTAGATCTCCGGGGTTTCAGAGAGAATGGCCGTGCCGCCGTGCCGGACCAGGAGATCGACCGCCGCGCCCAGGGCGGGATTGGCGCTGATGCCCGAATAGCCGTCCGATCCGCCGCACTGAAGCCCGAGCGTGAGGTGGTTTGCCGGCACGGTTACACGAACGGCTTTGTTGGCATCGGGAAGGGCGGCCTCCACGCGCGCGATGCCTTCGCGCACGGCCTTCATGGTGCCTCCCTTGCCCTGGATCGTGTAGGTCGAGAACTTGTCGCTGCGCTTGAGTTCCTGGGTCGAGACAAAGCTCGAGATCTGATTGGCTTCGCATCCCAGGCCCACCACCTGCACCGTGTGGAAATTGGGGTGGCGCGCGTAGCCTGCCATCGTGCGGCGCAGGAGATCCATTGCCTCGCCCTCGGAGGCCATGCCGCAGCCCGACTTGTGCGTCAGGGCGACCACGCCGTCAACGTTGGGGAAGTCGTCCAGCCGGTTGCGGAAATGGTCGGCGACCATGCGCGCGACGGTGGCCGAGCAATTCACGCTCGTCAGGATGCCGATGAAGTTGCGGGTCGCTACGCGCCCGTCGGGACGCACGATGCCCTGGAAGGTGGCGGGGCGCGGCACGTACTGCGTGGGCTTCATGTCGACGCAGAAGGCATAGTCCCGGTCGAAATTGCCCATCTCGAGGTTGTGCACATGCACGTGGTCGCCGGCGGCGATGTCCTGCGAGGCAAACCCGATGATCTGGTTGTAGCGCCGCACGGGCTTGCCCTTGGGCACATTGCGTACGGCAATCTTGTGACCAGCGGGAACCGTAGCGCTGGCCCGCACGTTTGATTCCTTCACCAGCGTCGTGCCCGAAGGGATCTCGACGCGTGCGATCACGACGTCGTCGGCAGGATTCAACCGGATGGTCAGGTCGGCGGCTTGCAGCATGGTTCAGCCCCTCAAAAGAATTGGCGCGGGAGCCAGAGCGAAATGCTCGGTACGTAGGTGATCAGCGCCAGGCTAAGGAGCAAGGGTACCAGCCATGGGAGGATCGCAACCGTCGTGCGCTCCACGGAAAGTTTTGCCACGCGCGCAAGCACGAAAAGGACCATCCCCATGGGGGGGTGAAGCAGCCCGATCATCAGGTTGAGCACCATGACAAGCCCAAAATGCACCGGGTCGATGCCCAGCTTGTGGCAGATCGGCAGCAGGATGGGCACGAGAATGGTGATCGCTGCCGTCGGCTCCAGAAAGCACCCGACGAACAACATGAGCAGGTTCGCGAGCAGCAGGAACACGGCGGGATTGTGCGTATAGGCCAGCACCATCGCAGCCACCGCATCGGTGACGCGGGTAACCGTCAGCAGCCAGCCGAATATCGAGGCCGAAGCCACGATCAGCAGTACGGTGGCCGTGGTCTCCACGGTGTCCATCGAAACCTTGACCAGCATCCTCCAGTTCAGGGTGCGGTACCAGACGAGGCCCAGGAACATGGCCCATACGCAGGCAGCAATAGCGCCTTCTGTCGCGGTAAAGATTCCACTCGTCATTCCCCCGATAAGGAGCACGGGGGTCATGATTGGCAGCACTGCATTGAAACGGAAATAGTGATCAGCCAGGAGCAAGACTGCCATTGCGGCAGAGAAGGTCAGCGCGGGCTGGGTTCCGGCATCCGTGGCGAACCAGATAGCGGTCGGAAACACCACCACGACGACGAGCTCCAGGAGTGCCTTGTTGATCTTGGCCCAACTGAAGGCGACATCGCGCCCCCACCCGTTCTTGTGTGCAAAGTATGCGACCGTCAGCATCATCAGGACGGCCATCACCACGCCCGGTATGATTCCAGCGAGGAAGAGTTGCCCGACGGACACGTTCGCGAACATCGCGTAGATCACGAAAGGTAGGGAGGGCGGGATGATCGGGCCGAGGGTGGCCGAGGCGGCCGTCACGCCCACGGAGAACTCCTTCGAATAGCCATGATCGGTCATGGCCTTGATCTCGATGGTGCCCAGGCCCGCCGCGTCCGCAATCGCAGTCCCGGACATGCCGGCGAAGATGACTGAGCCGATGACGTTTACGTGGCCGAGCCCTCCCTTAAGCCATCCCACCAGCGCGAGGGCGAAGTTATAGATCCGGTTGGTAATGCCAGCCGAATTCATGAGGTTGCCGGCCATGATGAAAAATGGCACTGCCAGAAGCGGGAAGCTGTCGATCCCGTTCACCATGCGGTGGATCACCACAAAGTCCGGCACGGTGCCCGACACCATCACGTAAAGAAGCGAGGCTCCGGCCATCGCAAGCGCGACCGGGACGCCCGCGCACATCAGGACGAGAAAGGAAATCAGCAGGACTGCGGTCATGCCTGTCCGCTCCCGGCGACCTCAGGGCGCTCGAGCACGCTGAAGCCCTGCTGCCAGTGCTTGAAAGCGGTCGTCATCGAGCGAAAGCACATGAGCACGAAACCGAACAGGACGAATCCATAGATGAGGCCGATTGGCCAGTCGATAATTGCCATCTGCTGCCTGCCGATTTTGCCCATGAGCAGCCAGGTGAGATAGGCGGCGTAGGCGAAAAACACGATGCGCACCCCGTCCACAAAAGTCGACAAGGCACGAGCCATGCGAGTGGGCATGAACCGGTAGAAGATGTCGACGTGGATATGGGTGTTCTTGCGCACCGATACCGACGCGCCCACGAAAACGGTGCAGATGAGCAGGTAGCGGGCAATCTCCTCCGTCCACGATGCCGAGTCGTTCAGCGCGTATCGCGTGAAGAACTGGTAGAAAACCGTGGCCGCCAGGATCCAGAATAGCCCGAAGGCTATCCAGTCTTCCCAGGCATACACCGTGATGTCGACAGGCGCGTCGGTAATGTGAAATTCGCCGTCGGCCCCGAGGATCTGTTCATCGGTCATTGGTGTCGTCCCCGGAAGGCCTCAATGGTTGTCCCGCGGCACCAAGGCACCGCTCTTGCCGACCAGGAAATCGAGATCTGCGCCCTCGTTGGCCTGCAGGACATGGTCGTTGTAGAGCTTCCAGTAGCCGCGCGTGAGCGGGGGCTTGGGCGCCTTCCATTTCTTCCTGCGTTTTGCCAGCTCGGCATCGGAGACCAGCAGCTGCAAGCGGCGCTTCGCCACATCGAGCTCCACTATGTCGCCGTTCTCCACCAGCGCAAGCGTCCCGCCGGCGGCAGCTTCCGGCGCTGCATGCAACACCACCGTACCGTATGCGGTCCCGCTCATGCGCGCATCCGACACGCGCACCATGTCGGTAACGCCCTTCTTGAGGAGGCGTGGCGGCAGCGGCATGTTACCCACTTCGGCCATGCCCGGGTAACCCCGCGGGCCGCAGTTCTTGAGTACCATGACGCAATCGGCGTCAATGTCGAGCTTCGGGTCGTCGATGCGGGTGTGGAAGTCCTCGATGTTCTCGAATACCACGGCGCGCCCCTTGTGCTTCATGAGCTTTGGCGTAGCCGCCGAGGGCTTGATGATCGCGCCGTCCGGGCACAGGTTGCCGCG
>JBBQNG010000011.1:0-31134 GCA_038329645.1 Burkholderiales bacterium
GGTGTATACCGCTCGTGCAGGATTCTCAAGAAGTGAAAGTACAGTCCCGTTGTAACCGCCTAAGCGGTACTCATCAGGTCGTCGTTTTTCCCTTGACCTTCCAGCATTCGGGCGAATGCCCAATATCAACTTTTGTAAGGAAAATCGAGAATGGCAACCGGTACCGTGAAATGGTTCAACGATGCGAAGGGTTTTGGCTTCATTACCCCTGATGGCGGCGGCAAGGATCTGTTTGCGCACTTCTCCGCGATCAGCGGCGAAGGCTTCAAGAGCCTCAAAGAGAACCAGAAAGTCTCGTTCGACGTCACCACTGGCCCCAAGGGCGAGCAGGCGACCAACATCAAGCCGATCTAAAGTCGGTCGATGGAATAAAAAAAGCCCGGGAAACCGGGCTTTTTTTCGCCTGCGGGCGCAAGCCCTAGCGCAGCGACGCGTTCAGCTTGTCGAGGATCGCAGCCCCCGGGCACAGGTCGGCCGGGCCGTAGGCATTGAAAGCCACCTCGGACGTGTTGAGGTGCTCGTGCAGGTCGACCGAACCGGGCTTGGCGTACAGCAGGCCGGTCACCACCTCGCCCCGCGCCTGGTGCTCGAGGATGTAGTTCATCGCGCCGTTCTTGTCGGTGGGATCGTACTCGGGATGGATCTTGCGCAGGCGCAGCATGGTGCCGTCGTGCTGCTCGACCTCCACCACCTCGCCTTCAGGGTAGTCGACCGTGATCTCGGACTTGAACGGAATGAAATCGATGCGGTTGACCGCGTCGTTGTGCTCCCTCACGTAGTCGTAGCTCTTGGTGCTGCCCGGATGGTTGTTGAAGGCCACGCAGGGGCTCACGACGTCGATGAAGGCCGCGCCCTTGTGGGCGATCGCCGCCTTGATGATCGGCACCAGCTGGTGCTTGTCGCCCGAGAAGCTGCGCGCAACGAACGTGGCGCCCATGATCAGCGCCAGCGACACGGTGTCGACCGGTGCGTCGGTGTTCTCCACACCGCGCTTGGACTTCGAGCCCTGGTCCGCGGTGGCCGAGAACTGGCCCTTGGTCAGGCCGTAGACGCCGTTGTTCTCGAGGATGTAGACCATGTTCACACCGCGGCGCATGACGTGCGCAAATTGCCCGATGCCGATCGAGGCCGAATCGCCGTCGCCCGACACGCCCAGGTACAGCAGGTCGCGGTTGGCGAGGTTGGCACCGGTCAGCACCGAAGGCATGCGCCCGTGGACGGTGTTGAACCCGTGCGAGCTGCCGAGAAAATAATCCGGCGTCTTCGAGCTGCAGCCGATGCCCGACAGCTTGGCCACGCGGTGCGGCTCGATGTCCATTTCCCAGCACGCCTGGATGATCGCCGCCGAGATCGAGTCATGGCCACAGCCGGCGCACAGGGTCGACACCCTGCCCTCGTAGTCCCGCCGGGTGAAGCCGACCTTGTTGACCGGCAGAGTCGGGTGGTGGAGCCTGGGCTTGGTGATGTAGGTCATTACGCGACCCTCCCTTTCTTGAGCGGCTCGACGTTCATGAGCCTGACCCGCTCGCCCACCTCGGCGGTGATGAAGCGCGCGGTGATCGGGGTGCCGTCGTAGTGCAGGACCGGCATCACCTGCGCGGGATCGATGTTGAGCTCGTTGACGATAAGGCTGCGCAGCTGCGCGTCGCGGTTCTGCTCGACCAGGAAGCACTGCTCGTGGTCGGCGATGAAATCGGCCACCGAATCGGGGAACGGGAAGGCGCGGATGCGCATCGTGTCGACATGCACGCCCTGCGCCTCCAGCGCCTCGATCGCCTCGCTCATCGCCGGGCTGGTCGAGCCGTAGTAGATCACCCCGAACCTGGTCTTCTGCCGCGCCTTGCGCACCACGGGCTGCGGGACGAGGCCCTTGGCCGTCTCGAATTTGCGCAGCAGCCGCTGCACGTTGTAGACGTAGTCCGGGCCGGCCTCGGAATAGGTCGCGTAGGCGTTCTTGGTCGTGCCGCGGGTGAAGTACCCGCCCTTGTTCGAGTGGGTGCCGGGATAGGTGCGGAACGGGATGCCGTCGCCGTCCACGTCGAGATACCGTCCGAATTCGCGGCCCGCGTCGAGCATCTCGCGCGTCATCACCTTGCCGCGGTCGTAAGCGCGGCTGTCGTCCCACTCGAACGGCTCGGTCAAACGCTGGTTCATGCCGATGTCGAGGTCGGTCATGACGAACACCGGCGTCTGCAGGCGGTCGGCGAGGTCGAGCGCCGCCGCCGCATGATCGAAGCACTCGTGCGGATCCTCGGGAAAGAGCAGCACGTGCTTGGTATCGCCGTGGGACGCATAGGCGCACGCGAGGACGTCCGATTGCTGCGTGCGGGTCGGCATGCCCGTCGACGGGCCGCCGCGCTGCACGTCGATGATCGTGATCGGAATCTCGGCGAAGTACGCCAGGCCGATGAATTCGGTCATCAGCGACACGCCGGGGCCGGAGGTGGCGGTAAACGCGCGCGCGCCGTTCCAGCCCGCGCCGACCACGATACCCACCGAGGCGAGCTCGTCCTCGCCCTGCACGATGGCGTACTTGTGCTTGCCGGTGTCCTTGTCGACTCGCAGCTTGGAGCAGTACTTCTCGAAGGCTTCGGCGAGCGACGAAGACGGCGTGATCGGGTACCAGGCGCACACCGTCGCGCCGCCATACACGCAGCCCAGCGCCGCCGCACTGTTGCCGTCAACGAAAATCTTGTCGCCGACGTTGTCCGCTTTCTTCAGGCGCAGCCCGATCGGATGCTTGAGGTGCTCCATCGCATACTGGCGGCCGAGCTGCAGCGCGTTGAGGTTGGGCTTGAGGAGCTTTTCCTTGCCCTTGTACTGCTCGCCGATCAGCTCGGCGATCGCACCCGCATCCATGTCGAGCAGCGCGGACAGCGCGCCGACATAGATGATGTTCTTGAACAGCTGGCGCTGGCGCGGGTCGGTGTAGGTCGCGTTGCAGATCTCGGTGAGCGGCATGCCGAGCACCGTGATGTCGTCGCGAAATTTGGATGCCGGCAGCGGCTTGGTGTTGTCGTAGAAGAGGTAGCCGCCCGGCTCGATTTCCTTGAGGTCGGCATTCCAGGTCTGCGGATTCATCGCGACCATGAGGTCGACACCGCCGCGCCGGCCGAGCCAGCCTTTCTCGGTGACGCGCACCTCGTACCAGGTCGGCAATCCCTGGATGTTGGACGGGAAGATGTTGCGCGGGCTCACCGGCACGCCCATGCGCAGGATGGACTTGGCGAACAGCTCGTTGGCCGACGCCGAACCCGAACCGTTGACGTTCGCGAACTTGATGACGAAGTCGTTGACTGCGGTGATCTCTTTGACGCCGGCCTTCATGCCGCTTTCCTGGTTTTCTCTGCCGACCTGCATGCTGGACCCGCAAGCGTCATCTCGATAAGGAACTTTTGCATATCCCACGCGCCGGTCGGGCAGCGCTCGGCGCACAGGCCGCAGTGCAGGCAGACGTCCTCGTCCTTGGCCATGACCCGCCCGGTCTTGAGCGTGTCGGACACGTACAGGTCCTGGGTGAGGTTGAGGGACGGCGCCGTCAGGTGGGTGCGCAGCACGGGTTCTTCGTCGTTCTGCGTAAACGTGATGCAGTCCATCGGGCAGATGTCCACGCAGGCGTCGCACTCGATGCAGGCGTCCTTGGCGAACACGGTCTGCACGTCTCTGTTGAGGCAGCGCTGCGCCTCCTTGAAGCCGGGCTTGGGATCGAACCCGAGCTCGACCTCGACCTTGATGCTCTTAAGGGTCTTTTCCGCCGATGCCCAAGGCACCACGAAGCGCTCGTCGGGGGAAACGTCGTTGTCGTAGCTCCACTCGTGGATGCCCATCTTCTGCGACAGCATCCGCACGTTGGGATCCGGGCGCTCGGCGATGTCCTCGCCCGACAGCATCTTGTCGATCGACACCGCCGCCTCGTGGCCGTGGGCGACCGCCCAGATGATGTTCTTCGGGCCGAAAGCCGAGTCGCCGCCGAAGAACACGTTCCTGAGCGTCGACTGCATGGTGACCTTGTCCACCACCGGCATGCCCCACTTGTCGAACTCCAGGCCGATGTCCTTCTCGATCCACGGAAAGGCGTTTTCCTGACCGACCGCGATCAGCACGTCGTCGCAGGGCACCAGCTCGTCGGGTTCGCCGGTGGGAATCAGGCTGCGGCGGCCCTTGGCGTCGAACTCCGCCTTGACCTTCTCGAACGTCATGCCGGTGAGCTTGCCGCCCGAGTGCTCGAACGATTTCGGCACCATGTAGTTGAGGATCGGGATGCCTTCGTGCATCGCGTCCTCTTTCTCCCAGGGCGAGGCTTTCATCTCCTCGAAGCCCGAGCGGACGATGACCTTCACTTCCTCGCCGCCCATGCGCTTGGAGGACCGGCAGCAATCCATGGCGGTGTTACCCCCGCCCAGCACGATCACGCGGCGGCCGATCTTCTCGATGTGGCCGAACGAGACCGAGGACAACCAGTCGATCCCGATATGGATGTTCTTTGCAGCTTCCTTGCGGCCGGGAAGATCGAGGTCGCGGCCGCGCGGCGCACCCGTGCCGACGAACACCGCGTCGTAGCCCTCCGACAGGACTTTCTTGAGCGAATCGACGCGCTGCCCGCCGCGCAATTCCACGCCCATGTCGAGGATGTATCCGGTTTCCTCGTCGATCACCGATTCGGGCAAGCGGAAGCGCGGCACCTGCGTGCGCATGAAGCCGCCGGCCTTCTGGTCCGATTCGTATACGACCACGTGATAACCGAGTGGCACGAGATCGCGCGCCACGGTCAGGGACGCCGGGCCGGCACCGATGCACGCGATACGCTTGCCGTTCTTTTTGCCCGCCTTGGGCAGGCGTGCGGTGATGTCGTCCTTGTTGTCCGCGGCGACGCGCTTCAGGCGGCAGATCGCCACGGGCTCGGCTTTTTCGACGTTCTCTTCCTCCACGCGCCCGCGCCTGCACGCAGGCTCGCAGGGCCGGTCGCAAGTGCGTCCGAGGATTCCGGGGAAGACGTTCGATTCCCAGTTGACCATGTAGGCATCCGAATATCGCCCTGCCGCAATCAAGCGGATGTATTCGGGAACGGGAGTGTGGGCCGGGCAGGCCCACTGGCAGTCAACGACTTTGTGGAAATAGTCGGGTACTCGGATATCGGTCGGGCGCAACTCCCCCTCCTTGTATCGACCCCTCGTTTTTTGGTTTTTGGCGCCGCCGGGGCCGGTTCGGCGTTGCGCAAGTCTACTCCCCCTGACGACAGGTTAAAAGCGTGGCTTATCAAGTACTAATGTCAGGGTCTTTGCATCATTTGGTTCACTATTTGTTACAAGGTGGGCGACAATCGCCGAATGGCCAAGGCAGACAAGGGCAACGATCTCGACTTCACCGGCATTTTCTCGGTAAAGACGCCCGCGGCCATCGCGCCGCCGATGCCGAGAAAGCTGCCCGAGGACATCGTCATCGGAGCAAAGGCCCTGAAGAAGGGGGGCTATTTCGTCAACATCACAAACCCGAGGGCGAAGACCGTTGCGCGGCCGGAATCGGCCACGGTGCTCATCGTCGAGGACGAGCCGTCGACCCTGCTCCTCATCGACCACGTGCTCGCCAAAGCGGGCTATCGCACGCGCAAGGCCGCCAATGGCACCACGTTCGTCGCCCAGATCAAGGTGCCGCCCATCCCCGACCTGATCCTGCTCGATATCGAACTGCCGGATGTGAGCGGCACCCACATTCTCGCCAAGCTGCGCGCGCATCCGCAAACCAGGTTCGTGCCTATCGTGGTGCTCAGCGCGCGCTCGGAGCCGAAGGACGTCTTCCAGTGCATGAGCCTGGGCGCGGACGGCTACATCACCAAGCCGACCAAGGCCGGCGTGCTGCTGCAGGCGGTACAGGCGGTGCTGGGCGCCTGAAGCATGCGCGAAGCCGGTCATTCCAGCCGGATGTCGTTTTCCTTGATGAGCCTGGCCCATGCGCGCCGCTCGATCGCAACCTTGCGCCCGAACTCGTCCAGCCCCAGGCCGGTCGGGATCGTGCCCCGCTCGCGCAGGAATTCCGACATCTCGGGCGTGCGGATGATCGCCGAGAGCTCCGCGTTCAGCTTCTCCACGATCGGGCGTGGCGTCTTCGCGTGCACGAAGAACGAGAACCAACCGACAACCTCGAATCCCGGGTACCCCGCCTCGGCCATCGTCGGGACGTCGGCTAAACCGGGCAGCCGGTGTTCCCCGGTCACCGCAAGCAGGCGCACCCTGCCCTGCTTGGCGAACGTCATGGCGGACACGGGGTTGTTGAACATGTACTGCACGCGGCCGGCCACCACGTCCGTCATCGCCGGGGCGTCGCCTTTGTAAGGGACGTGGGTGGAATCGGCTTTGGCCGCACGCTTGAACGCCTCGCCATAAATGTGCTGCGTGCTGGCCAGGCCGAAGCTCGCGTAGCTGGTCTTGCCTGGATGGGTGCGCAGGTACTCGGCCAGCTCCTTCACCGATTTCACCGGCAGCTCGGCCGGTACGATCAACGCCGTCGCCACTTCGGCAATTTGCGTGAGCGGCAGGAAATCCTTTTCCGGGTCGTAGGGCAGCTTCGGGTACAGGGGCGGCAGCTGCACCAGGCCCGAGGGTGCGGTCATCAGGATCGTGTAGCCGTCAGCGTCGGCCTTGGCCACCGCCTCGGTGCCGATGATGGTGTTGGCGCCCGGCTTGTTCTCGACCACCACCGGCTGGCCCCATTTCTGGGTCAGCTTCTCGCCGATCTTGCGCGTGATGAGGTCGGTCGCGCCGCCCGGCGGGAAAGGCACCACGATTCGGATCGGCTTGGAGGGGTAGCTTGCCGCGTCCTGGGCAGGGCCTGGGAGGCACCTGAAAGCACGATCAGCGCAGCGAACAGCAATTTTGCAATCGTCATTCGGATCTCCGCATATCAACTCTTGGGAACGTAGCGCATGATCTCCTCGCCCATTGCCTGCTCGACCTCGGGATAGACCGCGGGGTCGAAAACGCCGGCCCCGAGGGGGATGGATTTGCTCTTCGCGATGACGATGGCCACCGCGGCGCCGGGCTTGAGCTCCGACACGGCAACCGGCTCCCCGGTTCCGGCTTCGAAGCTCGCGAGCATGTCCGGGAACGTGGCGATGCGCTCGTTGTCGACGGTCGCGGTCATGAATTCGTTGTACACGCCCAGCACCAGCAGGCCGCGTGGGGTCCGGATCGATACCCTGCCGACGTCAAACCCATCGCGGTAAGCGACATCGTTGGAAGCCACCTCGCCAGTATGCGTCTCGCCATGGAGGAACTCGCTGGCCGCCCGGATACGCGCCGCGCCTTTGGCCGCGAGCATGGCCGCGCCAAGTCCATGCGCGAACCCGATCGAGCCGGGCGCGCCGTGGGCCTTCACGAACTCGACCGAAAAAGGGCCCCGCACCGCGTTGATGAGCCCTCCGTTCTGGATCGCGGCGGCGCGCATCACCCCGGAAGTCTTCATGAGGTCGCCATGCACGAGCACGGAGAGCGGTGCGTCTCCGCCCGCGAACCCCGCCTGCCAGAGCTTGACTTCGGGGTGCGAGGCCAGGCCCATCCCCCCCATCATCACCGTCGGGTGCGCGCGGCCGTTGGTGGCGGCATCCGCCACCGGCACGCCCAGCGCGGCAGCAATGACCCACGCGTACAAGCCGGGCACATGGCCAGGAATGACGCCTGCCACATCCACGCCGCTCGCGGCAAGCACGGCATGCGCAGCTTCGACCGCGTCCCGCGGCTCGGTGCTCGCTTTGCCTTGCCCGGGCGCGCCAACCGCCGTGGATACGAGCAGCGCATCGTCCCCGTCGAATTCGTCGAGCGTCGCGAACGCAACCGCGCCGTACGCAAGCGCCGCTTCGCCCAGGCGCCGGTGGCGCCCCGCAGAGGCGTGCCCGCTTCCGCCGGCAGACAGGACGAGCCCGCCGAGAATGGCGGCCTCGAGGTCGGCCGCGCCGAGATTGCGCCTCATCGCCGGAGGGTCAACCCGGTCACTTCGGACCCAGGCCGACGCCGTAGCGCTCGCAGGCTTCGATCGCGGTTTCGTATCCGGCGTCAGCGTGCCTTGCAATGCCGATGCCCGTATCGCCGTCGAGCACCGCTTCGAGCCTCTGCGCTGCCTCGGGCGTTCCGTCGGCAATCGCGGTCTGCCCCGCGCTCATCATGCGGCCGACGTTGGCGTGCACCGCGACGAGATCGGCGCCGGTAGAGCAGGCGAGCAGCGCATTGAGGATCGGCCAGTCGGCGATCGGGTCGCTTCCGTCCAGCATCTTCTCGGTCTCGCGGAAGGGACTTGCCACCGAACCCGAATCGAGGTGATCGCGCGTGAACGCTATCGGGGCCGAAATGCGCCCATCGGCGACCGCTGCATTTACCGCGAGCGCCAGGCGCGAGCGCTCCGTATGACCCAGCCAGCCGATGCGCGCGGGCAAACCCTGGATCTGCACGTGCTGGCGCGCAAGCGCGATCCAGCTGCGGATGCGGTGTCCCGCGGGGAACATCTCTTCGATCAGCCCATCGACCACGGCGATGTCCTTGCTGTCGCCGGACGCTGCAATCCAGCGGAACGGCCCGATGCCCTCGCAGAACAGCGGCCGGATGAAGAGCGTGACGAACGACTCCATGGTCAGCGCTTCCTTGAGCCCCAGGTCCGAAACGCGCATGCGCAGCGTGTTGCCGTATTCGAAGGTCAGCGCGCCACGCCTGCGGAATTCGAGCATGGCGCTCGCGTGGCGCAGGAGCGTCTCATTGCCGCGCGCCAGCGCCGCATCCGGATCGGACTTCAGCAACGCTTCCATCTGCGCCGGAGTCAGGCCTGCCGCAACGTAACCCCTGCGCGGATCCACCGTGCACTGGTCGGTAACGATGTCGGGCTGCCACTTGCGCGCCAGCAGCGCTTCGTACACGTCGGCGACGTTGCCTGCCAGGCCCACCGATCCGCCGACGCCGGCGGCCTGAAGCTCGCCCATCCAGGCCAGCGCCTCGTCGACCGACCCGGTCATGCGGTCGAGATAACCGGTGGCGATGCGCTTTTCCATGTGCGCCGGATTGACCTCCACCACGAGCGTGGCCGCACCCGCCATCTTGCCGGCCAGCGGCTGCGCGCCGCCCATGCCGCCGCAGCCGCAGGTGAGGATCGCGCGCCCGGCCAGCGAACCGCCGAAGTAAATGTCGGCCGCGCCCGTAAAGCTCTGCCAGGTGCCCTGCAGGATGCCCTGGCTGCCGATGTACTGCCACGCAGCCGCGGTCATGCCTGCGGTGATCGTCAGGCCGGCCTGCTCGAGCTTGTAAATAGTTTCTTCGTCGGTCCAGCGGCCGACGACCACGCCGTTGGCCATGATAACGCGCGGGGCGCGCGCATGGGTCCTGAAGCGGGCGATGGGTTTGCCCGACTGCACCACCATCGTCTCCTCGTTGCCGAGGTCCTTCAGCGTAGTGACGATGCGGTCGAACGCGTCCCAGTCGCGCGCGGCTTTCGCCGCCGACATGTACACGACCAGATCTTCGGGACGCTCGCCGTTCTCGAGGTTGTTCTCGAGCATGCGCAGGATCGTCTCCTGCTTCCAGCCCTTGCAGCGCAACCGGGTGCCGCGTTGGGCGAGGATGCGGCGTTTAGCGGCTGGTTGGGGGTCCCGGTGCATCGGGGAATACTACAGCCGGAGGGAGGCCTTACGCGACGGTTCCGGTGAAACGCTTGTTGGCGTCCATCTCGAAGAACACGGCCACGTGGTAGGCCAGCTGGTCCTGCTCGTCGCGTACCGCGCTGATTGTGCGCCACTCGCGATAGACGCTGCCGTCCTTGCGCCGACTCCACGTGCTGCCGGCCCAATGGCCCTCGCGCGCGAGCTCCGCGTACAAGGCGTCGTAGTAGGCGGCCGGCTGCATCGCCAGGCGGAACTGCGCCTCGGGCTGCCCGATCGCCTCAGCCGCAGTGAACCCGGTGATCCGGCAAAACGCCTTGTTGACGCTGACCACGCGCCCGTCGGCGGAGGCCACCATGATGGCTTCGCTCATGTTCTCGAAGGCGAGCGCCGCAACCTTGAGCTGCTCGCGGCTCGCGGCCAGCTCGGTGACGTCGCGCGACACGAGCACCGCGCGCGACCACGCGCCCGCCGCGTCCTTCACCGGGTGGCCGGAGCATTCCAGCGCGCGCACTTCGCCATCGGCGCCGATGAGGCGAAGGTCGAACTGCGCCTCATCGCCGCGCTCCAGCATCCGGCGCAGCGCGGTACGCGCCCGGCGGGCGTCGTCGGGATGCACTCGGGCGAACGCGTCGGTGCCGATGAGGATGTCCTGCGCGGGCAGCAGCTTCGCATAGGAAGGACTGACGTAGCGCCAGCGGCCTTCGGCGTCCACCATCGCGATGAGGTCGCCCGCGTTCTCGGTGATCAGCCGGTAGCGCTCCTCGCTCACGCGCAGGTCTTCCCGGGCCAGCAGGATCCGCCGCGTCTGCCGGTGCACGATCGCGCCGACGGCGCAGGCGTAACCGAGCGACCCTATGAAACCCAGCACCGTGACCAGCGGGCTGGTCGCGGGAATGAACTCGAATCCGCGCACCGCGCCCCACAGCACCGCGCTGACGGCAAACAGTCCAATCGAAGGCACCAGCCACTTCGCCCCGCGATTGACCAGGTTGTTGAGTACGGCGCCCGACAGCAGCGCATAGGAAATCCACAGCGGGTATGCGAGCTGCGCTGCCCAGGCGCCGAACATCACCGAGTCGAACAGGAGGTTGAGGTATTCGGCTTGGCGTGGATGGGGCGCCGTCTTGGCCGCCAGATAAGCCAGGTGCGGGTAGACGAGGAAAGTCAGGGCGAGGAAAACCCAGGTCGCGGTCCCGGCGCCGCGCTCCCAGCACAGCGCGCCGACCATTACGAAGCAGTAAGCGAAGGCCCAGGCGCGGGCAAAGTAGACGGTGCGCACGAGCCGGCTCAGCCGCGGCTTGTCGCGCTCCTCCGGTTTCGCTCCTGGCTGCATCGCGGGCCCTGGATACACGCGCGGATCGCGCAACGCTTACATTAGCAGATCGACGCTCTGCAAAGAGGCTAGACCTTTTGAGGCGTCGGCATAAAAAAAGCCACCCGGGGGTGGCTTTTATTTATCTTTCTGAGGGACGCTAGTCGGTCACGCGCTCTGCGGCGGCGGTGCGGCTGAGCTCGGCCTTGGATTTCCTGCCCGGGGCCGGATTGGGGATATAGCCGGCGGCGCGATACAGCGTGCCGTCGATCTTTTTCCCGTCCTGGAAGCGGATCACCCGGCACGTCGTCACTTCGCCCTTGAGCGAAAGCGCCGACAGGCTCAGGCGGGCGTCGGCCAGCGGAATGCCTGTCCCGGTCGCGATTTCGGAATCGAGCTTCTCACCATGGCCTTTGAGGTACTTCAGGATCTCGTCCAATTCACAGCTCCTTGTTGTAGCCAACTTTGACCGATACACGCGCCGGTAGTTTCCCGCCGGCAAAGACTGGCGTCCCCTGCGGGATTCGAACCCGCGTACTCACCGTGAAAGGGTGATGTCCTAGGCCTCTAGACGAAGGGGACCGATTCTTGCCGCTTGCTGATTGCGCTTGGTGCCTGTTCGGTGGTGGAGGTAAGCGGGATCGAACCGCTGACCTCTTGCATGCCATGCAAGCGCTCTCCCAGCTGAGCTATACCCCCACGCGAGGGGCCGGATTATAGCATCAAGGTCGCTGTTTTGGAAAGAATTTCGGCGATCCGCCTAGAGATAACGTGAGAGTCGCGCGAGGACTGTTTCACGGCCCAGCAGGGCGAGCACCGCGTCCAGCGACGGCGTCTGCGTACGCCCGGCGACGAGTACCCGCACGGGCATCGCCAGCTGCGGCATTTTGAGCCCGCCCGAGGCCAGAACCTCCTTGATGGCCGCCGCGATCGAGGCTTTGTCCCACACCGGGAGCGCAGCAAGCTTCGCCTGCAACATTTGTAACGCCGGCAGCACCTGCGCGGTCAGGTGCTGCTCAAGAAGCGCGGGTTCGGGCGCGCCGTCCCAGTAAAACAGGGTGGCGGCCTCGGCAAGGTGGACGATTGTGGTCGCGCGGTCCTTGAGCAAAGCAACGACCGGCTCGAGCGCCGGCCCGCGCGCGATGTCGATGCCTATGCCGGCGAGGACCGGGGCGACGAGTTTCGCCAGGCGAGCGTCGGCCGCGAGCTTGATGTAATGCTGGTTCAGCCAGTTCAGCTTCTCCGGATCGAATTGCGCCGGCGAGCGGCTGGCGTGCTCCAGGTCGAACCAGCCGATGAACTGGTCGATCGAGAAGACTTCCTCGTTGCCGTGCGACCAGCCCAGGCGCGCCAGGTAGTTGAGCAGCGCCTCGGGCAGGTAGCCCTCGTCGCGGTACTGCGTCACGCTGACCGCCCCGTGCCGCTTGGACAGGCGCTCCCCGTCCGGGCCGAGGATCATCGGAACGTGCGCGTATGCCGGCAGCGGCGCGCCGAGCGCGGCGAGCATGTTGACCTGGCGCGGCGTGTTGTTGACGTGGTCGTCGCCGCGGATCACGTGCGTGATGCCCATGTCCCAGTCGTCGACCACCACGCAGAAGTTGTAGGTCGGGCTGCCGTCGGAGCGCGCGACGATGAGGTCGTCGAGCTCGCTGTTGGCCACCGTGATCGGGCCCTTGATGAGGTCGTCGAACGTGACCGCACCCGCGAGCGGATTCCTGAAGCGCACGACAGGCTTCACGCCCGCGGGCGGTGTGGCCTTCGAATCGCGCCAGCGCCCGTCGTAACGCGGCTTCTCGCCGCGTGCCATCTGGTATTTCCTCAGCTCGTCGAGCTCTTCCTTCGAGGCATAGCAGTAATAGGCCTTGCCCTCGGCGAGAAATTTTTCGATCACTTCCTTGTAGCGCGCCATGCGCTGGGTCTGGAAGAACGGACCCTCGTCCCATTCCAGGCCGAGCCAGTGCATCCCCTCGAGGATCCCGTCCACGGAGGCCTGCGTGGAGCGCTCGAGGTCGGTGTCCTCCACGCGCAGGATGAACACGCCCTTGCCCTGGCGGGCGAAAGCCCACGAGTACAGCGCGGTGCGCGCGCCGCCGACGTGGAGGAAACCCGTGGGGCTCGGGGCAAAGCGGGTGCGTACGGGAGTGGTCACGGAATGGAAGACTGGCGCGAAGGCGGGTATTGTAGTCGCGATGAACAAGCCCCTGCAGCCGGACGCGATGCCGGGCTACACCCTGCCGGTCTACCCGTACCGGATACCGCCGGAGCTCGCCGGCGATGGCGTGGGGGAAAATGCGGGCGCGTATCCGGTCATCATCGCCGGCGGCGGCCTCGGCGGGCTCGTCTGCGCACTGGAGCTCGGCATCCGCGGCGTGCGCGCGATCGTGCTCGACGAGGACGACACCGTCGGCGCCGCGGGCCTGTCGTCGCGCGGCATCTGCTACGCGCGGCACTCACTCGAGATTCTCGAGCGCTTCGGCGTCGCCGCGCGCATCCTCGCCAAGGGCATCACCTGGAGCGAGGGCGACGTCTATCGCGGCGACCGGCGCATCTACCGCTTCGACCTGAAACCCGGGACAGACCACAAATTCCCCTCGTTCGTGAACCTGCAGCAGTTCTACGTCGAGCAGTACCTGGTCGAGAAGCTGGCCGACTTTCCCTCCATCGACCTGCGCTGGAGGAACAGGGTGGTCGACGTGCGCGCGGGCGCGGACCGCGTCGAGGTCGACGTCGAAACGCCCGACGGGCGTTACACAGCGCGCGGCGGCTATCTCATCGGCGCCGACGGTGCGCACAGCACGGTGCGCGAGCGCATAGGCGCCAAGGATGCCGAGTTCGCGCTGTTCGAGAACACCTGGTGCATCGCCGACGTGCGCATGGGGCCCTCCACCGAGGCCGTGCGCAAGGCCTACCTCGACAGCCCGCTCAACGAAGGCGGCGCGATCTGGTACCACCAGATGGCCGACGGCATCTGGCGCACCGACTGGCTCATCGGCCACTACCCCGATCCCGACGCCGAGGCCGAGCCCGGGCGCGCAAGGGAGCGCCTGCGCAAGCTGCTCGGGCCGGACGCCCAGTTCGAGATGATCTGGGTGGGCGCGTGGCGGTTCCGCAAGCGCTACCTGGAAAATCTCAAGCACGGCCGCGTCATTTTCATGGGCGACGCGGCCGCCCAGCACTCGCCTTTCGGGGCGCGGGGCGGCAACCGCGCCGTGCAGGACGCCAATAACCTCGCGTGGAAGCTGGCGCTGGTGCTCGAGGGCAAGGCCGCGCCCGCGCTGCTCGACACCTACGAAGCGGAGCGCCACCAGGCGGCGTGCGAAGCCGTCGAGATCGCTTCGCGCAGCGCTATCTTCATCGCGCCGGAGAGCCCGGGCCAGCGCCTGGTGCGGGATGCGATTCTCGATCTCGCCGAGAAGGACCCGAAGGCACGCGCTTTCGTCAACGTCGGCCGCCTGTCCGAAGCGTGCGCGTACCTGCACTCACCCTTGGGCAATGAGCGCGACGCATTCAACTCAAGCGCAGCCGCGCCCGGCGCCGCCGCCCCTGACGGCAGGTTCCGCGAGGACGGCGTGGATCGCTGGCTCGTTGAGTCCGTGCAGGGCCGCTTCACGGTCGCATTTTTTGGCGGGCAACGCATGCCGGTCGATGTTCCGGTGGAGGTGGCCGTCATCGCGATCGAGCACCGTTTCGCGATCGCACTGTTCGAAGCGTATGGCGTCGAGGACACCGCCACCTACGTCTTCCGCCCCGACGGCCATGTCCTTGCGCGATGCCGCGGCATCGATGCCGCGTTTGCCGCCGCAGCGATAGTAGCCGCTCTCGATGGCGGCGGAACCGCGATGCAAAACGGCACCAACACCCAGCTCGAATCGGACCGCCTGTACGATGTGCTTGCCGCGCTCGTCGACGCAACCGCCGAACCGGAGCGCAGCAGGGTAGTGACACGGATTGCCGCGCTGCTCGCGCAGCACCCCGGCGACGCGCAAGCGACTTTGCGCGCCCTCGGGCAATCATGAACCGGGAAACGCAATGACCCAGGCCAGCATCGAAATCGCCTTCCTCTTGGCCAGCCTCGCGCTGCTGGCGATCTACCGCATGCTTCATGCGCGCCGCGCGCGGCTCGATCCGTCCACCTCGACGCGGGCCCTGCACGACCGCATCCGCAGCGACTGGGTCGCAGCGATGAGCGGCGGCGCCGACCGCGGCATCCTCGCGGTGCAGACGCTGCGCAATTCGGTGATGGCCGCGAGCTTCATGGCCTCCACCTCCGCGCTCGCGCTTGCCGGCACCCTGGGGTTCGCGAGCGAAGCCGATCGCCTGGCCGCGGCCTGGCACCGCGACCATGCCCTTGCCATGGCGAGCGCGCTGTTCCCGCTCAAGGTGTTCCTGCTGCTCGGCGCGTTCTTCGTCGCGTTCCTGCTGTTCTCGCTCTCGATCCGGCTCTACAACCACGCGAGCTACGCGATCGTGCTGCCCGGCGAGGGCGAAGCCGTGGCGCGCTACATCAACCGCGCCGGGCGGATGTACGGCGACGGGCTGCGCGTGTTCTACATGGCCTTCCCGGTGGTGGCCTGGCTTTTCGACGCCACGATGCTGCTGGCCGCCACGGCCGGCGTGCTCTGGATCCGCTGGCACCTGGACACCGCCGACCTGCCGAGGGATTGAGTGGCGGACTAAAATCGCCTTGCATTGACCGCTCAGGGGCGCGTGGCTAAAATGCGCGCCTTCCGCGAAGCGTGCATCCCGCGCGCCGCAGGGCGATTAACTCAGCGGTAGAGTGCCACCTTCACACGGTGGAAGTCAGTGGTTCGAACCCACTATCGCCCACCATATTTCTGTTGCCACAGCACGAACAGCGAGACCAGCACCAGGACGGTCGCCGCGATGATCGCCGCCCATTTGGCGAAATGCGCGACCGGCTTGCGGTGCATTTCCGGAGTGCTGGCCTGCACCACGCTGAGCGGAATCACGCGCCGGGGTTGCGGCGCGGTCTCCCGGACTGGCGCAGGCGCGGGCTTGGCCGGCTCGTCGGCCGCGACACTTACGATCTCGATATCGTGGACATCCATCGTCACCGTGTCCCCCACGCCGACCATCACTTCGCTTCCCGGCGGGTAGTCCTTTCCGTTCACCGCCACCGGCGTATGCGAGGACGCCACCTTCAACAGGTAGCCGTCCGCCGCGCGCACCAGCTCGGCCTGCACGCGCGACAGCAGCCGCTCGGGGTCGTGCAGGTTGAGCGTGCATTCCTTGCTGCGGCCGATGGTGACGCGCTCGTCATCGAGCACGTGCGCGCCGACGAAGCGGGTTTCGCCGGTGGCGCGGGAAAATAATTTCAACGAAAGGGGCATGGTCTGGTCAGGATCCACGGAAACGAGGCGCATGAGAACACACCCAGCGGGTACTTGACATCGGCCGCGAAGATAAACTTGCCGCTCGCCTCCAATGGAGGGACAAATCCGTCGCGGCGACGCCTTGATTTTACTGGGAAATCCGCGCTTCTTTGCGCTATGCTCGCAGGATGAACTGCCTGCTGGCCCTGGTCCTCGTTTTCGCGGCGTCGTCTGCTCGTGCGGAGGTGATCGAAGGCCGCGTGATCGAGGTTTCCGATGGCGCCACGATGACGATCCTCTCCCGTGGTGGCGCATCGATGCACCGGGTGCGGCTGGCCGGCATCGAAGCCCCCGCCCGGGCCGGTACCTACGGCAGCAGCTCGCGCGAAAGCCTGCGCCGGCTGACTGTCGGCAAGCCCGTGCGGGTAGAGACCACCGCGATCGACGCCAAGGGATTGCTGATTGGCACGGTGCTTGTCGTGCGCAGCGAGAAGGAGTGCGGCGGCCAGCCCTGTGCGCCCATCCTCGATCCGGGCCTGTCGCAGCTGTCGTTCGGGTGGGCCGTGATCGACAAGACCAGCCTCGCGCGCCAGCCGGAGTCGTCTCAGCGGCAATATGGCGTTGCGCAGGAGCAGGCCCGTGCAAGCCGGCTCGGCATCTGGCGCGGACCGAACTTCCAGGTCAACACCGAGGTGGTGCAGGTCCGCTAACCCGTCGTGCGATCAGCCCTGGCCGGCGGCGAGGCAGGCGGCCACGAGGAACCAAGTCAGGATATCGGCGGCAAGCACAAAGTCTTTCACGGCAACGATTTCGTTCACGGTCGGTCTCCGGAGGGGAAAGCGGGTACTGTTTATTTATACAGTATACCGCTCTCCCCCGCAACTGCTAGCCTCGCGGCATGCCCTCGCTCGATGAAATCCGCGCCGCGGCCGCCCGCATCGCCGGCGCCGTAGTCCGCACCCCGCTCCTGCCCAGCCGCACCCTTTCTGCGCTGACCGGGGCCGAGGTGTTCCTCAAGTTCGAGAACCTGCAGTTCACCGCCTCCTTCAAGGAGCGTGGCGCGCTCAACAAGCTGCTGGCCCTCACGCCCGCGGAACGCGCCCGCGGCGTGATCGCCATGAGCGCCGGCAACCACGCGCAGGGCGTCGCGTACCACGCCTCGCGCCTGGGCATCCGCGCCGTGATCGTGATGCCCAAAGGCACGCCCAACACCAAGGTGCGCGGCACGCAGGTGCTCGGTGCCGACGTGAGGCTCGAGGGCGACACGCTGGCCGACGCGGCTGCCTTCGCGCACGAGCTCGCGGCAAAGGAAAAGCTCGTGTTCGTGCACCCTTACGACGACGAGGCAGTGATCGCCGGCCAGGGCACGGTGGCGCTCGAGATCCTCGAGGATCGGCCGGACATCGACTGCCTCGTGGTGCCGGTCGGCGGCGGCGGCCTTATCGCCGGCATGGCAACCGCGGCCAAGGCCATGAAGCCCGGGATCGAGGTGTACGGCGTCGAATCGGAGCGCTATTGCGCCATGTACCAGCGGCTAGCAGGCGTCCCCGTGCAGGTTGGCGGCGACACCATCGCCGAAGGGCTCGCGGTGCGCGACGTCGGGGAGAAGGCGCTCGCCATCGTCAGGGCGCTGGTGAAGGAAGTCCTGCTCGTCGACGAGGACACCATCGAGCAGGCAATCGTCGCGCTCGTGGAACTCGAAAAGACCGTGACCGAAGGCGCGGGCGCCGCAGGCCTCGCCGCATTGATGACCCATCGCGCAAGATTTGCGGGAAAGCACGTCGCGATTCCCCTGTGCGGCGGAAACATCGACACGCGGCTGCTTGCCTCGGTGCTCATGCGCGGCCTGGTGCGCGACGGGCGCCTCGTGCGCCTGCATATCGCGCTGCCCGACATCGCGGGGAGCCTGGCGAAAGTCACCACGCTAATCGGCGAGGCCGGCGGCAACATCGTCGAGGTGCAGCACCAGCGCGTGTTCGGTGTCGCCTCGGTGAAAACGCCCGAGGTCGAGTTCGTCGTCGAGACGCGCGACAAGGCGCACACCGCCGCGTTGGTGGCGCAGATCGAGGCCGCCGGGATCAAGGTCACCCTGCTGGCTTGAATGCGCGCTTGGTTGCGGGCTTAAACCAGCGAGGTGCGCTGCTTCAGGGCTTCGCGCTCGAAGCCCGCGATGCGCTTGTAGTTGTCGGCCATCTCGCGCATCTCTGCCTCGCCGATGATGTCCTCGATCCTGTCGAAAGGCCTGTCGCCAGTGCGTTCGTGGACCTTGCGCAGGATCGCGTCGGGCCCCACCGAGCGGTTCGCGATCACTACGTCGTAGGCGGGTTTCAGGCGCGCGGTTTCGTACGCTGCGAGCGCGGCAGGAATGCTTGCTTCGCGCCGCAGGCAGCCCGCAAGCACGCGCGCATCGAGGATCGCCTGGCCGCCCCCGTTCGAGCCGCGCGGATACATCGGGTGCGCCGCGTCGCCCAGCAGCGTCACGCGGCCCCGCGTCCTCCAGGGCAGCGGATCGCGGTCGACCATCGGGTATTCGAGGATGCTGTCGGCGTTGCGGATCATCGCGGCGATGTCGAGCCAGTCGTGCGTGCGATCGGCGAACACCGGATAGAAGTCCTCGAGCTTTCCCGCAAGGTTCCAGTCCTGCAGCACGTTCCTCGGCGACTGGATCTCGGCCACCCAGTTGATGAGCTGGGTGCCGTCATCCAAATTGCGGATCGGGTAGACCACCATCTTGCCCGCTTCGAGCCAGCCGGCGACCACCATGCTCGCGCCCGAGAGGTAAGGCTTGCCACGCGTGACGCCGCGCCACATGTTGATGCCCTGGTAGGCGGGCGGTCCTTCGTGCGGATGCAATTGCTTTCTCACCGCGGAGTGGATCCCGTCGCAGGCGATCGCGGCCAGGCCCTGCGCATCGGTGCCGTCCGAAAAATAGACTCTGACCCCACTTTCGTGTTGCGCGAAGCCGGTGCACTTCCTGGCGAGGGCGAAGGCGTCTGCGCCCAGGCGCTCGCGTACGGCGGCGACCAGCACCGCGTGCAGGTCGCCGCGATGGATCGAGAGCTGCGGCCAGTCGGAGCCGGCGAAACGTCCCCGCGGCTCCTTGTAGATGAAGTGGCCGAAGCGATCGTAGTAGCAGAATTCTCGCGTCTCCACCGCGACGGCGGCGAGCTTCGCCTGCAGGCCGAGCTCGGTGTACTCGCGCATCGCGTGCGGCAGCAGGTTGATGCCCACGCCGAGCGGCTTGATCTCCGGCGCGGCCTCGAACACGCGGCAGGCGATGCCCGCCTGGTGCAGCGACAGCGCGAGCGTGAGCCCGCCGATGCCGCCACCCACAATGAGGATCATGCGGGTGTAACGGCCTTGGCAAACGCCGGGCGCGCCTTGATGCGCGTGTACCAGTCCGCAACCCGCGGCCGCATTTCGATCAGGTTCGCCTGCCCCAGCACCGCGATGCGATGCACGAACGGCGCCATGTCTATATCGGCCAGCGAATATCCGGCGCCTGCAAGCCAGGGGCCGTCCTGCAGGGAAGACTCCATGCGGTCGAGCGTCTTCGCCAGCCTTTCCCACTGCTCGCCGAGTTCTTCGTCATTGAACCCGCGCGTGGCCGCGGTGACCCAGCGCGCCGCGTTCTGCCGGTCGGGCATGCGCGCTGTGAGGGCGGCGAATTCGGCGTCGCTCTTCGTGCCGGCCAGCACCGGACGCAGGTTCTTCTGGTACGACGGCGCCTTGATCGCCCAGCTCGGCTCGACCGTGACGTAGAGCGTCCACGCACGCATGCGCGCGCGGGCAGCAGCGTCCGCCGGACGCAGGGGAATCTCCGGGAAGGCGTCGTCGAGGTATTCGTTGATGACCATCGACTCGTTGATCACCGCGCCGTCGTGGACCAGCACCGGCACCATCCCCGCCGGATTGAGCTTGAGGAACGCGGGCTCCAGCTGCTGCAGGGCTCTGAGGTCGAGGTGATGGCCTTTCCACGCGAGCCCCTTCTCGGCCAGCGCAATACGCACTTTCAGCGAACAGGTGGAATTCCAGTTGTGGTAGAGCTCGAGCATAAGGAGTTGTCGTCGGAAAATTCAGCCGCGCCGCTTGAGCATGCGCAGCGGGTTGTAGGCAATCACCGTCACGTCGTGCTGGTTGACGACGAGGTTCGACGTGCGCACCAGGCCGCGGTCGCCCTTGGAGGTCAGGCGTGCCTCGACGACTTCGGCCTCGACGTGGATCGTGTCGCCGACGCGCGTCGGGGCCTTGATGTCGAGCTGCGCGCCGAGGAAAGCGAGACCCGTGTCCTGCATGGTCGGCAGCAGCAGGCCTTCGGCGAAGGAGTACACGAGGGCGCCTGGGACCGCGCGGCCGCTGATCGCCCGGCTCGAAAGGCCGGCGGCTCCTTCGTCCTCGACGGCGAACAGCTCTTCGGTGAGCCACGTGAGGTTGACGAATGCGGTGAGGTCGCTCTCGGCGATCGTCCTGCGGTGGGTGCGGAATTTGAAGCCGACGGGCAGGTCCTCGTAGCAGAAGCCGCGCCCGACGACCGGGAGATCTTTGTTCATCATGGTTATACCTATTCCCTGATAATTATTGGCATGAAAGCCTCTGTGGCTGCGGTTCTACGAAAACAATTGTTCAAGATTCAGTAGGATTTCGGCAGCCCCAGCACACGCTCGGCGATAAAGCACAGCACCAGTTGCGGGCTCACCGGCGCGATGCGGCCGATCAGCGACTCCCTGAGATAGCGCTCGACGTGATACTCCTTCGCATAGCCATAGCCGCCGTGCGTCATGACGGCTTGCTGGCACGCATCGAACCCCGCCTCGCCCGCCAGGTACTTGGCCGAGTTGGCTTCCGCTCCCGCCGACTCTCCGTTGTCGTACAGCCACGCCGCCTTGAACACCATCAGGTTGGCCGCTTCGAGCGCCATCCAGTTCGCCGCGAGCGGATGCTGGATGCCCTGGTTCTGGCCGATGGGGCGGTCGAAGACGATGCGTTCTTTCGCGTACTGGGTCGCGCGCTTGAGCGCGCAGCGGCCGAGGCCCACGGATTCGGAGGCAATGAGGATCCGCTCCGGGTTCATGCCGTGCAGGATGTACTGGAACCCCTTGCCCTCCTCGCCGATTCGGTCGGCCTCGGGAATCGGCATGGCGTCGAAGAACACCTGGTTGGAGTCGACGCACTTGCGCCCGAGCTTCTCGATCTCGCGCACTTCGACGTACTTGCGGTCGAAGTCAGAATAGAACAGCGTGAGGCCGTCGGCGGGTTTCTTGCACTCCTCGATCGGGGTGGTGCGCGCAAGCAGCAGGATCTTCTCCGCGACCTGCGCGGTCGAGATCCAGACCTTTTGGCCCGAGACGAGGTACTTGTCGCCTTTCTTTTCGGCCTTGGTCTTGATGCGCGTGGTGTTGAGGCCCGTATTCGGCTCGGTCACCGCGAAGCACGCGCGCTCCTTGCCCGCGATCAGGCCGGGCAGCATGCGCTTCTTCTGGTCTTCGGTGCCGAAGACCACGACCGGGTTCAGGCCGAAGATATTCATGTGCACAGCCGAGGCGCCTGAGAAGCCAGCGCCCGACTCGGCGATGGTCTGCATCATGATCGCCGCCTCGGTTATGCCAAGGCCCGCGCCTCCATGCGACTCCGGCATCGCGATGCCCAGCCACCCGTCGCGCGCAAGAGCCTGGTGCAGCTCGGTGGGAAAGCCGCCCTCCTTGTCCTTCTTCAGCCAGTAGTCGTCGCCGAACCGCGCGCAGATCTTGCCGATCGCATCACGAATCGCGTCCTGCTCCGGCGTGAATGCAAAGTCCATGTCCACCTCTAATCAGGGACAGACCACGTTTTTCCGCTCCGCGAAATAACGTGGTCTGTCCCCCAATAAAAAATGGGGTCAGACCCCAATTAGCTCAGTCCACTTCGAATAGAACGCGCGGCAAGTCGGACTGGCGAATGATCGATTGAAGCGTGCCGATGCGGATTTCACGATGCAGCGGAACCGGGACCGTGACAGTACCCTCGGGGTTGCGCTTTTGCATTACGCAGTGGCTTCCACGTTGCCTCACCTGCGCAAACCCGTGGGCCTCGAGCATCGCGCGCAACGCGTCACCCGAGTAAACCTTCAATCTAGGCAATCGCTACCTCGAGCTGGGTCACGTAGACCTCGCTCTTCATGCGTCGCTTAACTTCTTCCGGGCCCGCGGTTTCGAAGAACAATTCCAGAGCCTCGCGCAGGTTCGCGGTCGCCTCCTCGATGGTGTCGCCCTGGCTCGCGACATCGACTTGAGGACACAGCGCGACATACCCGTCGCCCTCCCGTTCAAAAATTGCGGTCATCCGTGCCGTAGTCATGATGGAACCTCCAATTGCCACAATGATACTGCACCGTAGAGTCGACCGGTTCAATCCTGCATCGGCAGCTTCGCATCCCGCACGATCTTCTTGAACCGCGCGATGTCGGCCTTGTACTTGGCGTCGAATTCGTCGGGCGAGCTGCCGACGGTTTCGTTGCCGGTCCCCTCGATACGCTGCCGCACGTCGGGCAGATGGGCCACGCGCGCGATCTCGCGGCTCAGGCGCTCGACGATGTCGCGCGGCGTGCCGGCGGGCGCGAACACGCCGTGCCAGCTCGTGAGGTCGTAGCCAGGGAAACCGCTCTCGGCCACCGTAGGCGTGCCGGGCAGCGCGGGCGAGCGCTTTCCGCCGGTGATCGCGAGTATCTTGAGCGTCCCGGCGCGCGACGGCGCGAGCGCGAGCTGCAGCGAGACAATCGCCACGTCGACTTCACCCGCGAGCAGCGCCGTGAACATCGGCGCCTGCCCTTTGTAGGGGATGGCGAGCATATCGATGCCGGTCATCGTTTTGAGCATCTCTATGCCCAGCTGCAGCGGATCGGCTACACCCGACGAGCCGAAGTTCAGCTTGCCCGGTTTCGTGCGGGCCAGAGCGACCAGCTCCGGGACCGTGGCGACGCCGGTCCTGGGAGACGCAGCGAGCACCAGCGTCGTGCTGGCGAACTGACTGACCGGCACGAGGTCTTTCTCGGCATCGAACGAAAGCTTGCGGTAGAACGCCGGCATGATCGCGAGGCTGTTGGGCGTATAGAGGAGCGTGTAGCCATCGGGCTGCGAGCGCGCGACCGACCCCATGCCGAGCGCGCCGCCGCCCCCCACACGGTTCTCGATCACCACCGGCTGGCCGAAGCTGTCGGCCATCCTTGACGCCAGCACGCGTGCAAGCGCGTCGAGCGCCCCACCTGCCGAGAACGGCACGACCATCGTGATCGCGCGATTCGGATACGCCTGCGCAAAAGCGCTTCCGGTAAAAGTGCAACACAGGATGATCGCCAGCAACTTTTTCATCGGACTGTCTCTTTCAAGGAGTGAGAAAAATTTCTAGTCGGCCTGCAGGTGCCGCGCGAGCCAGACCGCGACCACCGCGGGCCGCCCTTTGCGGGTCTCGGCGAGTGCCTTCTTCAGCGCAGGCGCGAGCTTGGCCGGGTCGCGCACGTTCACGCCGTACGCCCCGCACGCCTCGGCTTCCTTCGCGTAGTCCATCGGCGGGTCGAAATAGCCGCCGTCGAACCCGCTTTTCTGCGCATAGCCGTCCGGGTACATCTTCGCCATTCGCACCGTGCCGGTCGCATAGCTGCGGTTCTGGTACACGATGGTGAGGAACGGCGCTTTGTAGTGCGCAGCGGACCACAAGACCGCCGCCGGGGTCCCGAACATGTAGAAGCCGTCGCCGGTCACTGCGATCACGTCGCGCATGGGTGCGGCAAGCTTGGCGCCGAAAGCCGCGCCGGTGGCCCAGCCGCCGCTGGTGCCCGGCGTGAAGAAATACGCGCCCGCGCGATTGCAATGCAGGTACTCGTGGACGCGGTTGTGCGGCAAGGTGTCGTCAATGACGATCGCCTCCTGGTCCGCCAGCCGGCCGATCTGGTAGCTGAGCCAAAGCGGATCGATAGGCGTTTTTGCGCCAAGCGACTTTGCTTGCGTGTCGAGCTTTGAGCGTCGCGCGCGCGCGATTTCGACCATGGCCAGCGCGCGCTCCCCGAAGACTCGGACCTGCGCCGGCCCAATGAGCGCAATCGCTTCCGCCTCGATCGCCTGGATCGCGAGCAGCGGGTCGGCAGTCAGGCGCAGGTCGGCGGTGAATTCGTAAGTCGGGATCTTGCGCTTGATCGGATCGAGGCCCACCGCGGCCACCCAGGCGCTGGGACCCGGTGCGTGTGGTCCGGGCATCCATGGCACGTCGGCTTCGAGCACGAGCACCACATCCGCATCGCTCAGGTCCGCAGCGCCCAGCATGAGCGGATGGTCCATCGGAAAGCAGAGATAAATCCGCGAGGCCGAATGCACCACCGGCAGCGCCAGCCGCTCGCACAGCGACATGAGCGCGGCGACCGTCGCGGGATTGCGTCCCGATCCGGACACCACGACGCGCGGATTCTTCGCGCCCACCAGGCGGCGCGCGATCTCGCGCGCGCCTTCGGGCTCGAGGCCGGGCGCGCGCGCAAGACCGAGCTGCTGCGCCGATGGAAAGCTCCCCGCCGCCGGCGCGAGCGGCTGCATCGAAACTTCGGGCGGGATGCTCAGGTACGCCGGACCGCAGGGCTCGCTCATCGCCACCTGCAGCGCCCGGCTGGTGATGAGCCCAGGGTTGTCCTGCAGCTGCATGCGCCGGTCCCATTTCATGTACTGGCGCACGATCGAGTGCTGGTCGAAAGTTTCCTGCAGCCAGAGATGGCCGCCCGCATTGCGCGCCGCGGGCGAAGTCCCCGTGAGGCTGGTGGGCGGGCAGCCGGCCGTGATCAGCACCGGCAGCCCGGCATGCATGGCCGTGTGGATCGCCGCGCCGTGATGCTGCGTCCCCGCATCGACGTGCGCCGCGGTCACCGCCGGGTTGCCGCTCACTGCCGCATAGCCAAGCGCGGCGTTGAGGCTCGCGTGCTCGTGCGTCATCGTGATGAGGCGCGGCGCGGGCCACCCGAGCGCGTGCGCCTTGGCGATCGCCTCCTGGTAGAAGCCGATCTCGGATCCGGAGGTGAAGAAAACGTAATCGACGCCGCCCGCCGCCAGCGCTGCGATGATGGCGTCACCCGCGTCGGCGCCCTGCTCCACCGGCAGCTGCATCCACTCAGGCAACACGCAGCCCCGCCACGTCATACTCATAAATCCAGTCGGCCTTCTGCACGGCCGCGCCGGGATTGAACAGCTGGTTGTACAGGTAGCCCATGTCGCGCTTGACCGTCGCCCATGGCGAGCTCACCTGGCAGACGTCGGCCCTTGCACGCGAGCTCATCTGCACTCGTGCGGTACGCGCGAGGCGCAGCTGCTCGTAGCGCTTGAGCGAGCCCGGGACGTCCTCGGGCGTTTTCCTGAGCGTCTCCGCGAGCACGAACCCGTCCTCCATCGCCATCGCGCCGCCCTGCGCGAGGAAAGGCAGCATCGGGTGCGCCGCATCGCCGAGCAGCGTGACGCGCCCCTCAGACCAGTGCGGCAGCGGGTCGCGGTCGAGGATCGCCCACTTGTAGCAGCGCTCGGTGGCGGCCATGAGCGTGAGCAGCGACGGATGCCAGCCGGGAAAAGCGCCCAGCATCTCGTCGCGGTCGGCTTTGAGCGACCACGATTCGTCGGCCCAGATGTCGGTCGTGCGGTGCGCGATCCAATTCACCAGCTCGCCCGGACGCACGTAGTAATGCACGATGCAACCGCCCGGCCCCATCCAGTTGAGCGAGTCGGGCGGGATGAGCCCGGCGGGCAAACGCTCGGCCGTGGCCTGGCCGCGCCAGCAGATCACGCCGGTGAAGCGCGGCTTGCCGGGACCCAGCAGGCAATCGCGCACCATCGAGTGGATGCCGTCGGCGCCGACGATCGCGTCGAATTTTTCCTCGCTGCCACCGGCGAAGCGCAGCGTGCCGCTACCGGCCTCGACGCTCGTGCATTTGACGCCGGTCTTGATGGCATCGGCGGGCAAAGCCTTGCGCAGGTGCGCGTGCAGATCGGAGCGCTGCACCTGGTA
Source organism: Burkholderiales bacterium (assembly GCA_038329645.1). Lineage (GTDB taxonomy): Bacteria > Pseudomonadota > Gammaproteobacteria > Burkholderiales > SG8-39 > SZAS-79. The sequence continues at coordinate 26,285 of JBBQNG010000011.1, forward strand.
GAACGCCGCACCGAAGCGCTCCAGGCACGCGACCTTGGTGGCCGAGCGGAACAATACGCGCCCGCTTTTCCAACTGCGGCCGACGTGGTGCTCGGGCATCGCGCCGAATTTCTCCAGCCCCGCTTCCAGCCCCAGCGCTCGCAGCACCTTGACCGCATTCGGCCCGACCTGGATGCCCGCGCCGACCTCGCCGAAAGCCTGCGCCTGCTCGAAGATCGTCGCCTCGAACCCCGCACGGCGCAACGCAATGGCCGCGACAAGGCCGCCCAGGCCCGCGCCTACGATTGCGATGCGCAGCGGCCGGCTCACGCGAGCGCTATTTCCGCACGGACGCCGAGATCTCTTCGGGCGTGGCGTAGCCGGCGTCCCTGAGGACCTCCGCAATGTTGGCCGGCCGCTCGAAGTTCTTCGGCGGGGTGTCGCCGGCTTTTCTCGGCTTGCCCGCGGCCTCGACCACCTGCTCCAGGCCCGGCGGCGTGAAGAACCAGACAAACCTGAGGTCGCCCGGACCATCGTTGTGAATGCTGTGCTCGCAGTAGCGGCCGAGCATCACCGTGGACCCGGGCTCGAGCGAATGCGGTACGCCGTCGATCACGCAGCGGCCCGTGCCTTCGAGGATGTAGAACACCTCGTCGTTGCGCGCGTGGCCGTGCGCACGCACGTGGCAGCCCGCGGGCATCACCTGGATGCCCATCGAGAACGCGGCAGGGGACGACGCGCTGCTTAAATTATGCGGGCCCAGCTTGACCGTCATGTAACCCGAATGCGGGGCGGGCTGCCAGTAGGAGGCGCCCTCCCCAGGCCCGAGCACCATCGCAGGTCCCTTGGTCGGTTTTTGCATCGGGATTCCTCCGTAATCCGGGAAGGAAAGTGTAGCCAATATCGGCGCCGGGGCCGCCGCTGTTTCGCTTCGCTGTTTCGCTTCGCTGTTTTGCTTCGCTGTTTTGCTTCGCTGTCTTGCGTCGATATGTGCGCCGAGGTACGGACCGGCGTGCTTCGAAGGCGTACCGTGTGGACTCCAATCTCAAGCTTGGGAAACCGCCATGAAATCCTCGATCGCCGCCTGCTGCACCCTCTTCGTATTTTTCTCCGCTGCCGCATCGGCCGCGCCCGCCGCAGTCAAGCCGCAAACGGTTGCGGTGGCAGCCCCGCCGGCGGCCCCTGCCGCGAGCGAAACCAGGACCAGGCCGACCGCGTTCAGGCGGCACTCGCGGTCCGCGTCCGGCGATGCCCGCTACTGCCTCGACCTGCCCAATGAAACGGCGATCGTCAGGTGCGCCGAGCAGTATCTCTGACCTTCTCTGACAATCGCCGGTGCGGTCATCGCGAACCAGATGTGACCATTTGCGTCGGACAGTGCCGTTATGCGGCACCCGCACAACCTTCTGCATGCCCAATACGCCGAATTCGGTTCGTTTTTACACATTCCGGGGCGAGGCACGCAAAATGCTAATACTGGGCAGGTCATCAATGGCGTCTCCCTTCGCCATGACCGCCAAGTAATTGCAGTTCACCGGAGATACCCTCATGAAAAGAGTACAACAAGGCTTTACGCTGATCGAACTGATGATCGTGGTTGCGATTATCGGCATCCTGGCTGCGGTCGCACTGCCCGCCTACCAGGACTACATGGTCCGTACGCGCGTTGCCGAAGGCCTGGCGATGGCCGGTGCGGCGAAGCTCGCCGTGTCGGAGAACTCGGCTTCCGGATCGACCGACCTGTCCTCCGGCCTCGTGGCCCCGTCGTCGACCGCCAACGTGACCTCGCTCGTTACGAACGCGGCCAGCGGCCAGATCCTGATCACGTACACGTCGGCTGCAGGCGGCGGAACGCTGGTCATGGTGCCGTCATCGGGCGGTGCGGCGCTGACCAACGGCACGGTGCCGACGGGCGGCTCGATCAACTGGAACTGCACGGGCGGCACGACGGCGACGAAGTATCGTCCTTCGGCCTGCCGCTAACAGCCAGTCAGTCCTTCGGGACTTGGGAAACGGGCGCTTCGGCGCCCGTTTTTTTGCCTGAAATCCGGGACAGACCACGTTTATTCTGGAAATCGTGGTCTGTCCGGGTTCTTTTCACCCCGCCCTGACCGCCCCGCTCTTGAGCACCTCCGCGATTTCGGCGTCGTCCATGCCGATCTCGACCAGGATCTCCCTCGAGTGCTCCCCCGCCTTGGGCACCGGCCGCCTGAGGCTGCCGCCTTTCCTGCCGTTGGCGTGCACGGGGAACATCGCAAATTTCTCGCCTGCGATCTCCGCCACGTCCTGCCTCGCCGCGATCTGGGGCAGCGACGCGGCTTCCGCCGGCGTGAGGCACAGGTCCACCGGCACGTCGGCTTCTTCCAGCACCTCAATCCATTCTTCGGCCGTCTTCATCGCCACCACCTGGGCGAGCCGGGCCGAGAGCGCGTCGCCGTTCTGCCTGCGCAGCGCATCGCTCGAGTACTTTGCGTCCTTGAGGTCTTTTTGCCCTGCGGCCTCGACGAAGTTGTTCCAGAAATGCTCCTCCAGGATCCCCAGCGTGAGTCTCTTGCCATCCTTTGTCTCGAACACGTCGTTGACCGGGAAGATATGCGCCTTCGGGTCCACATCGTGGTCAAGGGAATGCCGCATCGCCGACCAGAAGAAACCGGCTTCGAAGAGCGACACGTCGAGCTCCACGCCCTTGCCCGTCTTCGTGCGCTCGTACAGCGCGGCCAGCACCGCCGCCGCCGCCGCGCTGCCCCCGCCCATGTCCGCCACCGGCAGGGACGATCTTGACGGCGGCTTGAGCCATTGGCCCGGGAACGAGAGCCCGCCTGCTGCCGCGATGTAGTTCACGTCGTGTCCCGGGCGCTCGCGCCACGGGCCCGTCTGGCCGTAGCCCGAGATCGAGCAGTAGATGAGCCTGGGGTTGTGCGCGGCGAGGCTCGCGTAGTCGATGCCCAGGCGCTTCGCCACGCCGGGGCGAAAACCCTCCAGCGCGATGTCCGCTTTCCCGGCGAGCTTTTTCACGATCGCTTTGGCTTCCGGCGCCTTGAGGTTGATCGCGATGCTTCGCTTGTTCCGGTTCTCGGTCCTGAACTGGACCGGGACGTAGCCGCGGCCGGGGTCGCCGTTGATCGACTCCACCTTGATCACCTCGGCGCCCAGGTCGGCGAAGATCGCCGAGCAGAACGGGCCGGGGACGAACATGGAGAAGTCGACGACCGTGATTGAGTCGAGGGGGAGCCAGGGGTTGGGGGAGGCTTTGAGCATGAAAGGTTGACTTTGTGTAGATTGAGTATTGGTGCTGTTTACACGTCAATATGATTGTCAATTATGGAAACACAATTCAGGCTTCATTGTTTACAAAAGATCCGGCGTGTTCGATTGCAGCCAAGCATGCACATGCTCGTCAAGCGCAATCGCGCTGGCAAGGCATTCGACGGCGGCCGATTCGGGCACAAGGTCGCCCGAGTAATCCGCTCGATTGCGCTGTTTGCGCAAAGCGTCGAGCACGCGCACCTGCGCGGGCCCGAGGCAGACCGTGAGCTCCAGCGTCTGGATCGCCGTCTGGTGATGCCCGGGCCGGCTGGTGAGCGTGCGATAGCCGTTGGCATATAGCGAAAGCATGGCGAGTTGCATGATCGCCTTGTAGGCGACGTCGAAGCGCGTTTCGGCGCTCAGTCCCGCGAGCTTCGCGTCGGCCAGGTTGCGATCGACGGCGGCCAGCATTCGCTCCACCTGCACGCGCCCGGGCGTGACGGCGTCAAGACTGATGCCGAGCAAGTTCTGCAAGGTCATCTTGGTTTCCGATCAGGAAGATCTTGGGCTTGGACAGCACATCCTGCAGGAAAGGCTCGACGGCGGCTTTGGCCGAAAATTCCAAGGCGGAAAACACCCGGGGATTCACCTCCCTTCCGAGCGCCGACTGGGCGGGATAGACCAGCTCGAGCGCCTCGGCAAATCCTATATCGCCGACCAGCATCAGGTCGACGTCGCTCGATCCGACCTGCCTCCCGCTCGCCATCGAGCCAAACACAAACGCCACTCGCAATTGCGCGGCCGCGGGCGCGAGCGCCGCCGCAAGCACATCGGCCATGCCCGAAGTCTTGCGCAGGATTCCGGCAACTTCGTTGTACACCGGGCAGGACGTATCGGCCCGGTAGACCTGCTGGTTGCCGCGCTTCTCCCGCTTGAGCAGGCCGGCCTCCGCGAGCTTTTTGAGCTCGCGCGTGAGGGTGCCGGCGGGCAGTCCCGTGCGCCGTGCGATCTCCCTGCCGTGGAGTGCCTCGTCAGGTCGAAGCAGAAGCAGGCCGAGCACTTGCCGGCGGTAATTGGGGAAAAGGACGGGGGCGAGAGATTGATTCATTTATGGCATCTATTGTAGCCTTATTTGCATCTAAAATAAACCGAAGAGGGACGGATGTTGCCCGCCAGCATCAGGTCATTTTTCCAGCGCCTCAAGGAATTTTTGCGCCGTGACGATCGGACAGGCGAACTGCTCCTCGATGGAGAGCAGGTCGCGATCGCCGCTGACCAGAAAATCCGCCTTGCCCGCGACGGCGAGCTGGAGGAAAGGCAGGTCCGCCGGGTCGCGGCAGGCGGGCGTACGGGGAGGCTTCCCTGGAATTCGCACCGTCACTGCATACGGCAGATAGTCGCAGAGGAGTTCCCTCTGCTCTTCCGGGGTAAGCCCAAACTTGGGATAGGCCAGCACCCGGACCAGTTCGGCGACCGTCGCCTTGGAGGCCAGTGGTTCGAAACGCGCCTGCTGCCAGGCGCTGCGCAGTTGGGCCAGGCGCCCGCCAGAAAACACGAGCGCGGAGAGCACGGTGTTCGTGTCGAGCACCACCCGCGGGACGGCCGGCACGCCGGGGGCTTACTTC
>JBBQNG010000012.1:0-30343 GCA_038329645.1 Burkholderiales bacterium
TACGCCGGCCTAGGGATGGGCAACGACGGCTTCATCTACAGTGCCGCTCCCAGCGTCACTCCCTCGCTCACTGGGAGCGTTTCCAGGGGCTATGACGGAACGACTACGGCGACGCTCGCGCCTTCCAATTTCGCAAGCACGGGTGCGATCGACGGCGACACGATTGTCGTGTCCAACCCCGTGACAGGCGCCTTCGGCGATCGCAATGCCGGCAGCGGAAAGCCGGTGTCGGCAACGGTTTCCCTCGTCAGCACCAGCAATGGCGCAGCCAATGTGTACGGCTACACACTGTCCACCACGACGGCCAGCGGAAACATCGGCCAGATCACTCAGGCGCCGCTGACGGTGACCGCGCAGACCGACACGCGCGGCTACAACGGCACGACGACCTCGGGCGTGGCGCCGGCCCTGACGGGCACGCTTTACGACGCTGTTGGGACAGCTGCAATCCAGACCTACGATACGCGCAACGCCGGCACGGGCAAGACTCTTACGGCCAGCGGCCTGGTGGTGAGCGATGGAAATGCGGGCGCCAACTACACGATCAACTACGCGCCCAACGCGACCGGGGTGATCAATCCGGCGCCGCTGACGGTGAGCGCGGTAAGCAACAGCAAGGTCTACGATTCGACGATCGGCGCGGCGGCTGCGCCGACGATTTCTTCGGGTACGCTGTTCGGCACGGACACGGCGGTGCTTACCGAGGCGTACGCAAACAAGAACGGGGGCACGGGCAAGACGCTCACGCCGTCGGCTACGATTAATGACGGTAATGGCGGGGCCAACTATGCAGTGACGCTCGCCGGAAACACCACCGGTGCGATCACTCCCGCCGTCGTTACGGTGAGTGGAATCAGCGCCAGCAACAAGGTCTATGACGGCAATACCGGGGCGACGCTCAATACCGGATCAGCAGTGACTAGCGGAGTGTTCGCTGGGGACATTGTCGCGCTCAATGGCGGGACAGGCAGCTTTGCCGACAGAAACGCAGGCGGCGGCAAGATCGTTACGGCTTCGGGTCTTACGCTCGGTGGCGCCGACGCCGGCAACTACGTCGTGACAAACCCGACTGGTCTTAGCGCGAACATTACGCAACTAGCTAGCGTTGCCTGGACCGGTGGTGCGACCGGAAACTGGTCGCAGGCGTCGAACTGGGCGGGTGGAGCACTGCCGGACGGCAGCAACGTCCTCGCGGTAACCATCCCGAGCGGCTCATCGGTCACCTACGACGCCGGCACACAAGCGGCTAATACCACGCTCGTCACACTGAACAGCAGCGGGTCACTGACCCTGGCCGGCGGTACGGGGAGCATATTGACCGTCAACAGCCAGCTCACGACGCCGCAATTCGCAATGACGAGCGGCTCCCTGACCGGTATCGGCAACCTGACGGTGGGCAACAGCTTCAGCCAGACGGGCGGCAGCATCGTCCTCGGCGGTACGGCAAGCGCCGCGATCAACCAGTCCGCCGGCAATCTGGTCGTTGGCGCCCTGAACGTGCCGACGGTGTCGCTGACGGCACAGGCAGGCTCCGTTGCGCAAAATGCACCGATCATCGCAACCTCGCTCATCACCGTATCGACAGCGGGTACCAACCTGGGCAACGCCGGTAACCAGATCAACAGATTCAACGCGTCGAACTCGGGTAGCGGCAACATCGCGCTGGTCAATACCGGCGCGCTCGACATCACCGGAATCGTCAATAGTTCAGGCAATATTTCGGTGGATAACTCCGGTGCGTTGAAAACGTCAGGTCTGGTTGCCGCGACGGGCGGGGCGGTGTCCCTTGTCGCTCACAGCCCGCTCACGATCGGCAGCGCCGGCATTACATCCACGGGAAATATTGTCCTGACGGCTGGAGCGACCGCCGGCGCTGGCGACGATCTGATACTTTCGGGACCGGTGAGTAGCATCGGCACCGGAGCGACGATCGCCCTTAGTGCCGGTGACTATCTGATCCAGAATGCAATCGTGACCAGCAACGGCGGCAATGTCTCCGCCAACGGCCTCACTGGCAGCATCAGCATGGCGCTGGGCAGCTCGACTACGACAAACGGCGGCAGCATCGGCTACGCGGCACCGGCCGGAAATATCCTTATGACCAGCCTAGATGCCGGTACCGGCGCCATCGGCGTAAGTGCCGGAGGCAACCTGGGAGTGACGCCCGGCTTCACCGGCGCCAATCTGACGGGCGCAAGTGCGGTCATTGTGGCCGGCGGCAGCGCCATTCTCACCACGCGTGTGGGCTTGCTCGACGTTACGGTCGGCGGCGCTTTTTCCATCACCGACGCGATTACCGGCACCGTGCTCTCCAATGCCCCGGCGCCCGTGACAAACGTCCAGCCAGCTGTGGCACAAGTGGTAAGCGCGATCGTTGCAACGACCCAGGCGACGATTCAGTCGACGACGACGCAGTCCACCCAGATCGACCCCGCCGCGAGCGCTGCGGGCGGGGCGAACCCACTGAAGCTGATCGCGACAGGCTTCACCACGGGCGGTACGGAAGGGACCTTCGGAGGCGCGCCGACATCGAGCGAAGGCTCCGGCACCTCTTTCGGCAACGACAGTGGCAGGTCAGCCAGCGGGAAGGACGACAAGAAAGACGATAAGAAGGACGACAAGAAAAAAGAGGAAGGCACGCAATCGAAGAAGGACGATGGCAAGCCTCTCGGCAAGAAACCCGCTTCATGCAGCTGATCGGAGATGTACCGATGCGAATTTTCGCAGCCGCGTTGGGCGGGATTGTCTTCGCGGCGGCGCATTCAGCCCACGCCGCCGAGACGGTCGGTCAGGTCACGCATCTTTCGGGTCTGCTCACGGCGAAGCGCGCGGACGGCAGCAGCAAGGTGATCTCCGTCAAGTCCGAAATCCAGGAAGGCGACACGCTGAGCACCGAAAAGGAAACCTACGCGCGGGTCAAGTTCGCCGACGGCGGCGAAGTGGTGCTCCGGCCCGGGTCGCAGCTCCAGGTCGCCGCCTATTCTTACAACCAGGACAAACCGCAGTCCGACAGCATCATCCTGAACATGCTCAAAGGAGGCTTGCGGGCAGTGACCGGGCTGGTCGGCAAGCGGAGCCGCGATGCAGTCAAGTTCGGCGCGGCCACCGCCACGATCGGCATACGGGGAACCCATTTCGGCGCCCTCATCTGCCAGAACGATTGCGGCGGGGTACCCACCGCGACTGGAAAGCCGCCTGAAAACGGCCTGCATCTGGATGTCACGGATGGCGCGGTCGTGGTCAAGAACGATGCCGGTCAGCAGGTCGTCTCCAGCGGCCAGTTCGGGTATGTGCGCGACGCCAGCACGCCGCCGTCGATCGTGCCGCCGCAGCAAGGCATTCAGGTCACGATGCCTCTGAGCATCAGCCAGAACAAGTCTGACGGCCGCGGGCTCGGCAAGGCCAAGGAAAGCGAGTGCGCGGTCCAGTAACCTGAGTCCGTGCGGCATTCCCCGCCTGAGCCGGATCGCCTCTTACCAGATGATGCGGCCGTTGAAGATGAAGCTCTTCACGAACCGCGCAACCGGGACGATGGCGAGCATCGCGTAGCCGAGCAGGTTGGCGCGCAGCATCACTGAGCGGATCCGCTCGGCGGGAAACGGCTTCAGCAGTGGCCGCGCAACCAGGGTTTCAGCCCACACCGAGAGGAAAAAGCACGGCACGAGGGCGGCCAGGACCGCGATGTCGCCTTCGCCCGCCTGCGGCTGGGCGATCACGTCCAGATAGCCGAGCAGCCAGCCCGCGGCGAACACGAATGCGGTCGTCAGGATTGTGGAAACGAGATTGGCAAGGCCGCAAACCGCCGCGGCCCGCGCGGTCGTGGCAGGCAGGCCGCGCTTCAACTCCCTCGCCTCGACCGCGATGACGGGGACCAGCAGCAGCCAGGAGTAGACGGCGAAGTTGACGAACAGCAGCGTGCCGTCATTCACGCTGCGGACCGTCTCAGGCCTTGGGGATGGTGTCGGCGAACGCGGGGCGCTCGGACAGCTTGTCGAAGTGCTTCGCGAGGTTGGGATACTGGCCGCGCCAGTCGAGGCTGGGGAAGCGGAATGCCAGCCAGCCGAGCGTGCAGCCGAACGCGATGTCGGCAAGGGTGAAGCCGTTGCCGTGGCACCAGGGTTTGTCGCCGAGCTCGCCTGCCATTTCGGCGACGCCGCGCTCGAGCTTGCCCATTTGCCGGCCCATCCAGGCGGTGCTCTGCAGCCTGGCTTCGCGGGCCTGCTCGTAGCGGATGAGGATGCCGGCGTCGATGGTTCCGTCGGCCAGCGCTTCCCAGCGGCGCACCGCAATGCGCCCGCGGCTCTCCTCCGGGATCAGGCGGGCGATGGGTGAAACGGTGTCGAGGAATTCCGCGATGACGCGCGAATCGTAAAGCGTCGCGCCGTCGTCGAGCACGAGCACCGGCACCTTGCCCAGGGGATTATGCGTGGGCACCGGGCTGTCGGCGGCCATCACGTCGACGAGCTCGAACACGCATTCGACGCGCTTCTCGGCGAGGACGATGCGCACTTTGCGCGTGAAGGGACTCGGGACCGAGCCAAGAAGTTTCATGGGGGGATTTCTTCCGGGGAAATGTTGCAAACCGATTATAGCATTTGGCCCCTGCGTCGATGGCGGGGCGGAAGTTATAATGCCGGGCCAAAACACCCTGCGCGAACACAAGCTGCGCCACCCCGCCCAATGCCAGGCACCACTCCCGTGACGCAGCTCAGCGCGCTTTCCCCGCTCGACGGGCGCTACGCAAAATCGGTCGACGCACTGCGCGGCTACTTCAGCGAGGCGGCGCTGATCCGCTACCGGCTGAAGATCGAGCTCGAATGGCTCAAGGCGCTTGCCGCCGAATCCGCGATCGGCGAACTGCCGCCGTTCGGCGCGAAAACCGTCGGTGCGCTGGACAAACTGGTGGCCGGTTTTTCGGAGAAGGATGCGGAACACATCAAGAACATCGAGGCCGAGACCAATCACGACGTCAAGGCGATCGAATACTGGCTGAAGGGCAAGCTCGGCACGAGCCGCGAGGTCGAAAGGTCGCTCGAGTTCATCCACTTCGCGTGCACCTCGGAGGACATCAACAACCTGTCGTACGCGCTCATGCTCGACGATGCGCGCGCACAGGTGATGCTGCCCAGGCTCGACGAGGTCATCGCAACCCTGCGTTCCCTCGCGCACCGGCATGCGGACCTGGCGATGCTCTCGCGCACCCACGGCCAGCCGGCGAGCCCGACCACCATGGGTAAGGACTTGGCCAATGGCGTCCACCGCTTGCGCCGCGCGCGCGCGCGGATCGCGGGTGTTTCGGTGCAGGGGAAGATCAACGGCGCGGTAGGCAACTACAACGCGCACCTCGCCGCCTACCCGGATTTCGGCTGGGAGGCTTTCTGCCGCCGCTTCGTCGAGGGCCTCGGCCTCGAGTTCAACCCGTACACCACCCAGATCGAGCCGCACGACGCGCTCGCCGAACTGTTCGACGCATGGGCGCACGCCAACACGGTGCTGCTTGATCTCGACCGCGACCTGTGGGGCTACATCTCGCTGGGCTACTTCAAGCAGAGGCTGAAGGCAGGCGAGATCGGCTCCTCGACCATGCCGCACAAGGTCAACCCGATCGACTTCGAGAATTCGGAAGGCAACATCGGCGTGGCGAACGCGCTGCTGCGCCACCTCGCGGACAAGCTGCCCGTGTCGCGCTGGCAGCGCGACCTGTCCGATTCGACCGCGCTGAGGAATGTCGGCAACGCGCTCGGACATACGCTGCTGGCCTACGTGGCGTGCCTGCGCGGTCTGGCCAAGCTCGAGGCCAACCCCGCGCGCTTTGCCGAGGACCTCGATGCCAACTGGGAAGTGCTCGCCGAGCCCGTGCAGCAGGTGATGCGCCGCCACGGCGTGGCGGACGCGTACGAGAAGCTCAAGGACCTCACCCGCGGCAAGGGGGTGGATGCGAAGCGCCTGGCGGCGTTCATCAGGGCGCTGCCCATCCCGGCGGACGCAAAGAAGCAGCTCCTCGCGCTCACCCCAGCCAGCTATACCGGTCTCGCCGCCGAGCTCGCGCGGCGGATCTGATCCCAGCCCCCGTTACCTGACGCGCCGCGCGCGCGCCTCGACGCATGCTTTACGCCATCACCATCTTCCTGTCCTCGTTCCTGCTGTTCCTGGTGCAGCCGCTCATCGCGCGCCTGATCCTGCCCTGGTTCGGCGGCACCGCCGCGGTGTGGACGACCTGCATGCTGTTCTTCCAGTGTGTACTGCTTGCCGGCTACGCCTACGCGCACGCCACGACGGCGAAGCTCTCGCCGCGCGCGCAGGCGGTGCTGCATACCGTCCTGCTGGCCACGGCGGTCGCCACACTGCCGATCGCGCCCGACCCTGCGTGGAAGCCGGAGGGCGGCGGCGAGCCGATCTCGCGCATCCTGCTGCTGCTGGGCGCAACGGTGGGCCTGCCTTACCTGCTGATCTCCTCGACCAGCCCGCTGGTGCAGGCGTGGTTCTCGCGCGCGCGGCCCGGAGCGAACCCGTACCGCCTCTTCGCGGTGTCCAATTTCGCCTCGCTGCTCGCGCTCATCGGCTACCCGCTTGTTGTGGAGCCGTTCCTCAGCAACGGCCAGCAGATCCACGGCTGGTCGTGGATGTTCGCCGCGTTTGCCGTGCTGTGCTCGGGGCTCGCCTGGATGACTTCCACCGCGCAATCGGTCCTCTCCGGCGCGGCGACCGATGCCGATGCGCCCGCGCCGGGCCGCAAGGACATCGTTATCTGGCTCGCGCTTTCGGCCACCGGCTCGGTGATGCTGCTCGCGGTCACCAACCACATCACGCAGAACATCGCGGCCATCCCGCTGCTCTGGCTGGCCCCGCTGACCCTCTACCTGGCCAGCTTCATCTTCTGTTTCGAGGGCCAGGCGGTGTACCGGCAGAAATGGTGGTGGGTGGTCGTGCTTGCGGCCTTCGCCGGCATGGTCTGGCTGCTGGTCGATCCCAACCACCAGTTCGACCTGTACCTGCAGCTGGGCGTCTTTCTCTCCGGCCTCTTCGTGGCCTGCATGTTCTGCCACGGCGAGCTGTACCGGCTGAGGCCCTCCAACCGGTACCTCACGGCGTTCTACCTGTGGGTGTCGGTGGGGGGCGCGCTGGGCGGCTTTTTCGTCGCGGTCGTCGCGCCGCTCGCCTTCAGGGCCTATTACGAGCTCGGGATCGGGCTGGTGGCGTGCAGCGTGCTTGCCGCGATCCTGTACCGCGACCTCAACCGCGTGGCGCTGGTCGCCAGCCTGATGGTCCTGATGGGCGTCACCGGCGCGGTGTGCTACGACGGCTTCAAGTTCCAGGACTACGTGCGCCTGTCGGTGCGCAACTTCTACGGCGTTCTGCGGGTGAAGGAATACGGGACGCCCGGCGAGCCGGACCACCTGCGGCGCCTGCTGCACGGCACGATCATGCACGGCGAGCAATACCTCAGCGGCCCCGCGCGGCGCAACCTGACCAGCTACTACCAGGTCACTTCGGGCATCGGCAAGGCGATCGCCGCCAAGCAGTCCGGCGGTCCGATCCGTGTCGGGGTCATCGGCCTCGGAACCGGCACGCTGGCCGGATACGGCCGCAAAGGGGACGTGTTCCGCTTCTACGACATCAACCCTGCGGTGGTCGCGATCGCGCGCAACGAATTCGCCTACCTGGGCGACAGCCCGGCCACGATCGAGATCGCCCTGGGCGACGCCCGGCTTACGCTCGAGCGCGAGGCGGCGGAGAAATTCGATGTGCTGGCGGTGGATGCGTTCTCGAGCGATGCGATCCCCGTCCACCTGATCACCAAGGAGGCGCTGGAGGTCTACCTCAGGCACATGAAGCCCGACGGCATCGTCGCCTTCCACGTGTCCAACCGCTTCCTCAACCTGGGCCCGGTGGTCGGGCAGATCGCAAACGCGGCGGGCGCGTTTGCGGTGAACGTCTATGAGAAGGGCGAGGAGGACAAGACGCAGAGCGACTGGGTGCTCGTGTCGCGCGACCCGAAGGCGCTGGAGGCCAAGTCAATCAAGGACGTGTCCGAGCCGGTGGAGGTACAGCCGGCCTGGCAGCTGTGGACCGACGACTACAACAACCTGGTGCAGGTGCTGAAGTAGGCTAGACCACCGCCCCCTCGTTCTCGTCCCGGCGCGCTTTCCTCGCCTTGGTGAACTGGGAGCGGTCGACCTTGAGCCACATCAGGAGCGGGCTCGCGACCAGCACCGAGGAATAGATGCCGAAGCAGATGCCGATGGTCAGCGCGAGTGCGAAGTAGTGCAGCGCCGGGCCGCCGAAGATGAGCATCGTGGTGACCATGATCTGGGTGCAGCCGTGCGTGATGATGGTGCGCGATATCGTGCCGGTGATGGCGGCGTCGATGACCTCCGGCGTGGAGGCCTTGCGCATCTTGCGGAAGTTCTCCCGCACCCGGTCGAATACGACCACCGATTCGTTCACCGAGTAGCCCAGCACCGCCAGCACCGCGGCGAGCACGGGCAATGAAAACTCCCACTGGAACAGGGCGAAGAAGCCCAGGATGATGACCACGTCGTGGAGGTTCGCGATGATCGCCGAGAGGCCGAACTTCCACTCGAAGCGCAGCGCGAGGTAGAGCACGATGCCGATCGAGACGACGAGCAGCGCGAGGGCGCCGTTCTCGGCCAGCTCCTTGCCCACCTGAGGCCCGACGAACTCGACGCGGCGCAGCTCGGCGCCCTTGTTCTCCGCCTGCAGGGTGGACATGACCTTCTGCGACAGGTCGGCGCTCGACTGCCCCTGCACGATCGGCATGCGGATCAGCACGTCGCGCGAGGAGCCGAAATTCTGCACCGCGGTGTCCTTGAACCCGGCGCGGTCCAATGCGCCGCGGATGCGATCCACATCGGCGGTGTCCTTGTAGCTGATCTCCATCACCGTGCCTCCGGTGAACTCGACCGAGTAGTGCAGGCCGTTATGGACGAGGAAGAAGACGGCGAGGATGAAGGTCACAAGCGACACGATGTTGAACACCAGCGCATGCCGCATGAACGGGATGGTGCGGCGGATCTTGAAGAATTCCATGGTCGCTTACTTCCAGCCGGTGTCGCCGATGGACAGGTGCTGCACCCGCCGCCGGTGACCGTAGATGAGGTTGACGATCGCGCGCGACACCATGACCGAGGAGAAGATCGAGGTCAGGATGCCCAGGCAGTGCACCACCGCGAATCCGCGCACCGCTCCCGAGCCGAAGATCAGCAGCGCGAGACCCGCGATCAGGGTGGTGATGTTCGAGTCCAGGATCGTGCCGAATGCGCGCTCGTAGCCGGCGGAGATGGCCGCCTGCGGCGTGGCGCCGCCGCGTACCTCCTCGCGGATGCGCTCGTTGATCAGCACGTTGGCGTCGATCGCCATGCCCAGCGTGAGTGCGATCGCCGCGATGCCGGGGAGCGTCAACGTTGCTTGCAGGAGCGAGAGCAGGGCAACCAGGAAGAGCAGGTTGACGCCGAGCGCGACGGATGACACGAGGCCGAAAAGCACGTAGTACATGCACATGAAGGCGACGATGGCGAGGAAGCCCCACTTGGTGGAGTTGAAGCCCTTCTCGATGTTGTCCTTGCCCAGGCTCGGGCCCACCGTGCGCTCCTCGATGATCTCCATCGGCGCGGCGAGCGACCCCGCGCGCAGGAGCAGCGCCGTGTCGTTGGCCTCCACCGTGCTCATGCGCCCGGAGATCTGCACGCGCCCGCCGCCGATCTCGGAGCGGATCACGGGGGCGGTGATCACTTCGCCCTTGCCCTTCTCGATCAGCAGGATCGCCATGCGCTTGCCCACGCTCTCGCGCGTGACGTCCTTGAAGATGCGTGCGCCCGTGCCGTCGAGCGTCAGGTGGACTGCCGGCTCCTGGGTCTGGTTGTCGAACCCGGGCTGCGCATCCGTGAGGCGGTCGCCGGTGAGCACTACGGCTTTCCTGACGAGGAGCGGCGCGCCGTTCCTTTCGACGTAGTACTCGTCGCCGAAAGGCACTTCGCCCCTGCCCGCGGCGGCAAGCGTCTCCGGGTTCATCTTCTCCTCGTCCACCATGCGGATCTCGAGGGTCGCGGTGCGCCCGAGGATGTCCTTCGCCTTCGCCGTGTCCTGCACCCCGGGCAACTGCACCACGATGCGGTCGGCGCCCTGCTGCTGGATCACGGGCTCGGCGACGCCCAGCTCGTTGATGCGGTTGTGCAGCGTGGTGATGTTCTGCTTGAGGGCGAATTCCTGCGTGCGCTTGATGGCCTCCTGCTTGAGCGTGCCCACCAGGCGGAACTCCTCGCCATCCTGCGAGTCGGTGAGCACGAGGTCGCTGATGCTGTCGCCGATGACCTGCCTGGCCTTCTGCCGCGTGTCCGCGTCGCGGAAGCGCACCCGGATCGACTGGCCTTCGCGCGCGATGCCGGAATGGCGGATGCTCTTGTCGCGCAGCTGGCCGCGCGCGTCGCCCACCAGGCTGTCCAGGCGCTTGGTGAGCGCCGCCTGCATGTCGACCTGCAGCAGGAAATGCACCCCGCCGCGCAGGTCGAGGCCGAGATACATCGGCAGCGCATGGATCGCGGTAAGCCAGTTGGGGGACGACGAGAGCAGATTCAGCGCCACCACGTAGGTGGGGTTGGCCGGGTCGGCGTTGAGCGCCTGGCTGATCGTGTCCTTGGCCTTGAGCTGGGTGTCGGTGTCGGCGAAGCGCACCCGCACGCTGTTCACGTCGATGAGCGCGGCGCTGTAGGGGATGCTCGCTTTCCTGAGCGCGTCCTCGGCGCGGCCGAGCAGGGCCGCGTCGACCTTGACCGTCGCCTTGCCGCTGGAGACCTGCACCGCGGGCGATTCGCCGAAGAAATTGGGCAGCGTGTAAAGCAAGCCGAGCACCACCGCGAATGCGATGAGGGCGTACTTCCAGGCAGGGTAGCGGTTCACGGCTCTACTGCAGCGTTTTGAGCGTACCTTTGGGCAGCAGGGTCTGCACGGCCGCCTTCTGGATGCTGATCTCGGTGTTCGGCGCGATCTCTATGGTGATGTACGCCTCGCCCATCTTGCTGATCCGGCCGAGGACGCCGCCGGCGGTGATGACTTCGTCGCCCTTCTGCAGGCTCTCGACCATCGCCTTGGCTTCCTTGGAGCGCTTCATCTGCGGGCGGATCATCAGGAAGTACAGCAGCACGAACATCAGGATGATCGGCAACAGGCCCATGAAACCGGGCTCGCCGCCGGTGGCAGCGGCCTGGGCGTATGCGGAGGAAATCAACACGGGAACTCCTGGTGATCGGGTTGGGGCGTGGAAGGAATGACTTGGGATGCGCGCGGAAAAAGCGCGAAATTATAACAGCTTGCGTTACCTCACCCGGCCTCGGGCAGGAGTTGGCGCCGCTGAGCGAGGAGGCGGGCCGACGTCCCCGCGAGGTCCGTGGATTCGATCGCCCCGCGCAGCTCCCGCATCAACTCCAGGTAGTAGAAGAGGTTGTGGAGCGTCCCGAGGCGCGCGCCGAGGATTTCGTTGGCGCGCTGCAGGTGGTGCAGGTAGGCCCGCGTGAAATTGCGGCAGCAGTAGCAGCCGCAGGCCGGGTCGAGCGGCCCGGTGTCCTCGCGGTAGCGTGCATTGCGAATCTTGATGTCGCCCGCGCGCGTGAACAGCCAGCCGTTGCGCGCGTTGCGGGTGGGCAGGACGCAATCGAACATGTCCACGCCGGCCACGACGGCGCCGATCAGGTCTTCGGGCGTGCCCACGCCCATCAGGTAGCGCGGCCTCGCCGCGGGCAGGCGCGGCGCGGTATGCGCGAGGATGCGCTGCATGTCCTCCTTGGGCTCGCCGACGGACAGGCCGCCGATGGCGTAGCCGTCGAACCCGATCGCCTCCAGGCCGGCAAGCGATTCGTCGCGCAGATCCTCGTACATGCCGCCCTGCACGATGCCGAACAGCGCATTGGGATTGCCGCTCGGATCGCCTTCTTCGTGCGCGCGTTTCGAGCGCTCCGCCCAGCGCAGGCTGAGGCGCATCGAGTCGGCGGTCTGCTCGAGGGTGGAGGGGTGTCCGGTGCACTCGTCGAAGATCATGGCGATGTCCGAATTCAGCACGCGCTGGATGCGCATCGATTCCTCGGGCGTGAGGAACAGCCTGTCGCCGTTGATGGGAGAGGCGAACCGCACGCCTTCCTCGGAGATCCTGCGCATCGCCCCGAGGCTGAAGACCTGGAAGCCGCCCGAATCGGTCAGGATCGGCGCGTCCCAGCCCATGAAGCGATGCAGTCCGCCGTGCTTCGCGATGACTTCGAGGCCCGGCCGCAGCCAAAGGTGGAAGGTGTTGCCCAGCACGATCTGCGCGCCGATCTCGCCCAGCTCGAGCGGCGACATCGCTTTGACGGTGCCATAGGTGCCGACCGGCATGAATACCGGCGTGTCGACCGTGCCATGGGCCAGCTCGAGGCGGCCGCGGCGCGCTGCGCCGTCGGCGGCGAGCAAGCTGAACTTCACGGCGCCGCCCTCAAGCGGATTTTTCGATCAGCATCGCGTCGCCGTACGAATAGAAGCGGTAGCGCTTGGCGATCGCGTGGGCGTAGGCGCGGCGGAGGGTGTCGATGCCGCCGAACGCGGAGACGAGCATCAGCAGCGTCGACTTGGGCAGGTGGAAATTCGTGAGCAGCCGGTCGACCGTGCGGAACTGGAACCCGGGCGTGATGAAAAGATCGGTCTCGCCGCCGCCGGCCTTGAGCACGCCGCTCCTCGACGCGCTTTCGAGAGCGCGCAGCGCCGTGGTGCCGACTGCCAGCACGCGGCCGCCCGTCTTGCGCGCAGCCGCGATCGTGTCGACCGTGGACTGGGGCACGTTGTAGCGCTCGCTGTGCATGCGGTGGTCGGCGACGTTCTCGACACGCACCGGCTGGAAGGTGCCCGGGCCGACGTGCAGCGTCACGCGCGCGATCTTTATGCCGCGCGCCGCCATCGCGTCGAGCATGGGCATGTCGAAATGAAGCCCGGCTGTCGGGGCGGCTACCGCGCCGGACCGCTCGGCATACACCGTCTGGTAGCGTTCGATGTCCTCCGGCCCCGGCGGGTGCGTGATGTAAGGCGGCAGGGGGACCGCGCCGTGGTATTCGAGCACGGCCTCCACCGGCTCGGAAAAGCGCAGGTGGTAGATGTCGCTTTCCCTGCCCTGAACAGTCGCGGTGACGGCATCGCCGATATTGATGGTCGAGCCCTGCGCGATCGGGTGGTTCGCGCGGATCAGGACGAAGGCTTCGTGCGTGCCCAGCGTGCGCTCGACGAAGACTTCGAGCTTGCCGCCGGTGCTTTTGCGCGCGGCCAGACGCGCCTTGATGACGCGGGTGTCGTTGAGGACCAGCACATCGTGAAAATCGACCAGGCCGGGAAAGTCGGCGAACGTGAGGTCCTGCAGCGCGCCGCCCATGCCGTCGACGCGCAGCAGCCGGCTGGCGCGGCGTTGCGCAGCGGGATGTTGTGCGATCAGCGCTTCGGGCAGCGCATAATCGAATTCGGCGACGCGCATGGCTCGCGCATTATATAGATGCCCGATCGCAAGGATTCGCGCCGGGCCGCCGGACGCGCTCGGGGGCGTGCGATAATCCTCGCCTCCCGAAATGCCGGAATGGCGGAATTGGTAGACGCAGCGGACTCAAAATCCGCCGCCTAAACAGCGTGCCGGGTCGAGTCCGGCTTCCGGCACCACCCAACCTCCATGGTCAGTGCGCTCGGCGTCCCTGCAGTTTTGCTGTCCGGTCTTCTGCTGGCCGGGTGCACGGGAGAACCGCGCCCGGCCGATCCCGATGCGCTCGCGGAGCTCGGCCTCAGGCACATGTCCGGTCATCCGCGCGATCCTGCCAAGGCGCGCGAAATGTTCGAGCTCGCAACTCAAAAGGGCTCGGGCGCCGGGCTGTTCTACCTGGGCCTGCTTGCCTACGAAGGCCGCGAGGGCGTGCCGGACATCAAGGAGGCGTGCGGGTTGTTCGCGCAGTCGGCCGCGCGCGGCCATCCGGGCGGGCTGAGGGAGTACGGCGAATGCCAATCGCAGGGCGCGGGCGGCGTCGCCAGGGACGCGAGCGCTGCGGCCGGATCGTTCAGGCAATCGATCGCGAACGGGGGCGTGCAGGCCTACGAGTCGCTGGCCCGGCTGTACGCCGCCGGCGAAGGCGTTTCGCGCGACCCGGCGGAAGCCGCGCGACTCCTGCAGAAACGCGATTTGCTCCGCGCCGGACGCTGAGGCGTGGCTAAAATCGGTTTGCCGAAAATGTCCTGTCTTCGCAAGCACTTGGTAGACTTTGACGGCTGCTCGGCGTAGTCTAGAACAAAGGAAGGAGGAGAGTCGCATGGGCATTGCCCAAGTCCATATCTTGCCGGCGATGAAGAACACGATCGTGGTCGTGGATGACCAGTCGACCGGGCGCGCGATCCTGGAGCAGGTGGTGCGCGGCCTCGACGACCGCGTCGTCGTGCAGCCCTTCGGCCGCCCGGTGGACGCCGTGGTCTGGGCGACCAAGCACGTCGCCGACCTCGTCCTCGTCGATTACTCGATGCCCGACATGGACGGGATCGAATTCGTCAAGCGCCTGCGTGCTCTTCCCGGCTACGAGCACGTGCCGATGGTGATGGTCACGGTCCACGACGACCGCAAGATCCGCTACGCGGCGCTTGATGCAGGCATCACCGACTTCCTCATCAAGCCGATCGACGCGCGCGAGTGCCTGGCGCGCTGCCGCAACCTCATCACGCTGCGCCGCCAGCAGCTGGCGCTCGAGGACCGCAAGCGGCTGCTCGAAGGGATGGTCGAAGATGCCACGCAGGAAATCCGCGAACGCGAAAAGGAAACCCTGCTGCGCCTTGCGCGCGCGGGTGAATTTCGCGACGAGGAAACCGGCAACCACCTGATCCGCATGGCGCGCTATTCGCGCCTCATCGCCGACACCATCGGCCTGTCGCACGACGAGGCCGAAACCGTGGAGCTCGCCGCGCCTCTGCACGACATCGGCAAGATCGGCACGCCGGACGGCATCTTGCTCAAGCCCGGGCGGCTGGATGAGGCGGAACTCAAGATCATGCGCCGCCACCCCGTCATCGGGCACGAGATCCTGAAAGGCAGCGCGTCGAAGTACGTGCGCATGGGCGCGCTGATCGCGCTCGGGCACCACGAGAAGTACGACGGCTCGGGCTATCCCAACGGGCTGGTGGCCGACCATATCCCCTTGTGCGCGCGCGTCGTCGCAATTGCCGACGTGTACGACGCGCTTACCGCGGTGCGTCCCTACAAGAAAGCCTGGCCGGCCGAAGAGGCATTCGAGTACCTGCGCAGCCAACGCGGCCGCCATTTCGACGCCCAGCTGGTCGACGCCTTCCTCGGCGTGGCCAACGACGTCGCCCGGGTCCAGCGCGAGCTGGGCGACCGGATCGCGGGCACCGACGCGGCCTGAGACCGATGCGCAAGATCCTGCAGTCGCTGCGCGCCAAGCTCGCCGCACGCCCTGACACGGAGCACGAGCAGGGGTTCGTCCGCGTGGCGGTTGCGGCCGTGCTCGGCATCTACCTCATCGACTTCCCGGACCTCGCCCGCGGCGGCGTCCAGCGCGTCGACGTGATGGTGTATGTCTTCTATTTCCTGCTCTCGGCCGGCCTCCTGGCTTCCGCGCTGTGGTCCAACAAGGTGTCCCAGCTGCGGCGTTTCATCGCGCTGGCTGCGGACCTCGGGATGGTCACGTGGGCGATGGCGTACTTCGAGGAGCGCGCCCTGGCGCTTTTCCTCGTCTACATCTGGGTCACCCTCGCCAACGGTTTCCGCTTCGGGCCACGCCACCTGCTGCTGTCCCTCGGACTGAGCATCGCCGGGTTCTCCACGGTCCTCGCCACGAGCGGGTACTGGCGCGAGCACATTGACGAAGGCATCGGGCTGCTGATGGGCCTCCTGGCGCTCAGCCTGTACGTGCTGTCCCTGGTCAAGCGGATGTTCGATGCGCTGTCGCACGCCGAGGCGGCGAACCTCGCCAAGCGGCGCTTCATCTCGGTGGTGAGCCACGAGATGCGAACCCCGCTCAACGCCGTGATCGGCATGGCTGACCTTTTGCGCGACACCCCACTCAACCGCGAGCAGGCCGACATGCTGCAGACGCTGCGCGGCTCCTCGCGGGTGATGCTGGGCCTGGTCGAGGACGTCCTCGATTTCTCCAAGATCGAGGCCGGCAAGCTGTCCCTCGAGCAGGCCGACTTCGACCTGCACGCGCTCGTCAACAGCACGTCGCGCATCATCGCCGCGCAGGCGGCCGCCAAGCAGGTCGAGTTCGTCGTTTCGATCATGCCTGAAGTCCCACCGGCGCTGCACGGCGACCCGCACCACCTGCGCCAGATCCTCATCAACCTGGCCAGCAACGCGGTGAAATTTACCGAGCGCGGCAGCGTGACCCTGCACGTGTCGGCGCAGGAGGAAAGCGCGGACGGCGTCCGGCTCAAGTTCTCGATCCGCGACACTGGCATAGGCATCGCGCCGGATGCGCAGAAGCGCATCTTCGAGAGCTTCGCCCAGGCCGACCAGTCGACCACGCGCCGGTTCGGCGGTACCGGGCTGGGAACCACGATCGCCAAGCAGCTCGTCGAGCTGATGGGCGGCAAGATCGGGCTGGAAAGCGCGGTCGGCCTGGGCAGCACATTCTGGTTCGAGGTCGCGCTCGCGAAGCAGGCCGAGCGTGCCGACGCGGGCGCCGGCGAGCTGGCGGGCGCACGCACGCTGCTGGTCGGGTTCCCGGCCGCGGAGCTCGCCGAGCTCTCCGAAGCGCTAGCCTCCTGGGGCGCCGCGCCGGTGGCGGTCGCCGATGTCGAGGAGGGCGCCCAGCGCCTGGCCGCCGAGATCAGCCTTGCGAAGCCCTATCACAGCGCGTTGATCCATGCCGCCGATGAGGCGGTTGCGCTGCAGCTCGCGCAGCGCTTTCGCCGTACCGCCCCCGACCCGGCGCCGCCGGTGATCCTCTGCGCGGCCCGCGACCTGCAGGTGTCGCGCTTCGCTGCATTGTCGGCGGGCTACGCAGCGGTGCTCGAGCTGCCGTTCGACAAGCGGCAGCTGTTCAACGTGCTGCACTCGGTGGTCGCCGGCGACGAAGTGCGCGACGGGGTGGTCAGGCTCGAGGACTATGCGCGCCGCAGCAGCGGCAACCGGCGTTGCAACGTGCTTGCGGCCGACGACAATCCCACCAACCGCGAGGTGATCGGGCTGATCCTCGGGCGCGGCGGGCACACGGTCACGCTGGTTTCCGATGGCGACGAGGTGCTGGATGCCCTGGAGGGCGCACATTTCGACATCGTCCTGCTGGACCGGAACATGACGCGCATGGGCGGCGTGGAGGCGCTGCAGCTGATCCGCCTGATGGGCCGCGGCCTCGAGCGCATTCCCGTCATGGTCCTCTCCGCCGACGTGACGCCCGAGGCGCGCCAGGAATGCCTCGAAGCAGGGGCCGACGCCTTCCTCCCCAAGCCGATCGAGGCCATGAAGCTGCTCGAAGGCATCCAGGAGCTGGTCGACAAAGGCGTGGGCGTTTCCGCTTCGTCCGCCGACAGGAGCGCGCTGCACGTCGCCAGCGCTGCAGAGCCGGCCGTGGCCGCCCAGGTCGTGAACCAGGAAACGCTTGCGCAGCTCGAGGCGCTCGGGTCCCCCGGCTTCCTCGAGAAGCTGATCGGCGTGTTCGTCGCCGACAACGAAGTCCTGATCCAGAAAGTGCAGTCGGCGGTTGCAGCGCGCAACTTCACCGAGTTCCGCAACAGCCTGCACGCAATGAAGGGCTCCGCGGCCAGCATGGGCGCGGAGCGCCTCACGCGCGTCTGCGGCGACCTCGGCCGGCTCTCCGACGCCGAGCTCCGGCTCCGGTCGCCGCAGCTGATCAAGTCCCTCGAGCAGGAACTGTCAGCCGCGCGCGAGTCCCTCGAGCGGCACCTTCAGGAGCGGCGCCGCTCAGCCGTGTAGCGGTTCTTCCGCAAGGTTTCCCGGCGTTGCTGCCTGGTCGCGGACCGCGGCCTGGCGATCCTGCCTGCGGGCAGGCGCCCAGCCCGGCTTGCCGAAGGCGTACCCGGCCGCCTCGCGCAGGTCGCGCGCCGAGCGGAGGTCGCGGAACATCGAGACCCATTCGGAGAACACGATCTTCACCGGATTGAGCGTGTCGATCTGGTGGACGAGGCCGTACTCGATCGCGCGGCCGGCCTTCTCCTTGGCGAACGTGCCGAACAGCCGATCCCAGACGATCAGCACGCCGCCGTAATTGCGGTCGAGGTACTCGGGGTTGACCCCATGGTGCACGCGGTGGTGGGACGGCGTGTTGAAGACCGACTCGAGGATGCCGAGCTTGGGCACCGTTTCGGTGTGCAGCCAGAACTGGTAGATCAGGTTGGCCGCAAACATGAGCCCCACCGAGAGCGGGTCGAAACCGATCCAGCATACCGGCACGAGGAACAGCCAGGGCCCGGCGACCAGGTTGGTCCAGCCCAGCCGATAGGCCACCGACAGCGTGATCTGGCGCGCCGAATGGTGCACGGCGTGCTGCGCCCACATCCAGCGGATCATGTGGCTCATGCGGTGCAGCCAGTAGTAGGCGAAGTCGACCGCGAAGAACAGCGCGACCCAGCTTATCCAGTTGTCCATCGGGATATCGAACGGACGCAGGCCGTACGCGGCGAAATACACGGCGAGCACGAGCGCGGCGAGCGCTCCCTCCGTCGCGAGGCGGCCGAGGGCGACGACCACGTTCGAAACCGTCGCCCGCCAGCCGTAATCCTTGCGCAGGACCCAGCGGAAATAAGCTGCCTCGGCAGCAATCAGGGCGATGAACGCCGGGAACACCAGCATGTAGAGTTTGATCGGAGTCATAGGGATAGAATGTCCGCAGTAGGAAATTTTATTGCAGGGATATCCAGGGGAAACGTCCGCACATGTCTTTCTTCATAACCTTGCTCGAGACGACCGACGCGAGCCGCAGGGACCTCGAGGCGCAGCCCAAGATCCATTCGATGATTCATCACGGCCTGACGCTTGCCGAATACCGCGCTTTCCTTCACGACCTGTACCACATCGTCTGGCACTTCTGCCCCATCATGGCGGCCGCCGCGTCGCGCTGCGACGACCGCTTCAGCGTCGTGCGCTACGAGCTCTACGAGCGCATCGAGGAGGAAAAGGGGCACGAGCAATGGGTCATCGACGACATCCAGGCAATGGGAGGGGATGTCGGGGCCGCCCGCTCGCAGCCGCCGAGCGCGCCCGTCCAGGCAATGATCGCTTTCAACTACTGGGCCGCCGAACGCCGTCACGCATGCTCGGTGCTCGGGATGCTCTACACGCTCGAAGTCGTCTCCTCCGTGTACGGCGGACGGGTGTCCGACGCCATCGCCCATGCCACCGGACGGGACGTTGCCGCGGGCGGGTTCAAGTTCCTCACCTCGCACGCCTCCATGGACCAGGACCACATGGCAAAGCTCAACCTGCTGGTGAAGAAGATCGACGATCCCGCGGCGCAGGACGCCATCGTCAATTCCACGCGGGTGAACTTTTTCCAATTCGGCCAGGAGTTCGGCAGCGCTGGATTTGCTTCGCTGATCCAAGACTAGCCCGCTGCGGCCAGCGCGTCGGCGGTCACGTCGGTCACGTCGCCACGCTCCATGCGGCGCATCTGCGAACGCACGATCCGGCTCATCATCTTGAGGTCGCGGTCCTCCAGGCGCAGCGCGGCGTCCACCCAGGTGTCCGTTATCGCGTCCAGTTCCTCGCGCGTGACGGGATGGACATGCTGGCGGGCGCGGTACACCGCGGCATAGCCGTTGCGGCGCTTGTAGGCGCCCGCGATCCAGCTGTTCACCGCCGCCTCGCCCTCGCCGTCCTTCGCGACCACGTCCACAATGCCCATCTCGTGCAGCCTGGCCGCCGGCAGGATTTTGCCGGACAGGATCAGGTCCTCCGCCGCGCGCATGCCGATGCGGCGCGCAAGCAAGCTGTAGGCGCCCATGCCGGGGAACAGGTTGAACAGGATCTCCGGCAACCCCATCTGGGCGCTTTCTTCGGCAACGATCACGTCGCTCGTGAGCGCGGTCTCGAAGCCGCCGCCGAGCGCATCGCCCTGCACGAGCGATATCGTGGTCAGCGTGGGGCTCGCGTAGTTGCGGATGCGCGGGTACACGTTGTCGATGCAGAGCTTGGCGTAGTGCGCCAGCGCCTCGCGGTCGCGCGACTTGATCAGCAGCACGAACAGCGCAAGGTCGCCGCCGAGGTTGAACACCTTCGGCACGCGCGAGCCGCAGACATAGAAATTGGCGGCGTGCATGGCGCCCTGGAAATTCACGTGGCCCGCGTTCGTCTCGAGCAGGTTGTCGTGCACCCGGATGTCTTTCAGCAATCCCAGGCTGAAGCAGGGCGTGCCGCGGGGATTGAAATATCCCCAGATCGTGCCGGTGGCGGGGTCGAATTCCGTGTCGAACTGGGAGTTCGTCTTGCCATACGTCGAACGGACTACTGGGTCCAAAAATGCCGCATCACGCATGTTGCTCATGTCAAGTACTCCTCAGATTGAGGCCCCCATTAGGGCCATTGCCTTGGTCCGGATCTCAGCTAAACCTTGAAGAACCGGACACTCCCGAGAACAATTAGACGCTGCTTCAATGGGTTGCGCAATGACAGAATCTTGCAATTGCCCCGGCGGCGGGAGAGTGTTGCGTAGCAGCGACGGGATTGGACAGCGGGGTAAACCCGCGCTGGGGATGCTCAGGCCGGGACTACGCTGTCCGCAGTCCTCAGGTGGACGCCCTGGGCGAGGAGCGCGAGCTGGAGCTCGCGGACATCGATTGCCCTCGGGGCGAGCCCCCGGTTCGAGGCTATCGCCGCCGCCGCGCCGGCGGCCTGGCCGGTGACCCAGCACTGCGGGATTTCACGCAGGAACGAGTGCGAAGTTGCATCGCAGGCGATGTGGCGGCCGCAAGCGAGCACGCCGTCCAGCGTTTCCGGAACCAGACTGCCATATGGAATCGAGATATCCGGAAATTTGGGGGACAGGCACGGAGACACGCCGATTTCGTCCGCATGGACCAGGCCCGTCGGCCACTGGGCGCGCAATACCCGAGATGTCCCCGTCAGCCGCCGCGCGTGGCGCACACCGAGCTGCGGGGCGCCATACAGGAGGTACGCATTCTCAAAACCCGGTGCGTTCTGCCGATAGAAATCCAGGTGCTGCGCCATCAGCTCGCGCGAGCGGACCTCGACGGTCGTGAGGTCGTCCACGTCGAGCGCCGAAAATCCCGACTGGCGCGGACCCATGTAGAGGGCGATGTCATTGCGCCAGGACACGAACGGCTTTTCGAAGAAACGCAGCCGCTCGCGCCCGAGCTGCATGAACTGCGCGAACTGCTCGGCGCGGTCCGCCTTGAACTCGATCCAGCGCGTCATGTCCACGCCGCCGAACAGCCACGCCGTGTTCATGCAATGGTGGATGTCGGATTCCTCGATGTCCGTCTGGCTGCGCGCGCCGGCCATCGCGTGCACGTCCCCGTCGCCGGTCGCGTCGACCACGACCTTGGCGCGCACCGCCTGGCGGCCCGACTTGCTCTCGAAGATCGCGCCGCGCACGACGCCGTCCTCGACGATGGGCGCTGCGATCCATGCGTGGTAGACCAGGTGCACCTTGCGCTCGAGCAGCAGGTCCTGCGAAAGGATCTTGAGGCGCTCCGGGTCGATCGTCGGCGACCACGTCACCACGCCATGGAAAGCGCTGGTGCGGTGCGACCAGTACGCAGCGCGCGTAGGGTCGCGCGACCCCCATTCGCGCGGCTCCGGCCCGGCGACCGCATCTTTGGGAAGGCGGTCGAAGACTTCGCCCGCGAATCCGCGGATCACGAGCTCGCCGTCCCACCCGGTCATGCGGTCGATCCAGATCACAAGGCCGCCGGTGGAAAGGCCGCCCAGGTGGTTGTAGCGCTCGAGCAGAACGACGTCGGCCCCCATGCGGGCCGCGGCCGCCGCGGCCGCCGTCCCGGCCGGGCCGCCCCCGGCCACCAGGACGTCGCATTCGCGATACACAGGCACGTCGCGCGCCGGCTCGCGCACCGTCCCCAGGTCCGGCCGCACGCGCGCGCCGGCCTCCTTGCCGCGGAACATGTCCGAAACAAAAAACTGCTCGTCGGGACTCTTCGTGGCCATGACCAACCTCGGCTGTAGCGTCGGCTGATTGTAGCCCGCTGCGCTTGCGTGCCAGGGCCCAAACACGGAACATCCGCGTTCTTTCGCACGCCTTTGCGTCAAGGAGTTGCATGCTGCACACCAGCTACGCGCGCCGCGGCATTGCCGTGGCTTCCCATTCCCTCGCCGCGCAATCGGCCGCCGGCGTGCTGCGCGAAGGCGGCAACGCCATAGAGGCCATGGTGTCGGCTGCGGCGACGATTTCGGTCGTGTACCCGCACATGACCGGGATCGGCGGCGACGCGTTCTGGCTGATCGCCGCGCCAGGCGAGGAGCCGGTGGCCATCGACGCCTGCGGGGCGGCCGCGGCCGCGGCATCGATCGGGTTCTACAAGGCGAAGGGACTCGCAACGATCCCCGCGCGCGGCCCGCTGGCGGCGAACACGGTGGCCGGCACGATCGCGGGATGGGCGCTTGCGCTGGGGATTTCGCGGCAAAAGCGCGGCGGCAAGCTGCCCCTCGGCCGCCTGCTTGCGGACAGCATCTACTACGCGGAGCAGGGCGTGCCGGTCACGGCGAGCCAGGAGCGCAATACCGCGGGCAAGCGCGCCGAGCTCGAGAACGTGCCGGGATTCGCCGCGCGGTTCATGCCCGGCGGCGCGGTGCCGGTGCAAGGCTCGCTGTTCGGCCAGAAGACCCTTGGCGCAACCCTGCGGCGGCTGGCGGAGGCGGGCCTCGCCGATTTCTATCGCGGCGACCTCGCGCGCTCGATCGCCGCGGATCTCGCTGCGATCGGCAGCCCGCTCGTACTCGCCGATCTCGAGGCGTACGCGGCGAAACAGGTCGCGCCCCTCAGGCTCGCCCACGCCACCGGCACGCTGTACAACATGACCCCGCCGACCCAGGGTGTGGTGTCCCTCGCGATCCTCGGTATTCTCGACCGGCTCGGCCTCGCGCGGCTTGAGCCCGACAGTGCCGACCACGTGCATGCCATAGTCGAGGCGACCAAGCAGGCCTTCCTCGCCATCCGCGACCCGCATGTCGCCGACCCGGCCTACATGAAAGTCGAGGCGCAGACGCTCCTTGAGGACGCCGTGCTCAAGCGCCTCGCGACGAACATCGACATGAAGAAAGCACTGCCGTGGGGCGTCAAGTCCGATCCGGGCGGGACCGTATGGATGGGTGTGATCGACGGTGCGGGGTGCGCGGTCAGCTTCATCCAGAGCATCTATCACGAGTTCGGATCCGGAGTCGTGCTTCCCGGGACGCACATCAACTGGCAGAACCGCGGATGCAGCTTTTCGCTCGACGAAAATGCGGTCAACGGCCTGCGCCCCGGCAAGAAGCCCTTCCATACGCTCAACCCGGCCCTTGCGAGATTGCGCGACGGGCGCGTCATGGTCTACGGCACGATGGGCGGCGACGGCCAGCCGCAGACCCAGGCCGCGGTGTACTCGCGCTACGCGGTTTTCAACCAGCCGGTGCAGCACGCCGTGAGCGCCCCGCGCTGGCTGCTGGGGCGGACGTGGGGATCGGCTTCCGAAACCCTCAAGCTCGAAGGGCGCTTCGCCGCCCGCCTGATCGAAGAGCTCAGGTCGCGCGGGCATGACATTGAAGTACTGGGGGATTTCGAGGAAACCTTCGGCCACGCCGGCGCCCTCGTGCGGCACCCCAACGGCTCGCTCGAAGGCGGATACGATCCGCGCGGAGACGGTTGCGTCGCGGGATTTTGAGAGGTGGAAACTGCGCCCTACATGGGTTACAGTTTTAACCGAAGGACGGGAGACACAGCATGTACGCAATCGTCTACAAGACCGATGGATTTCCAATCTGCCGCCAGGTCGACGGGGTATCCCCGGATCCGGTCGTGACCTGGACTTCCGAGTCGGACGCCAAGACTTTCATCACTTCCAAGGGCGGCGAAGCCGACTTCCAGGCGGTTGCCATCACCGACGACTCGATGGACCAGATCGCCAAGGCCATGGGCTGCCCGGTGGAGTCGCTGACCTTCGATCCCTATCCGGGCTAGATTCGGCGGGCTAGATTCGGCGGGCTAGATTCGGCGGGCTAGGGCAAAAGGTCCACCCCTCGCCATCTCAGCCTCCGCTGTTGAAGAACTCGCGCCGGCTGCGCATGGTCGCGATCTTGTGCAGCAACAGGTCCACGTCTGATTCGCGCTCGGCGAAATTCATGTTCTCGGAATTCACGATGAGCACCGGCGCGTCGGTGTAATGGTAGAAGAAGCGGGTATAGGTCTCGGCCAGAAGGGCGAGGTATTCCTCGCTCACCTGCCGCTCGAACGCGACCCCGCGCCGGCGCACCCGCTCGATCAGCGTGTCGGGCTGCGCCTGCAGGTAGATCACCAGGTCCGGCTGCGGGGCCCGCGGCTTGAGGGCCTCGAAAATGCGGTCATACAACGCGAGCTCGTCGCCCGAGAGCGTGATGCGGGCGAAGAGGGGATCCTTGTCGAGCAGGAAATCGGCCACAGTGACGTTGCTGAACATGTCGAGCTGCGCCAGCGGCTCAAGCTGCTTGGCGCGCTGGAACAGGAAGAACAGCTGGGTCGGCAGCGCGAACCGCGCCATGTCCTCGTAGAAACGCGCGAGGAAAGGGTTGTCCATCGGCTGCTCGAGCATGAGCCCGGCCGAGAGGCGCCCCGCGAGCTTCTTCGCCAGGCTGGTCTTGCCCACGCCGATGGGCCCCTCGACGACGATGTACCTGAGCTTGTCCATGGGCATCAGGCGATCCTATCGCAGGCCTGGTCCGGCAGCGCCTGCAGGCTGGCGCGCGCGCTTCCGTGGCCGGGAATCAGCGCTTCGGGCGCGATCTCGAGCAGGGGCTTGAGCACGAATGCCCGCTCGTGCATGCGCGGATGCGGCAACGTGAGGCGCGGCGAGGCGCGCACTTCGTCGCCGTAGAGGAGGAGGTCCAGGTCGAGCGTGCGCGGGGCGTTGGCGAAGCTGCGTTCGCGGCCGTGCGCGGTTTCCAGGCCGTTGAGCTCGTCGAGGAGGCGATCGGCTGATAGCTCCGTCTCGAGCTGGGCGACCGCGTTGACGAACTCCGGCTGGTTCGCGTAGCCCAGCGGCGCGGAGCGCCACAGCGAGGATTTCGCCACCAGGGCGCTTTTGGGCAGCTGCGCCAGCTCGCCGAACGCGCGCTCGATGTGCGTGCGCGGGTCGTCGAGGTTGGCGCCCAGGCCGACGAAGGCGAGATTTTTCAACTGCGTTTCAACCGCGTTTTCGCCGCTCGCCTCAGCCCTGGGATTCGGCCGCCGCGTCGCCCGCCGCCGAGCCGTCGGCGGGCTTCTTGCGCCGCCGGCGCCGGCGCGGTTTCGGTCCGCTCTCCGGCTGCAGCATCGCCCTGCGCGTTTCGTCGTCGGCGCTCTGGAACGAGCGCCACCAGATCTCGAGCTCCTCGGGCACCTCGCCGCTGGCCGCGCGCAGGGCGAGGAAATCGTAGGCCATGCGGAACCGCGGCGATTCGAGCAGGCGGTACGGGCGCTGGCCCGAGCGTTGCTCGAAGCGGGTCTGCATGGCCCAGACCTCGCGCATCGTGGCGGTGAGCTTGCGCGTTATCGCCAGCTTCTCGCATTGCGTTTCCAGCACCTCGTCCATGGCGGCTTCCAGCGCGAGCATGGGGCGCTCGCCCTTTTTCTCGCGCGCTTTGGACGCGGCCAGCACTTCGTGCCAGAGCAGCGCCGCAAACAGGAATGCGGGCGAGACCGAGCGGTCGGTCTTGATCCGCTCGTCGGTCTGCGCGAGCGCGAGGGTCACGAAGCGCTCGCCCAGCGGCTGGTCGAGGATCACGTCGAGCAGCGGCAGCAGACCCTCGGAGAGGCCTTCGTCGCGCAGGCGCCGCACGCACGCGCTCGCGTGACCCGACAGCAGGAGCTTGAGCATTTCGTCGAACAGGCGGGCGGGCGGGACGTTGCCGATGAGCGGCGCGAGCTTCTTGATCGGCGCCCGCGAGCCCGATTCGATGGATAACCCCAGCTTCGCCGCCAGCCTCACCGCGCGCAACATCCGCACAGGATCCTCTCTGTAACGGGTAACCGGGTCGCCGATCACGCGCATGGTGCGCTTCTTCAGGTCGGACAGGCCGTCGTGGTAATCGATGACCTCCTCGGTCGCCGGGTCGTAGTAGAGCGCGTTGACCGAGAAATCGCGGCGCAGGGCGTCCTCCTCCTGGCTGCCGAACACGTTGTCGCGCAGCACGCGGCCATGCTCGTCCTTTTGCGAGTCGGTGTCGGCGGCGCGGAAGGTCGACACCTCAACCGTTTCCTGGTTGAGGATCACGTGCACGATCCGGAAGCGCCGGCCGATGATGATCGCGCGGCGAAAGAGGGGCTTGACCTCTTCGGGCCGCGCATTGGTGGCGACGTCGTAATCCTTGGGGGCGGCGCCCAGCAGCAGGTCGCGCACCGCGCCGCCCACCACATAGGCGGAAAATCCTGCGTCGTGCAGCACGCCGCACACCTTGAGGGCGGCCGGGCTGATGCGGTTGCGCTCGATGCCGTGCTTGCCGCGGGGGACGCGCTTCGGGCCGGCGGCCTTGAGGCCGAGCACCTTGCGGATGAACTTCTTGATCATGCCTCCTGGATTTTATCTTAGTGAGATCACCGGCCAGCCGCGCCGGGCCGCCTCGGCGGCGAGCACTTCGTCGGGGTCGACCGCCACCGGCTGTTTTACCAGAGAAAGCAGGGGCAGGTCGTTTTGCGAATCGCTGTAGAAGGTACTGCGGGCAAATCCCTCCAGCGGCGTGCCCCGGGATTCGAGCCAGGCCCTCACGCGCTCGATCTTGCCTTCCCGGAAGCAGGGAGTGCCCGCCACGCGCCCCGTGAAGGCGTCCCCGGCGCGCTCGGGCTCGGTCGCGATCAGGTGCCCGATGCCGAATTCGCGCGCGATCGGGGCGGTGACGAAGCTGTTGGTGGCGGTCACCACCGCGCACAGGTCGCCCGCATCGATATGGCGGCGCGCAAGTGCAAGCGCCCTGGGGCCGATCATCGGGCGGATCCGCGTGGCCATGAACTCGGCATGCCAGCCCGCGAGCTCCTGCGGCGTGTGGCGCGCCAGCGTGCCGAGGGCGAACTGCAGGTATTCGTGGATGTCGAGGGTGCCGGCCTTGTACTGCTCGAAGAAGACATCGTTCTGGCGCTCATACTCGTCGCGCTCAAGGACCCCGCGGTCGATGAGGAACTGGCCCCATTCGTAGTCGCTGTCGCCCGATAGCAGTGTGTTGTCGAGGTCGAACAGCGTTAGCCGGCCCCCCATCGTCAAGCCAGCGCGGCGAGCGCGTCGCGCACCAGCGGCAGGGTAAGCGGGCGCTGGCGCGAGAGCGAATAATCGTCCAGGTGGCCAAGGATCGACACCAGCGTGGGCAGGTCGCGGCGCACATGGGCCAGCAGGTACGCGACGATTTCGTCGGAAATGCGCAGGCCGCGCCGCGCGGCTTCCTCGCGCAGGTAGGTCGCCTTCTCCTCATCGGTGAGCGTATGCACCTGGTAAACCAATCCCCAGGCAAGCCGGCTCTTGAGGTCCTCGCGCAGGGCCAGTTGCGCAGGCGGCGCTGACCCGGCGGCCAGTATGGCGGCACGCGCGTACGGTGCCGCGCGGATCTCATTGATGCGGTTGAAAAGCCCGATCTGCCCTTCTCCATCCAGCGCATCGACGTCGTCGGCAAGCCGGATGCGCCCGGGATCGGCGGACGCGCGCAACGTCGCCCCAAGCAGGTGGCTGCGACCGGAACCGCGCTCGCCCCAGATGTACACGACGGTCTCCGCAAGCTTTCCAGCCGCAAGGTCTTTCAGCCTCGCAAGCAGCTCCTCGTTGCGCCCGGTCACGAAGCTCACGAGCGTTGGCTCCGGCGGTGGCGAAATCGCAAGGACCAGCTGGCGCATGTTCAAGTGCCGGTCCCGTCGCGCGGTGCCGCGGCATCGCCATAGAGAGGGCTCGAAAGGTAGGCCCGGCCCATGTGGCGCATGCCCACGAGCAGGACTGCGCTGGCGGGCAGCGCGAGCAGGACGCCGAAAAAGCCGAACACCTGGCCGAAGGCGAGCAGCGCAAAGATCACTGCCACCGGGTGCAGGCCGATGCGTTTTCCCACCAGGAACGGAGTGACCAGCGTGCCTTCCAGCACCTGGCCGATCCCGAAGGCGAGCCACACGAACAGCACGCCGGCGAAGGTGTCGAACTGCAGCAGCGCAGCCACCGTGCCCAGCAGGACGCCGATGAAGGCCCCGACATACGGAATGAAGACTAGCCCGCCGGTGATGATGCCGATCGGGAGGGCGAACTCCAGGCCCGTCGCCCATAGCGCAACCGAGTAAAAGCAGATCATCACGATGATGACCAGCAGCTGCCCGCGCAGGAATTCCGCGAGCACCGCATCGACCTCGCGCGCCAGGCCCGCCACCTGCGTGCGCCGCTTGAGGGGAACCATCCGGTCGATGCGCAGGATGAGCTCGTTCCAGTCGCGCAGCAGGTAGAAGAGCACGACCGGTACCAGCAGAAGGTTGATGAGGAAGCCCAGCAGCGCGAGCCCGCCGATCTGGAGCGATCCGAGCAGTTGCGGCACCAGCCCCCGGTTGGATTGGAGGAACTGGGCCATGAATTGCTTGGCCGACTCCAGGTCGAACACGACCGACACCCCGAATTGGGCCTGCACCATGGGCGCGACGTGGTTGTTGAGCCAGGTCAGGAAATCCGGCAGCCGCTCGGACATCATGCGCGCCTCCTTGTAGAACAGGGGCAGCACGACCAGGAGGATGGCCACGACAACTACCAGCGCCAGCAACAGCACCAGTACCACGGCGAGGGTGCGCGGCAGGTAGCGGTGCGAAAGCCGGTTGACCAGCGGGTTGAGCATGTAGGCGAAGATCGCGCCGGCGAGAAACGGGGCGAGGATGGGCGACAGCAGCCAGACCAGCCATGCGGCGATAAGCGCGATGACAAGCCACGCCCACATGCGCGGGTTCGCGAAGCCGGTGCCATTCATTTGACGTAAAATACGAGAGGAAGAACGCAGGATCTCTATCTCCCCACTTTAACACGGCGGCATCCCCCGTCTGCCTCAATCCGGCATGAACAAAGGCCTTTCCTACCGCGACGCGGGGGTCGACATCGACGAGGGCGACGCGCTGGTCGAGGCGATCAAGCCGTTCGCGAAGCGCACAATGCGCCCGGAGGTGCTCGCGGGCATCGGCGGCTTCGGCGCGCTCATGGAGATCCCGCAGAAGTACCGCCACCCGGTGCTCGTTTCGGGCACCGACGGCGTAGGCACCAAGCTCAAGCTCGCGTTCGCGCTGGGCAGGCACGACATGGTGGGCATCGACCTCGTCGCGATGAGCGTAAACGACGTGCTCGTGCAGGGCGCGGAGCCGCTCTTTTTCCTCGACTATTTCGCCTGCGGCAAGCTCGACAAAGCCGTGGCCACGGACGTGATCAAGGGCATCGCGCTCGGCTGCGAACTGGCCGGCTGCGCGCTGATTGGCGGGGAGACCGCGGAGATGCCCGGCATGTACCCGGAGGGCGAATACGACCTCGCCGGGTTCTGCGTCGGCGTTGTGGAGAAGGAGAACATCATCAGCGGCCGCTCGATTGCGCCCGGCGACGTGGTACTGGGCCTAGCCTCCAGCGGGCTGCATTCGAACGGGTTCTCGCTGGTGCGCAAGATCATCGAGCGCGCCAGGCCCGACCTCAATGCGGATTTCCATGGCCGGCCGCTGGCCGATGTGCTGATGGAGCCGACGCGCATCTACGTGAAGCCCGTCCTGGCGCTGATTCAGGCGCTGCCGGTGAAAGGCCTCGCGCATATTACCGGCGGGGGCATCACGGGCAATGTGCCGCGCATGCTGCCCCCGGGTACGCGGGCGGCAGTCGATTCGAAAGCCTGGCCGCGCCCGCCGCTGTTCGACTGGCTGAAGCAGGAAGGCGGGGTCGCCGAGGACGAGATGCACCGCGTGTTCAATTGCGGCATCGGCATGGCGATCGTCGTTGCGGCCGCGGACGCGGCACGCGCATCGAAACTGTTGGCCGATGCCGGCGAAACCGTCCGGGCGATAGGCCGGATCGAAAAGCATTCCGGCGAACCCGACGCCGTGGTCGCCTAAATCGAGCCTTTTCGCGACAGGTAGATCCCGGCCAGCACTACGCAGCCCCCCGCGATCTGCATCGCCACCAGCGGCTCGCCCAGCAGCACCCAGGCAAAGACGCC
>JBBQNG010000013.1:0-30075 GCA_038329645.1 Burkholderiales bacterium
GAGCGGATCTGGCGGGCGATAATGGAGGCGCGTGCCGCCGCCTGAAATCTACCGGTATAGATACAAACATAGCTCCAGAACTGGCTCCAGGAGCCAATCTACAACAATGAAGTCGGTTAATTCACACTGAACACGAGCAAAGGACAGACCATGCAGCCGCGCGAACGCGTCCCGTATTCGGCAATCGTCGACCGCCCTCCGCTCAAGCTTCCGGGCGGCGCAAGGGTCGTCGTCTGGACCATCGTCAACCTCGAGGTGTGGGACATCGGCAAGCCGATGGCGCGCCAGGTGCTGCCCGCCCCCACCGGCGCGGTGCTGCTGCCCGACGTGCCGAACTGGAGCTGGCACGAGTACGGCATGCGCGTGGGTTTCTGGCGCTTCAAGGCGCTCTACGACCGGCTCGGCATCCGCCCCACGGTGTCGATCAATGCGCGCGTCTGCCTCGACTACCCGCGCGTCGCGCAGGCCTGCAAGGACGCCGGCTGGGAGTTCATGGGCCACAGCTTCGAGCAGGGCCCGATCCACAAGGAAGAGGACCAGGCCGGCATGATCAAGCGGTCCCTGGATACGATCGAGAATTTCACCGGCAAGCGCCCGGTCGGCTGGCTGGGGCCCGGCCTCACCCAGACCCTGGAGACGCCCGAGCTGCTGGCCGCGGCCGGCATCAGGTACATCGGCGACTGGGTCTACGACGACGAGCCGACCACCATCCAGACGCAGAACGGGCCGCTGGTGACGCTGCCCTACACGGTGGAGAACAACGACATCCCGATGATGATGGTGCAGCACCACGAGGCGGAGTACTTCACGAGGAAAATCACCGACACTTTCGACCGATACTACGAGGAAGGCGCCGAACGCCCCAAGATCATGGCCATCGCGATCCACCCCTACATCAGCGGCCAGCCCTTTCGCATCAAGTACCTCGAAGAGGTCTACGCGAGGATCGCCAGGATGCCCGGCGTGCTGCACTGGAACGGCGAGCAGATCCTCGACTGGTACACCGGCCAGAGGAAAGGCGCCTGATGGCATGGCGCTTGCTAAGTCCTGGGCACACAAAAAACCAGAGGGAAAAGTCGATGAGATACACCATGAAACGCGCTTTGGCGGCCGCACTCGTTCCGTTGGCATTGGCTTTCGCGCACCCGGCCGCGGCCCAGCCCTTTCCCAGCAAACCCATCAAGATCGTCGTGGGCTTCGCACCGGGCG
Organism: Burkholderiales bacterium; assembly: GCA_038329645.1. GTDB lineage: Bacteria > Pseudomonadota > Gammaproteobacteria > Burkholderiales > SG8-39 > SZAS-79. Next base: position 1,210 of record JBBQNG010000013.1, read on the forward strand.
GGAACACCGACGTCGTTGCCCGCGTGCTCGCAGCGCGCATGCAAGACATCCTCGGCCAGCCGGTCATCGTCGAAAACAAGCCCGGCGCGGGCGGCGTGGTGGCCACCGACTTCATCGCCAAGGCACCGCCCGACGGCTACACGCTGCTGATGTCCTCGCTCGGGCCGCACACGGTCTCGCCCTTCCTCCTGAAAACCGTGACCTACGACCCGGTCAACGACATCGCCCCGGTCAGCAACGTCTCGGTCAACGCGCTGATGATGCTGGTGAGTCCCTCGATCCCGGTCAAGTCGGTGCCCGAATTCATCGCGTATGCGAAAGCCAACCCGGGCAAGCTCAACTACGGCTCCTCCGGGGTCGGGTCGACGACCCACCTTTCGGGCGAGGTTCTCTCCAGCATGGCTGGCATCAAGCTCGTGCACGTCGCCTACAAGGGCGGGCCGCCGGCCCTCACCGCGCTGCTCGCCGGGGACACCCAGTTCATGTTCTCCAACCTGTCGGATGCCTTGCCGCAAGCCAGGGGCGGCAAGCTGCGCGCCCTGGCCGTGACTACCGCGCGTCGGGTGGCGCAGGTGCCCGACATGCCGACGATCGCCGAATCGGGCCTGCCCGGTTTCGACGTGGCGCCGTGGAACGGGATCGTCGCGCCGGGCAAGACTCCGCCCGAGATCGTTAACAGGCTTTCCGACACGATCCAGCGCATCGTGAGGGAACAATCGTTTCGCGACAAGATGTTCGAAATCGGGTCGGAGCCCATCGGCGACACGCCCGAGCATTTCCGCGCCACCATTGCCGCCGACATCCAGCGCTGGTCGCGCATCGTCAGGGAAGCCGGCATCAAGGCCGAATAAGCGACGTAAGAAAGTGGTAGAAAGTGGGGTCAGAGTCGACTTTCTCTGAAGGCAGGCAATGCACTATGACCTGTGTGGAAAGTCGACTCTGACCCCACTTTCTCGAAAATAACGGAGACAAGATGGACGAGAGCCAGAGCCTGCGCGGATTCCTCGCGATGGTGGAGCGCGACTACCCGCAGGAGATCGTGCGCATCACCGCGCCGGTGCGCACGCACCTGGACATGACTTCCCTCGTGTTCGAGCTCGACGACGCGGGCAAAAGTCCGGTGGTGGTCTACGAGAACGTCGAGGGCCACAAGATGAAGGTGGTCACCAACATCGCGGGCAGCAGGAAGCTCCTCGCCGCCTGCCTGGGCGTGGCGGCGCCGGACCTCCCGAGCGTTTTCCGCGAACGAGTTCAGAAATACATCCCATGCCAGACGGTCACGGAAGCGCCCTGGCAGCAGGTGACCCTCGAGGGCGACCAGGTGGATTTTTCCAAGCTGCCGATCCCGACCCACTTTTCAGTCGATGCCGCGCCGTACGTGACGGCCGGCCAGCTCACCGCACGCGATCCGCTCACCGGCGTGGACACGACCGGGTTCCATCGCTTCATGGTGACCGGTAAGAATCGCCTGGGCGTGTCGCTCCATTCGCGCCGGCGCATGTACGAGTTCCATAAGCGCGCGGAGGAGAAAGGCCAGTCGCTGCCTGCGGCCATCACGCTCGGCATCCACCCGCTGCATTACATGGGCTCGATGGTGTTCGCCTACCCGCCGCACGTGCGCAAATTCGAGATCATCGGCGGCCTCTTTGGCCAGCCGTACCGCCTGGCGAAGACCGGCGTGCAGGACCTCGAGGTGCCGGCCGGCGCCGAGATCATCATCGAAGGCGAGATCCTCGCCAACGTGCACGAGCCCGAGGGGCCGTTCAGCGAATTTACCGGCTACGCGTCCTACCGCAGCACGCAGAACGTCTTCGTCGCGCACCGCGTGCGGATGCGCAAGGACGCGATGTTCCACTCGGTGGCCTCGGGCATGTCGCAGGACCATATCCTCGTCTCGTGCGTGACGCGCGAAGGCGAGATCCTCAACACGCTGCGCCGCAACCTGCCCAATGTGATCGCGGTGCACGTGCCACACCGCACGTGCGGCGCTTTCCTCGCGATCATCAAGATGAAGAAATCCTCCCAGGGCGAGCCGCAGCAGGCGATCATGGCGGCGCTGGGGACCGAGTTCTACACCAAGTACATCATCGTGGTGGACGAGGACGTCGACATCTTCGACATGAACGACGTGATGTGGGCCGTGGCCACGCGCGTCAAGGCCGAGAAGGACATCGTGTTCATTCCCGGCGCCAAGGGCGCGATCCTCGATCCCACGTCGGACCCGGAGACCTTCACGGTCACCAAGATGGGCATCGACGCCACCAAGCCGCTGGGCCGCGACTTCGCCGAGCGGCTCACGATCTCGGACGAGCAGCGCGAGCGCGTGCGCGGCATCCTCGCCGCCTCCGGCATCACCCTTTAATCAGGGACAGACCACGTTTTATAATTCGTGGTCTGTCCCGGTTTTCAGGTGCCGGGCGGTTTCGGGGCGAGCTGCTGCCAGCCCTCGGGGCACGCCTTGACGTTGGGGTAGTACGCGTTCGAGCTGCGGCAGAAATAGTAGGCGCTGGGCTGCACCGTGGGTAACGGCACCTGGGTCTGCGCCGCCGCCTGGGCGGCACAGCGCGCCGCATTGATCCTGTCGTACGCATAGTCCGGGCTGTCGATCTTCGGCTCGGGCACCTTGTCGATTTCGGCCTGCGTGCAGGGCACCGGCGGCGGCGCGGGTTGCACATAGCCGTAGCCATATGGCGGGTAGTACGGCCAGGGATCGTAGGGGTACGGGTCGAAGAAGCCGCCTGCGCCGATGCCGATACCTATGCTGACGCCGGGTCCGCCGTGGTGGTAGCCGCGCTGCGCAAACGCCGCAGTTGCCATCAGGAGAGCAGACACAGCCAAAGCGATTGCGCGAATTTTCATTTGCAGTCCTTCCGTTTTCGATAGGAGTAAGACGCCTAGACGACAGAAAAATTCACGCGTTGCGCACGAATTCGTAACAACCCGGTTACAACCACGCCGGTTTGCAAAGCCCGAATAGGAACCGCACAATGCTGTTTGCATTCATGGACGCGTCATGCCTAAAGTCAAGCTTGCCAAGCTGCCCCCGAACAATCCGCCCCTCAACGGCGAAGCCGAGAGGGGCAGGAAAATCGAAGTTATCTCGCACGGCCGAGTCATTGGACGAATCCGCGCTGGACTCGATACTCAAGTCCAGGCGCGCCAGCGTCTGCTGGCTGCGCGCAAGCATTGCCGGATCGGCGATATCACGAGTCCCTCCGATGGGCCTTGGAATGCGGAGTCTGGTTCTCCTTGACACAGAAATGCTGGCTCATTGTCGGACCCGCGTAGGGCGAAAACGCTAGTCAAGGTCTGGTAGCTCATGGAATTCCGCCAAGGAGATCGCATGCCCCAGCTCGTCGAATACCGTGTCATCGAGAACGTCGCGGAGATCACCATGAACCGCGCGCCGGTGAACGCCATCGACCACCAGCTTGCGCGCGAGGTGATCGACGCCTACGACCGCGCCAGGGCTGACGACACGGCTCGCGCCGTGATCCTCACAAGCGCCCTGCCGAGCGTGTTCTCGGCCGGCGTCGACCTCAAGCTGGCCCTCGAGTTCGACGGCCAGGCGCTGCGCAAATTCATCGAGGTCTTCTACTACGAAATGCACGAGGCGCTGTATCGCCTGGGCAAGCCCGTCATCGCCGCGGTCAACGGCCACGCACGCGCGGCGGGCGTCACCTGGGCAGTTTCGTGCGACATGATCATCGCGGCCGAGGAAGGCAAATGGGGCTACCCGGAAATCGACGTGGGCCTCTTGCCCGCCATGCACCTCGTGCACCTGCCGCGCCAGGCAGGACGGCACCGCGCAGCACAATTGCTTTTTACCGGCGACATCGTGAGCGCCGCCGAGATGCACAAGCTCGGCGTGGTGAATGAAGTGGTACCGCGCGCCGAAGTGATGCCGCGCGCCCGCGCCCTGGCGCGGCGCCTGGCGAAGAAATCGCCGATTGCGATGAAACTGCTGCGCGACGCCTTCATGCGCGCCAACGACCTCGACTACCGGCGCTCGATGGAAAGCGTGGTGGAGACGATGTGCGGGCTCAAGGACGCAGCCGACTCCAGGGAAGCCCTGCTCGCCTTCGTCGAAAAGCGCGATCCTGTCTACAAGGGGCGCTGAATCATGGATCTCCTCGGCGCATGGCCGTTCGACCGCCCGGGCCTCGTCATCGGACTGGTCGCGGCGCTGGTGTTCGGCGCGCTGATCGGACTGGAGCGCCAGATGCGCCGCCACCCGGCCGGGCTGCATACCAACGCCCTGGTCTGCCTCGGGTCGGCGGCCTATGTCGCGGCCGCGGTCCTGGTAGGCGACGCGACGGCGCCCGCGCGTGTCGCCGGCCAGGTGGTCACCGGCGTGGGGTTCCTTTGCGCGGGGGTCATCATCCACCAGGGCGTAACAGTGCGCGGCATCAACACCGCCGCAACCGTGTGGTGCGCTTCGGCTGTCGGGGTACTCGCCGGGCTCGGGCTGATCCTGTGGGCGGCCGCGGTCACCGTCATGATCGTCATTGCCAACGTAGTGCTGCACTACGTCGAGCACCGGGTGCCAGGCTCGGCTAACGAGTGATCCGGCCTTTCGCGCCGCCGCGCTGTTTCGCGGCAGGGCGTTTTGCCACGAGCGCGCAGTTAAGCTGCAGCAGCCCGCGGCCGCCGCGCTTCTGCACTGAGCAGTCCCGCGGCGGCGAGCGCCTGTCGGATGCGCTCGATTTCTTCTTGCGTAACCTTGACCAGCGGCGGGCGCACCACCGCACGCGGCAGCTTGCCCATGAGCACAAGCGCTTCCTTCATGCGGTTGTGCATGTCCACCGGCGGATCGGCATAGAACACCTCGGCGGTGGCCGAGATGCGATCGTGGAGCTTGCGCGCGGTAGCGAGGTCGTTGGCCTGGACCGCGCGGAACAGCCGGGCCTGCAGCGGCGCGATCACCGAGCCACTGCCCGACAGCAGGCCGTTGCAGCCCAGCACCAGCGAGCTGAACAGCCAGGCACTGTGGGTGGAGAGCACATTCACCGCCGGCTGCAGCGACTGCAGCACGCGGATCTGCCGCTCGTGCAGCACCGGGTTGTTGCACCAGTCCTTGATCGCGCGCACCGTGGGCACCGCCTCGACAAGCTCGAGCAGCGTAGCCATCGGGTAGCCCTGCCCGCCTGCGAGTGGGTACTGGAACGCGATCAGCGGCAGGCCGCTCGCGTCCGCGATGCGCCTGAAATGCTCGATCACCATCTCCGGCCGCTGCCCCATCGTGAACGGTCCCGGCGGGAAGACCAGCAGCGCGCAAGCGCCGCCCTCTGCCGCCATGCGCGCGAGGCGCGCCGCCTCCAGGCTGCCTTCGGCATAGATGCCGTTGACGATCGGGACGCGCGCCCCCACTTCGTCCCGCGTGATCGCGAGGACGCGCTTCTGCTCCTCGAACGTGCACGACGCGGCCTCGGTCGAATGGGCGTTGATGGTGATCGCCGAGATGCCCTCGGTCGCAGTCACGTCGCGCAGGTGCGCGCGGAATGAGGCCTCGTCGATCGAGAGGTCCTCGAAGAACGGCAGCAGCACGGCGGGAATGACGCCGTGGGGGATGTAGCTTGCGAGCCTGGCCATGATCGCCTCCTTATTCGCGCAGGTCGTCCAGCGCGGCTTCGAGGTGGGCCACCTCGGCCCACGCCCATACCTTCCATGCGTCCGGGGTGACTTCGATCCAGTTGATGCCGGCATTCGGGATCTCGAAATCGCGCGGCGACGAAAGCTCCACTTCGCGCGCATGCCGGTAGACCATCTCGAGCACACCGCCGTGCGTGAAGACGAGGATCTGCTCGCCGGTGTGCCGCCCAACGAGGTCGCCGATCGCCTTCAGTGAGCGCGCGTTGAAGCCGCGCAGGCTTTCGCCGCCTTCGAAATCGAAATCCGGGTCCTTGTCCCGGAAGCGCGCGTACTGCTCGGGGAATTTCTCGCGCACCTCGACATAGGTGAGCGTCTCGAACATGCCGTAGTGGCGCTCCCGCAGCTCGGCCAGGTAGGCCACCGGCAGGGCGAGCCGCCTGGCCGACGGCTCCGCGGTCTGGCGCACGCGCATGAGGTCGCTGCAGTAGATGGCGGTGAAATCGTGGCCGGCCAGCACCTCCGCGGTGGCGCGCGCCTGCACGCGGCCCACGTCGTTGAGCGGGATGTCCAGCTGGCCCTGTACGCGGCCTTCGGCGTTCCACGCCGTCTCGCCGTGGCGGACCATGCAGATGCGTGTGGGTTTCATCAATCCGCGCGGATGTTGTTGTCCTTCACTACCTTGCCCCAGCGGGCGATCTCGCCGAGCGTCCATTTCTGCAACGCGTCGGGCGTGCTGACCACCAGGTCCATGCCCAGCTGCTCGGTGAGCTGCTTGCTGAGGTCGGGCTGCTTGAGGACCTTGACGAGCTCCGCGTTGAGCTTGTCGATTACCGGCTTGGGCGTGCCGGCGGGCGCGAAGATGCCCCACCAGGCGAGGGCCGAAAAGCCCGGGAACCCCTGCTCCGCGAGGGTCGGCACATCGGGCATCGCGGACGAGCGCTTGTCGCCAGTGACCGCTATCCCGCGCAGCTTGCCGCCTTTGACATGCGGCCCGATCACGGCCACCGACGCGATGCCGAAATCGATCTGGCCGCCGAGCGCGTCCGTGGACATCGGCCCGCCGCCCTTGTAGGGGATGTGCACAACCTTGAACCTGCCGGCCTGCTGCACCAGTGTCATGGTCAGGTGCCCGAGGCTGCCGCTGCCGATCGAGCCGTAGCTGATCGTATCGGGCTTCGCCCTGGCCGCGCTGATGACGTCGGCAAAAGTCTTGTAGGGCTTCGAAGGATTGGTGCCCAGCGCCATCGGGGCGGTGCCGACCAGCATGACCGGCGCGAGATCCTTGAGCGTGTCGAAATTCAAGTTCGGGATCAGCGTCGGGTTGACTGCGTGCGTGTCGAACACGAACACGAACGTGTAGCCGTCGGGGGGTGACTTGGCCACGAACGAGGTGCCTATCGAACCCGAGGCGCCCGGCTTGTTCTCGACAATGAACTGCTGGCCGAGCGCCTCGGTGAGCCTGACGCTCAGCAGGCGCGCGAGCGGGTCGACCGAGCCGCCCGGCGGGAAAGGCACCACGAATTTCACCGGCTTGGTCGGCCAGGCCTGCGCGGTGGCGGGCGGCGCAACCGCGGCCAGCACCATCAGGCCGGCCGCAATACCACGTTTGAAAATCCTCGCAATCATGTAACTCGTCTCCGTTATGGTTTTAGGCGACACTTGTTACCTGCCCGCCGACGTAGGCCGGAGCTACTTTAAGAGCTGGAGTGCCATCATCCCCATGCCGACGACCGAGATGGCCCACGCGAGCGTGCGCACCCACGGGAACCCGGCCAGGTAGATGAGCGCATAGGCGAGGCGCGCCCAGAAGAACAGCTCCGCGCCCAGTGCCGTCATCTGGTTGGTCTTGCCCGCGGCGATGACGAGCACCACCAGCGCCGTGAACAGCACCATGTTCTCGATCATGTTGAGATGCGCGCGCCGCGCCCGGCCGGCCCACCCGGTGAGCACCGGGAAATTCTCGCGGTTGCCCGCCAGTACGACCAGGCCCGTCTGCATGAACGCGCCCTGCGCTGAAATCAGCATCTGCACGAAAGCCAGCCCAACGGCCCACAGCAACAGCAGCAATTCCGGTTTCATTTCGGCCCCTCCCCCAGGAAAAGTCCGAGACTAGCGCGCCACGCGGGAATTCGCCAGTTCGAGCCGGTCGACCACGTTGCGCACCAGAGCGCGGGTGAGGGCAAGCTGGGCGCCGACGCTCATCCTGGCGAGCGCCTCGGGCAAGAATTCGGCCAGCATGCAGTCGGTCATCGTTTCCACCGTGGCGTGGCGCGGCAGCTCCCCGCCGCGGATGTACGCCATTTCGCCGAAGCATTCGCCCTGGTCGATCGTGTTCAGCAGCCGCCCCTGGCGGATGACCTTGACCTGGCCTTGCGCAAGGAAGAAGAAGCTCTGCCCGGGCTCGTTCTCTTTCACCATCGGCTGCGCCCGCGGCACGCGCGACCACACGCCCGCCCGCGCGAGCTCCCAGAGCTCGGAATCGGCGAGCGCGGAGAGCATCCCCACCCTTTTCAGGGCGACATATTTCTCGGGGTCGGAAATCACGTCGGAAGGAAGCACAAGGCGCACGATCTCGGACAGGTCGAGCGCGAATTCGGCCCAGCTCCCGTAGCGATGCTCGGGCTTCTTGCCCAAAGCGAGCAGGATGATGCGGTCGATGTCCCTGGGCAGGTCGGCGCGCAGGCTCGAAGGCGGCGCTGGGTCGTCGCGCAGGATCTTGCCCAGCAGCTCTTCGATGGTCGCGCCGGTGAACGGGCGCGAGCCGGTCAGCAGCTCGTAGAGCGACACGCCGAGGCTGTACATGTCGCTGTGCAGGGTCAGCGTCTTGCCCTCGATCTGCTCGGGCGACATGTAGTACGGCGAGCCCATCGCCGAGGTCTGCACGGCCTGGGATTTACGCAGCAGCGCGGCGCCGAAGTCGGCAATCTTCACGTCGGTGCCCGAGGCGATCATGATGTTGGCGGGCTTGATGTCGCGGTGGACGATGCCTTCCTTGAAGGCGTAGTCGAGGGCGCCGCAGCATTTGAAGCCGATCTGCAGCACATCGGCGATCGGTAGCAGCGTTGCGGGGGTCACGTGCTTCGAAAGGTCGCCGCCGGTGACCAGCTCCATCGCGATGTGGCCGGAATCCTCCTGCACCACCGCGTCGTAGATGGTGACGATGTGCGGGTGCTTGAGCTTGCCCGCGAGCGAGGCCTCGTTGAGGAACTGCGCGCGGTACATGGTGCCGAACTCGGGGTCGCGGAAGACCTCGGGCTCGATGACTTTCAGGGCGACAATATTGCCTGAAAACGTGTCGCGGGCGTGATAGACCGTGCCCGTCGCGCCCTTGCCGAGCAGCTCGTTGATGTCGTACTTGCCGACCTGGAGGCTGAGATCCATGACCCAAGCATATCAAGCCGGGCCATGGATTCGTGCGCCTTATGTCACGCGCAAATAACCGCGCCTTACCAGCGGCGATAGCCTCCCCGGTAGCCGTAGCTGTAGTAAGGGGCTACCACGAGGGGCGCGGGAGCGTAGTACCCCGGCGGGCCGTAGGCGGGGACGATGGCGCAGCCGGACAGCGCGCCGATCGAAACGAGGACAAGCAACAGGGACTTCATGGTGGGGTTCTCCTTGGCAACGCGCCCATTGGAACCCAGTCCCGCCCGCGGCCGCCCGGCCAATTGTTACCAGATATTGCTGGATAGTGACCCTGAAGAAACCGCTTACAACTTCTCTTCGCACGCAACATTCCGTAGCAATTGCTTTCGGAAACACACGCGGGAGGGCGCCATAGTGGGACCAGTGCAGTCGTTTCACCTGCACGGCTCTCATAAACAGGAGGTAGCCATGAAAACTACAGCTAAGAAAACGATCTGCATTCTGATTTCCGGCGCCACCCTGGCGCTAGTCGCCGCGGCACCCGCCCTGGCCGATCCCGGTCATTGGCAGGGCCGTGGCTGGGACCGCGGGTACGGAAATGGGCACGGCTATGGGCACTATTACGGCGGCTACGGCCCGCGCTACTACGCGCCGCGCGTAGTGATCGCACCGGCGCCGGTGTACTACAGCGCGCCCGCTTATCCCGCACCGGTATACGGCGCATACGACCCATACTACGGCGCGCCGCAACCCTACGCGGCGCCGCAGCCGTACTACGCCCCGCAGGGCTACTACTCCGCGGGATCCGGCACTGTGGTCGGCGCAGCCGCCGGTGCGATGATCGGCAGCCAGTTCGGCTACGGCCGCGAGCGCGCGGCGACGACGGCAGCGGGCGCGATCATCGGCGGCATGCTGGGGTCCCAGTTCTAACCGCTTGGACTAACTACCCGGCGGACTGACTACTCGGGAATCCTCAGCCGGCCTTTGATGATTTTCCTCGTGGGCGTGAGCGGCATTTCGCTTACAACCACGAGGCGCTCGGGAAATTTCATCTTCGCGATTTCGCGCTCCGCAAGGTAGGCCACCAGTTCTTCGAGCGTCACTTCCGTCACACCGGGCCGCATCGTAACGAAGCAGCACGCTTTCTCCCCCAGCACGGCGTCGGCCATCGGCACGATCGCCGACTGCATCACCTTGGGGTGCGAATCGAGGAGGTCTTCCACGTCGCGCGGGTTGAATTTGTGCCCGCCGCGGTTGATCACATCCTTGCCGCGGCCGGTAATCGCCACGTTGCCGGCCGGATCCATGGTGGCGAGGTCGCCGGTGCGATACCAGCCGCCTGGCGCGAATGCGGTTTCGTTCGCGGAGTCGTTGGCGTAGAAGCCGGGAAAAGCGAGCGCACCGCGCACCTGGAGGTCGCCCTCCTCGCCGGGTGTGCAAATCCCGCCCTCCGCCGAAACAACCCTCACTTCGGTCCCTGGACTCGCCCGCCCGGCGCTCAGAGCGGACGCCTCCAGCGAATCGCCGGGGCGCGTATAGAGCGCGGCCTGCGTCTCGGTCATGCCCCAGAGCTGGGTGACCGCGCAGCCTGGGAGTTTCGCGGCAAGCCAGCGCACCAGCTCCGGCGGGCAGGCGCTGCCGGACATGATCGCGAGCTTGAGCGAGGAGAAATCATGCTTGTCGAAGAGGCCCAGCGCGCGGCAGGCAGCGATGTGGGCGGGCGCGGTCCACAAGGCGGTGGGCTTGTCGCGTTCCACGGTATGCGCCAGGTCCGGCGGCGTGAAGGCGGGCAGCAGCACGGCCGCCGCGCCTGCCGCCCAGCCCACATGCAGCGAGTACAAGCCGAACAGGTGCGAGAACGGTGCCGCCGAAAGGACGCGGTCGGCCGAAGTGATGCGATGCTCCGGCGCACCAAGGCGCGCGTTCGAGAGCAGCGTGTGGTAGCTGTGCGGCACCGCCTTGGGCGCCGCGGTAGTGCCTGACGTGTAAAGCAGCAGGAAAGGATCGCCCGCGGCTGGCCCGGGCAGGTCGCGGATTTCCGCCGCCGGCGCGGATTCGATCCCGGCAAACCCGAGCGTGCCTTCTACCGGCGCACCCAACGCGATCACCGCCTTCAGCGTCGGGATCTTGCTGCGCAACGCGAGAGCCGCGCCGGCCGGCGACCAGTCCTTGGCCTGCGCGAGGCAAACGATGGCTTTTGCGCGGCTGTGCGTGAGCAGCGTCTCGAATTCGCTGCCGCGGTAAGGCATGTGGATGGTGGTCATCACCGCACCCAGCCGGCAGATGGCGAGATAGGCGACCACGAACTCGGGCAGGTTGGGCAACTGTACGGCAACCACGTCGCCTGCGGCGATGCCGCTGCGCCGCAGGCCCGCTGCAAAGCCCGCCGCGCGTGCCGCAAGTGCAGCCCACGAAATTTCCTCGCCGGCGTGCACAAGCGCCGCCGCGCCTGGGCGCTCCGCAACCTGCTTGGCCAGCCATTTGGTAAGCGTGTCGTCGCGCCACCAGCCCCGAGCGATGAATTCCGCCACCCTCACGCCGTCGGACCGCAACGCGGCGCGCAGCTTCAATGCGTCGTCGCTGTAGCGAAACCTGTCCTCGAATGGCACCACGCGCTCTGGACGGAAACGTTTTCCCCCGCCGAGGTCCATGAGGTAAGCCTGCTGGCCGATGCGAAAGCGCCGGCTTTCTTCCGTGTTGCGGATGAACATGACCTGCTCACGCCCGAGGCCCAGGCGCTCGGCGATCTGGATGTCAGCCAGGCCCATCGCCTCGCGCTGGCGGTCGATCTCCTTCCAGTCGAGCATGCGCACGGGATCGCCCTCGCGCACCTGCAGGTTGTGGCTCATGCTGAAGATCGCCTCGCCGTAGGTGGCGATCATCGCGTCGGTGATGCCGAGCTGCTCGCGCGTGAGGCCGCGGGCCATTCAGGCGTCCTTGTTGCGCGCGGCCTCAGCGCGCACCAGCGGATCAGATGCGGGTGCCTTGGTCGCGACCGGGCACACGCGCATGCATTCGAAGCACTGCGCGAACCACGCCCCCGATCCGGCCGACACTTTGTACCAAAGCATCTTGCGGTCCGGGTCGAGCAAGCCTTCGGCGCCGTGCGAGCGCACTTCGTCTTTCACCGCCTCCGCAAGGATCTTGGGCACCGCTTCGTACTCCTGCGTGAATTCGGCGCACTTCGCCATGTCGTAGCGCATGAGCTTCTGGCGGCCCTGGTCGTCGATTTCGCCATCGAGGCACTGCGCGGGACAGAATTTCATGCAAGGGGTCCTGCCGATCGAGCGGTACATGCTTACGCAGGAGGGCGCCGGACAGGGGTTCTCGGCCATCGGCGCGTCCGGCTCGAGCTCGAGCTCGGTGAACACCGACGCGTAGTACATGAAACCGAATTCGGGGTGCAGCAGGATGTCGCCCGCCAGCGAGCGCGCGCCCAGGCCGGCGATCTCGGCATGCAGCTTGAGGCTTTGGAACGGCACGCGCGGCCCGCCCTCGGGATCGATGTCCGGCGGCACGTAGATCGAAGGGGCGCCGAATTTCTGCTCGATGAAGAAAGAGCATCCGTAAGCGACCTTGTAGGCGCGCACTTCAGTGGAGCCCGAATAGGCCATCGCCTTGGCCGGCATCTGCCAGGTGCCCTGCGTCTGCCCACCCACACCCAGCGAAATCACCGACTTCACGCGCGGCATGAGGTCGCTCGGCCGGTGGCCGGGGGGCGCGATCTTCTCCAGCGCCGCAAGGTCCGCGACGCCCACAGCAAGGGCACCGCGCTTCTTGCAGTACTCGAAGATCGCCTGCTTGGCGGACGCGAGATCGACGGGTTGCGGCGTCTTTGTCATGGGGACTCCCTGCGTAAGGGTTGCCAGGGGATTGCCTGGACCGCGCGCCTAGACCGTCCCGAGAAAGTCGTTCTTGCCGATCTCGATGCCGTTGTGGCGCAGCATGTTGTAGGTCGTCACGACGTGGAAGTAGAAGTTCGGGTACGCATACCCCAGCAAATACGGCATGCCCTTGTAGGTCACATCCTTGCCGCCGCGCTTCAACGCGATGTCCCGGTCGTCCGATCCGTCAACCTGCGCGGGCTTGATCGTCTGGATGAAGGCCACCGTCTTCGCGATGCGCGCCTTGAGGTCGGCGATGGTCTGCTCGTTGTCCTCGTGCTTGGGGATCTCGACGCCGGCGAGGCGCGCCATCGCACCTTTGGCCGAGTCGCACGCGATTTGCACCTGCTTTGTCATCGGCAGCATGTCCGGGTAAAGGCGGAAGCTGGTCAGCGCCATGACGTCGATCTTCTTCGCGTCGGCGTGGGCCTGCGCCTTGTCGAGGATCGTGGAGAGGTTGTTGAGGGTATTGACGAAGCGCGGCGCGCTCGCCTGGTACATGGAAATAGTCATAAAGAATCCGGAGGCAGGAATTGGAGGAAGCGCATTCTAAGGCTTCTTTGGCAGGCGCCCCGCGCCGGCGGTGGCGCCCGCATCCACCGGCAGGACCGTGCCCGTCACCCAACGCGACTCGTCGCTCGCAAGGTAGCGCACGGCATTGCCCACATCCCAGCCGGTGCCTTCGGTCTGCAGCAGCGATCTCTGCCTGCGCGTTTCGCGCATCTCCGGCGTCATGCCGCGCGAATAGACCATCGGCGTGTAGACCATGCCGGGCGCGATGCAGTTGACGCGGATGCCCTCGGGGCCGTGATGCGTCGCCATCGCGCGCGTGAGGTTCACCACCGCGCCTTTCGAGGTCGGATAGAGCAGGCTCGGATGCCCGCCCACCAGGCCGGCGACCGACGACAAGTTGATGATCGACCCGGCGCCGACCTTGCGCATCTCGGGAATCGCGTACTTGGCCATCAGCATCATCGAGGTGACATTGACGCGCATGGCGTGCTCCCACGCCTCGAGATCCACGTCGACGGCATTGCCCGGCGGCCCGCCGATGCCGACGTTGTTGACCAGGATGTCGACGCGGCCCCATTGGGCGACGGTCTTCGCCACCGCGGCCGCGCAGTCGGCGGGCTTGGTGACATCCGCCTCGATGACGATCGACTCACCGCCCTCCGCCGCGATCATGCGGCCGGTCTCCGCCGCCCACTCCGGCATCGCGTCGATCAGCGCGATCTTCGCGCCGCTCCTGGCCATGAGGATCGAGGCCGCGCGCCCGTTGCCTATGCCTTCGGCGCGCGATCCCGCACCCGTCACGATCGCGACGCGCCCCTTGAGGCGATTGTCTTTTTCCAAGCGATCCTTATCGAGGTTGTCCATCGTCATCCTTTCTAGTCCACGCGGGCGCCCGAGGCCTTCACCACCGGCGCCCAGCGCCTGACCTCGACCTTGATCATCTCGGCCATCTGCTCGGGCGAGCCGCCGATGATCTCGAACCCGAGGTCGGTCATGCGCCTGGCAAAGTCCGGCGAGCGAGCGCCCCTGGCGCTCTCCGCGTTCAGCCTGGCAATGATGTCCTGCGGCGTACCCGCAGCGACGGACAGGCCGAACCACCCGGTCGATTCGTAGCCGGGAACGCCCGACTCGGCCACCGTGGGCAAGTCGGGCAGCGCAGGCGAGCGCACCGGGCCGGTGGTGGCCAGCGCGCGCAGCTTGCCCGAGCGGATGTGCGGCATCGAAGACGGGATGTTGTCGAACATAAGCTGGACCTGCCCGCCAATGAGATCTGCGACAGCCGGGCCGCTGCCCTTGTACGGGATGTGGAGCATGTCGACGCCAGTGAGGTACTTGAACATCTCGCCCGACATGTGGATCGTCGACCCGCTGCCGCTCGACGCGTACGAGAGCCTGCCCGGCTCGGCCTTGGCCAGCGCGATGAGGTCCCGAACCGAATTCGCCTTGACGCCGGGATTGACCACCAGCACGTTGCTGAAACCCGCCAGCGCGATCAGCGGCGCGAGATCCTTGTTGGGATCGTAGGTGAGCTTCGTGTAGAGCGCGGGCGTGATCCCGTGCAGGCTGCCGCCGCCCATCAGCAGCGTATAGCCGTCCGGCGCGGAGCGTGCAACCAGTTCGGCCCCCAGGTTTGCGCCGGCACCGGGGCGGTTCTCCACCGTGACCGGCTGGCCGAGGTTCTTCGCGAGCTCGAGGGCAATCGCGCGGGAGATGATGTCGGTCGCGCCGCCCGGCGCATACGGGCAGACCAGCCGCACCGGCTTCGAGGGAAACCCTTGCGAATGTACCGGTACCGATACATAAACTGCCACGAGAACCGCGGCCAGAGCCAGTCTTGGAAACAGGATCTTCAACATTCTGCCTCTCCGCCAGATTGTCGCCCGGGATGGAGTACGCCAGCGCCGCAAAGTGTTTACCCTTCGCGTATCTTAGCCCCACCCGAACGAGGAGAAGAACCATGAACACCGCCCGCCTGTGGATCCGCACCGCCCTTGCCTGTACCGCGCTCGGCTTCGTCCCCGGCGCCGCCTGCGCCGCCGAAGAGGCCGAAGCCTTGCTGCGCCGCACTGCCGCCGCGATGGGCGCGACCGACCTCAAGACAATCCGCTTTGCTGGCAGCGGCACCGGCGCGACATTCGGCCAGGCCTTCAAGCCCGGCGGCGCGTGGCCGAAGCTCAACTACTCGACCTTCTCGCGCATGGCCGACTATCCCAACGCGGCGCTGCGCGAGGACTTCGCGCGCAGCCGTGCCGAGCCCACGGGCGGCGGCGCGGTGCCGCTCTCCGGCGAGCAGAAGGTGACCACCTACGTGCAGGGCGCCTATGCATGGAATGTGGCCGGCCCGGCGCCCGCGCCGGCCGGCGTCGCGCTCGACACGCGCATCCACGACTTGTGGACCACGCCGCACGGCGTCGTCCTCGCCGCGCTCAGGAACAAGGCCACGCTCGCCTGGCGTAGCGAGGGCGGCAAGGAACTGGCTGCGGTCTCGTTCACCGAGCCGGGGCGCTTTGCGGCCACCGCGCTGATCGACGACAATTACCTCGTACAGCGTGTCGAGGCGCGCGTCCCCCATCCCGTGCTCGGCGACACGGCCGTCGTCACTACCTACTCCGACTACCAGGACTACGGCGGCGTCAAATTTCCGCGCCGCATCCGGCAGAGCGCAGGCGGTTTCTCCGTGCTCGACATCGCGGTCAGCGAGGTGCAGGTCAACGCGCCTGCCGGCATCAGTGTCCCCGACACTATCCTCAAGGCCGCCGAACGCGTGACCACCGAGAAAGCCGCCGAGGGCGTCTGGTTCCTCGCCGGCGGCTCGCACAACAGCGTCGCCATCGAGATGATGGACTATCTCATCCTGGTCGAGAGCCCGCTCTACGACGGGCGCGCGGAGCCGGTGCTCGAGGCCGCGAACAAGCTCGTGCCGGGCAAGGCGGTACGCTACGTGATCAACTCGCACGACCACTTCGACCACGCGGGCGGCCTGCGCACCGCTGTCGCGTCGGGCGCCACGCTCGTGGTGCACAGCGCTGCCAAGGGATATTTCGAGCGCGTGCTCGCCAACCCCAACCGCATCCATCCCGACCGGCTGGCCGCTTCGGGCAAAAAAGCCAAAGTCATCGATGTGAACGGCAAGCGCGTGTTCACGGACGGCAAGCGCAGCGTCGAAGTCCACGCGTTCAAGGACAGCGTGCATTCGAATGCTTTCCTGCTGGTCTACCTGCCGCAGGAAAAGCTGCTGGTGGAGGCCGACGCGTTTACGCCGCCGCCGCCCAACTCGCCAGCCCCGGCGCAGGCGAACGCCAACAACGTCAACCTCGCCGACAACATCGCGCGGCTCGGCCTGCCGGTGGAGCGCATCCTGCCCCTGCACGGCCGGATCGTGCCAGCGGCCGAGTTCAGCCGGGTGATCGGTCGGTAGCTGCTTGGTATCTCGGCATCGAGCGCAACGACGACCTGGTCATCATTCAGGCCACCATCAGTGCCGGACGCACGCTGCAGCAGAAGCGCGCCCTGTATCGCCGCATAACGGAGCGTCTCGGAGAGGCCGTGGGCCTCACGCCGGGCAACGTCTGGATCAACCTCGTCGAGGTCGCGAAGGAGAACTGGTCCTTCGGCAACGACATCGCGTCCTACGCGCCCGAAGAGCCGGTAAGGGCCGTGGCCTAGGGTCGATGTAACGCGGGCCGGTACAATGCCCGCTCTTTCGAAAGGGTGCGCATGAAAATCGCAATGATGGGGTCGGGCGGCGTTGGGGGATTCTTCGGCGGCCGTCTCGCCAGGGCGGGCCAGGACGTAACCTTCATCGCGCGCGGCGCCCACCTCGCAGCCCTGCGCGAGCGGGGCCTTACGATCGAGAACGAGCCCCAGGGCGACCTCCACGTCCCGGACATCAAGGCGACCGACGACGTGGGCTCCATCGGCCCGGTCGATCTCGTGATCCTGTCGGTCAAGCTGTGGGACACCGAGGCGGCCGCGCTGCAGGTCAAGCCCATCGTCGGGCCGCAGACGGCCGTGCTGTCGCTGCAGAACGGCGTCATCAAGGACGACATCATGCGCACGGTCTTCGGCGACAAGGCGGTGATGGGCGGTGTCTGCTACGTCGCCACGCATATCTCGAAACCGGGCGTGATCCACCAGACCGGCACCATGCAGCGCATCGTGGTCGGCGAATACGACGGCACGAAATCGAAGCGCGCGCAAGCACTGCACGCCGCGCTCGCGGCCTCGGGCGTGACCGCCGAGCTCAGCGACGACGTGCGCCGGTCGATCTGGGAGAAGTATTCCTTCCTGGTCGGGTTGTCCGCGACGACGGCCTCCATGCGCAGGACGCTCGGCCCGATCCGGTCGAACCCCCAGACACGCGCCTTCCTCCACGACCTGATCCGCGAGGTCGTCGCCGTGGGACGCGCGCACGGCGTCGCGCTGCCGGCCGACTTTGCCGACAACCGCATGGCATTCGGCGATACCCTGCCTGCCGACATGACTTCGTCGATGCACCACGACCTCGAGAAGGGCAACCGGCTGGAAGTCGAGTGGCTGAGCGGCGGCGTGGTCAGACTGGGCGCGGAGAAAGCCATCCCGACGCCGTGCAACCGCGCCGTGTGCGACATCCTCGCCCTGCACGCGGGCGGGCGTCAGTAGATCCCGCGGAAGGGGTCCTGCCCGCGCAAATAATTCGAGTTGGATTGGGCGGGATTGCGGTTCACCAGCGGCCGGCCGAAGAGCGGGTGCTTCATGCTGCGCACCTCGTGCTCGATCCGAAACAGCGCCTGCCCGGTCTGCGGGTCGACGATGTCCTGGAAGCGCCACTCGTGCGCGTCGGTTTCCCTGCTGATCAGCCCGCGGTCCATGAGCTTCCTGTACGGCGCGGAGAAATCCGCGAGGTAGACCTGCATGTGGTGGCCGTCGTATTCGGGCAAGGCCGCATCGGTTTCGCGGAACAGCAGGCGCTGGTCGCGTCCAACGCTGACTGAAGCCGCCGGGGATCCCTTGATGCTGGCCAGGACTGCCGGCGCCCCGATGATCCCGGAGTAAAAGCGCGCGATCCCCGCGGCGCTGCCAACCGGCACGTCGTATTCGATATACGCCATCGCCAGCTCGGTCTCGCCGAACTCGGGCGCGGGCGCGTGGCAGCGGAAGCGGTTGCCCCACGGGCAGGTCGCGGACACGTGGCCGCCGTGATCCTCGAAGTCGAATGCCGTCCCCTTCAGCCCCGGTGACACCTTTTCGAGGCGTTTCCTGAGCAGCGCGAGCTCGGGCACCACCAGCCC
Organism: Burkholderiales bacterium; assembly: GCA_038329645.1. Taxonomy (GTDB): domain Bacteria; phylum Pseudomonadota; class Gammaproteobacteria; order Burkholderiales; family SG8-39; genus SZAS-79. The sequence continues at coordinate 19,832 of JBBQNG010000013.1, forward strand.
GATCGTCCCGCGCAGGACTTGCGGCTTGTTGGTGGGCAGGTGCATCTGGCTGCGGCCCAGGTTCACCCACATGTTGTCGAGGCCCACCATGATGAAGGGATCGCGCGTGCCGCCGAGGCCCGCGACATAGAACAGCGTCGCCAGCCGCTGGTCTGGCTGGGTCACGTTGACGTGCTCGAGGTGGATGATGTTGCTTACGTCCTCGCGCGCCCGGTCGAACGAAGCCATTGTCTGTCAGCTCTTGTAGCCCGGATCGCGCCGGTCGAGCATGCGCAGCATGGCCGGCCATTCCATGATGCCGAACGGGCGGCGCGTCTGCGGCTGGTAGTTCATGTAGGTTTTGTCGAGCACGTGCTGGGGGACGGGATTGAGCTCGCGGCCCATCGACAGCGCTGCGATCTGCGTCTTGCAGGAGAGTTCCAGGCGATGCATCGCGTTGAATGCTTCCCCGACCGTGTGTCCGACGGTCAGGAGGCCGTGGTTGCGCATGATCAGCGCGTTGTTTTCGCCGAGGTCTGCGACCAGCGACTCACGCTCCGCGAGATCCAGTGCCACGCCCTGGTAGTCGTGATAGCCGATCTTCAGGAAGCGCATCGAAGTCTGCGCCAGGGGCAGCAGGCCCTCTTTCAGCGCGGAAACCGCCATGCCGGGCCAGGTGTGAGTGTGGATCACGCAGCCGATCTCGGGCTTGGCGTCGTGGATCGCGCCGTGGATCACGAATCCCGCGATGTTGATGCCGTAGTCGAGGCCGCCGCCGAACTCGGGCTTGCCGAGCACCTTGCCGTCGTGGTCGATCTTGACCAGGCTCGATGCGGTGATCTCCTCGTACATCATGCCGTACGCGTTGATAAGGAAAGCCCCGGGCTCACCGGGCACGCGTAGGGAGATGTGGTTCGCGCCGATGTCGGACATGCCGTAGAAATCGACGAGGCGGTAGCACGCGGCGAGGTCGACGCGGGCGTTCCACTCCGCCTGGCTGACCTTGCCCTGCAAAGACTTGACGGTGAACTGGTCGTTGGCCGACATGGGGTTCTCCTGGGTGAATGAGGATATTAGTGGAAATCAGATGCGCAAGGAGGCTCAGGGCACCGCATTACGCAGCGACCGGCCTTCGAGCCAAAGGGCGAGGTTCGCGAGGAAGATTTCCACCACGCGGGCATAGATGCCGTCCGACTGCCCGGCGCTGTGCGGCGTGACGATGACGTTCTCGAACGTCCACAACGGCGAAGCCGGGTCAAGGGGCTCGTGCGCGAACACGTCCAGGAAGGCCCCGCCAAGATGTCCGGAGCGCAGTGCCTCGATGAGGTCGGGTTCCACGACAACTTCGCCGCGCGCCACGTTGACCAGGTGCGCGCCCCGCGGCATCGCCGCAAAAGCCCGTGCATCCATGAGACCGCGGGTCGCATCGCTGAGCTGGCAGGCGAGGAAAACCCAGTCCGCGCGCGGCAACACGGAATGCAGCGACTTGAAGGTGGCGGTCTCGAACCCGTCGCCGGCGGGCGCATCCGAACGACGCACGACGATGACTTCGAGGCCCACGGCCTTGAGCAGCTCGCCCAACTTGCGGCCGATGGACCCCCATCCGACGACCACCGCGCGCTGTCCCTGCAGGTCGCGCGGCAGGCCGGTGACGACGAGCGGCTTCCACTCCTTCCGCTTTTGCGCGGCCATCAGCTGCGGGAGCCTGCGTGAAATCGCGAGAAATCCCGCCAGGGCCGTCTGCGCGACGACCGCGCCGTTGGCGCCCGCGGCCGAGGTGATCTTCACTCCCCGCTTTTTCAATTCGAGGAACACCTCGCGGTCGGCGCCCGCGGCGTTCACCTGCAGCCATTTCAAATTCGGCGAGGCGAGCAGCTGGTCGAAGAAGCGCTGCGTCGACTCGATTGTCCGGTTGCGGGCCGATGCCCCGATCACATCGCGCGTGACGAACCCGATGTCGGCGTCGGGCGTGGGACCGGCCGTTTCGGAAACCAGGAGCTCGGCGGGACGCTGCCCCAGCACCTGCCGGATTTGCTCGCCGCAGACCTCGAGCGCACGAGCCGAAAGCAGGATCCTCAGCGGTTTGCCGGACACGTCGTGGGCCGGCGCGGGCCGGGTCAGGCCGCCTTGATCCAGACGGCGGTGTCGTGGAACACCGCGCCGCCGTTAGGCCAGCCGGGCTGGCTGCTGGTGATCGCGTTGATGCCGATGCCGTTCTGGAAATGCTTGTTGGGCCAGATGCCCTCCACCACCACCACGCCGGGCTGCTGCCCCTCCTGCGGCATGACGTGCACGACCACTTCGCCGCGCTCGTTGCCCAGCGTGACGCGGTCGCCTTCCTTGACGTCGAGCGCCGCGCAGTCGGCCGGATGGATCTTCACCGTCGGGCGCTTCTCGCGCGAGAGCGACCCGGGCGTCTCGGTAAACGTGGACTTCAGGAAAGTGCGCGCCGGCGCGGCGACGAGCCGGTAGGGTTTTTGCGCGGTCGCGTTATCGATCACATCGAGGTGGTCGGGCAGCACCGGCATCTCCTGCCAGCGCCCGCCGAATTTTTTCCAGTCCGGCTTGAAATGGAACTTCCTGTCGGCGTTGGCGAAGCCGTTGAGGAAATGCGCGTCCTCGAACGGCAGCGCGAAATCCTGGCCGCCGGCATCGAGGTTCTTCTGCGCGTCCCACATGCCGGAGGTTCGAAGCACTTCGTCCATGATCTCCCACGCCGTCATGTCATAGGCGCGGTGCTTCGAGCCCAGGCGCCTGGCCAGTTGCGAGATCACATAGTGGTTTTCGCGGCACTCGGCATAGGGCTCTATGACTTTCTTCGTCACCTGGAAATAGGTGTGGCCGCTGGCCGTGTAGAAATCGTCGTGCTCGAGAAAAGTGGTCGCCGGCAGCACGATGTCCGCAAAAACTGCGGTTTCGGTCATGAACTGCTCGTGCACGCAGGTGAACAGGTCTTCGCGCGCGAGGCCTTTGTGCACCAGGTTGAGCTCCGGGCAGACCATCGCGGGATTGGTGTTCTGCACGATTATCGCGGTGACCGGCGGGCCGTTCTTCAATGCCTCTGCGTCGCCCGTGAGGATCGGCCCGAGGCGCGACTGGTCGAGCTCGCGCACCGAGGGGTCGATCGTGTCATGGGCGTCGATCAGCGATTTCTTGAGCGGATAAAGCGCGGTCTGGCCATACAGCGCGCCGCCGCCGAGGTACTGCCACGCACCCGTCACCGCGGGCAGGCAGGTCACCGCATGCATGTTGGCCGCGCCGTTCCTCGAGCGCGAGAAACCGTGGTGGCAGCGGATGTAGCTTTTTTTGTTGCTGCCGTAGAGCCGCGCAAAGGCGACGATCTCTTCTACCTTCAGGCCGGTGATCTTGGCCGCCCATTCCGGCGTGCGCGTGGCCAGGTGGGCCTCGAGCTCGGCCGGCGCATCGGTGTACTTGTCGAGGTAGGCGCGGTCGGCAAAGCCTTCCTTGAACAGCACGTGCATCACGCCGCAGGCCAGCGCCCCATCGGTGCCGGGCTTGAGCGCGAGGTGGATATCGGCCTGCGCCGCGGTGCCCGTGCGATAGGGGTCGACCACCACCAGCTTCGCGCCGCGCTTTTTGGCGACCATTGCGTGGGTCATCACGTTGACCTGGGTGTTCACCGGGTTGCCGCCCCAGATCACCACGAGGTCCGAGTGCTCGTCGACCTCGCGCATGTCGGTGCCGCGCTTGAAGCCGGTACCGGCGATCCAGCCGGTGTCCGACAGCGCCACGCAGATGGTCGAGAACCAGCGCGAGTATTTCATCTCGTGGCGCAGGCGATTGATGCCGTCGCGCTGCACGTGGCCCATCGTGCCGGCGTAGAAATACGGCCATACCGTTTCGGCGCCGTGCAGCGCAGCTTTCTTCTGGAACTGTTCGGCGACCGTGTCCATCGCCTCGTCCCATGAAATCCTGCTGAAGGATTTGGAGCCTTTCGCGCCCGTGCGCTTCATCGGGTACTGCAGGCGGTCGGGATGGTGCACGCGCTCCGCGTAGCGGGCGACCTTCTCGCAGATCACCCCGTTGGTGTAGGTGTTGCGCATCGAGCCACGCACGCGGCCGATGGTGCGCGCGTCCTTGATCTCCACCTCGAGCGCGCAGGTGCTGGTGCAGTCGTGGGGGCAGACCGAAGGGAGAACTGCGGCGGCGATAGGGATGGGGGCATTCATGCCGCCAATCTTACCGTATGGCTTGGCCTCAGGACCCGCGCCGCCTGCTTGCGCGCGCGGCGAACGATGGCGCCGCGTCGTTGTCGAAGCGAGAATACCGCGCGAATAGCCAGGAGGTCCCATGCGCCCGCTCCTTGCAGTGCTGACAGCCTTGACCCTTGCGGCGGCATTTCCCGCTGCCCACGCCCAGAACGACGCATCCTCGATCCGCGAGCGAGCCATTGCCAAGTGCAACGCCAACCGCGGCGTGGATTGCGGAACCGCGGAGGGCCTCAAGGAATGGATCGACAGGGAAAAACCCCGGCCGCCGAGGCAGAAGTCGGCGATCCAGCTGCAGAAGCTGGAAGCCCAGAGGCGCGCGCAGGCCGCCAAGGCGGCGGGAAAGTAATCCGCCGCGGATAAGCTGTTTACTTCTTCGCGGCGTCCTTCTTCGCCTTGTTCGCGGCCTTCGCTATCCGCGCATTCGTCTTCTTGACCTTCTCTTTCTTGCGCCGCGTCTGCACTGTCTTGGAATGGCTCATGCCGGACTCCGATCTCTGTAACGTGTTGAGGTGCGACAGTTTGAACGCTTTTGGCGTTTGGGGCCAATTAAGCGCGCTGTCGCACTGTTTCGTCTGCGGGTTCCCGCTAGCGTTGGAATGCGCGAAAACAGCGCCAACCAGTCTTCTGAGGATTCGCCATGAAGCACCTGAAACCAATCGCAGCCGCCCTGCTTGCGGCGCTCGCACTGAGCGCCTGCGTGGGAGTCGTCGTTCCCGTCCCGGTCTCCGACACCAACTCGCAGACCCGACGCTAAGCCTTCATCAGAAGGTGGCGTTGCGCCCCTTGCGGGAGGACCGAATTCGGTCTAAATTCGGTCTCTTCAGGATGAAGGGAGCGGCGCATGAAGTACTCGACGCGCATCAAGCCCATTAGCTACCTCAAGGCTAACGCGGCCGAAATCGTCCGCACACTTGCCGAGGAGCGCAGCGCAATGGTGATAACGCAAAACGGCGAAGCGAAGGCTGTCATGCAAGACGTGGCGACCTATGAACAAACCCAGGAAACTCTCGCCCTGCTGAAGATCCTCGCACTCGGTTCGCGTCAAGTTGAAGAAGGCAAGGTTATTCCTGCCGCCGACGCGATTCGCGCCCTTCGGAAGAAAATCGCTTCCTGATGCGCTTCGAGGTCCTGCTAACCCAGGGCGCGCAGGACGACCTCGATGAGATCGTCGGCTATATCGCCACGCACGACACTGTGGCCAACGCCGGCCGCGTCCTCGATCGTCTCGGCGAAGCCATAGCCGGACTGGCTCAACTTCCCGAACGTGGCTCTCATCCCCGCGAACTTCTCGAACTCGGAATACGCGAATACCGCCAAGTGTTCTTCAAGCCCTATCGCGTTATCTACCGCGTGGTCGAAAAGAAAATCTACATCCATCTCATTGCAGATGGGCGGCGCGACATGGAAAGCCTGCTTGCGCGAAGGCTGCTGGCGTCCTGACCAGGACTTTCGCCCCTAGCCCCGCGCCTGCTTCACCATCTCCTCAAGCGCCTCGTACGGCTGAGCGCCAACGAGGCCGCTGCGGCCGGCGACAAAGGTCGGCACGCCGGTCACCCCGTACTCGTGCGATTTGCGCCAGTCGGCGTCGACCTTTTCCTTGAACGTGCCTTTCTCGAGGACTTCGAGCGCGGCTTCGCGCGACAGGCCGATCGATTCGGCAAGGTCGGCCAGGACCTTCGTGTCGCCGATGTTGAGGTTGTCCACAAAGTAAGCACGGAACAGCTTGTCGTGGATCGCCTCGCCGCCGGGCTGGGTGTCCGCCCATGCGCCCAATTCCTGCGCGAGGCGGCTGTTGTAGGTCATGGTGCGGTTACCGTATGGCAGCCCCTCGGCTTCCATGCGCGCGCGCATCTGCGCCTGCATCTTGGGAATGTCGTAGCCGCGGCCCGCGAACAGTTCCGCGAGGCTGCGCCCGTCGGCCGGCGTGTCGGGATGCAGCGGGAAATGCACCCACTTGATCGTGACGCCGTGTTCCGCCTTGAGCCGCTCAATACGCACGGTACTGAGATAGCACCAGGGTCAGACGTAGTCGGAAAAGACTTCGATTTCCAGGGGTTCGGCCATGATCGTCGGGGATGTAATCAGATGTAACGGGCGGGTCGATCATAGCAGCCGCGTAGGGTAAACTCACGTTCCTTTTTCCTACAAAGCCCGCCCATGACCTGGTTCCGGATTCTGGTTGCGTGCGCAGTCCTCGCCTTCAGCGGCGCAAGCTCCGCCGCGGTGTACGGCAAAGTCAACAACGGCCGCGTCTCCATCCTCTATTCCGATGCGGCCCCCGCCGAGCCCGGCTACCAGCTCTACTCGCGCAATAACCGCTTCGTCGTCTATCCGGGCGCCTTGCGCGGCCGGCCGGGACGCGCGCCGGCGCCTGTCGAAGGCTCTGTGGCCGTCGCTCCTTCCGTCTACGACGCGCACATCCAGGCCGCCGCAGCCGAGACCAGCGTCGATCCCGGCCTGATCCGCGCGGTCATCTCGGTGGAGTCCGGCTACAACCCCGCGGCGCGCTCGCCCAAGGGCGCGATGGGCCTCATGCAGCTCATGCCTGGAACCGCGCAAAAGTACGGTGTGAAGGATATCCGCGACCCCGGGCAGAACATCCACGGCGGCGCGCGCTACCTTGCCGCCCTCAAGACGATGTTCGGCAACGACCTTAAGCTGGTGCTCGCGGCCTACAACGCGGGCGAAGAGGCCGTCATGAAGTACGGCCGCCGCATCCCGCCGTTCGCCGAGACCGTGGCCTACGTACCCAAGGTGCTCAGCCGCTACAAGAAGTCGCCCATTCCCGACGCCGCCGGCGAATAACCGCCGGGCGCGAAAGACCGCCATGGCCGAGCTGCGGGACAACCCGATGCAGACCGACGGGTTCGAGTTCGTCGAGTACGCCGCGCCCGATCCCAAGGCCATGGGTGCCGTGTTCCAGCGCCTGGGCTTCAAGCCGATCGCCCGCCACCGCCACAAGGACGTGACGCTGTACCGGCAGGGGCAGATCAACTTCATCCTCAACGCCGAGCGGGACTCGTTCGCGCAGCGCTTCGCGCGCCAGCACGGGCCGAGCATCTGCGCGATCGCATTCCGTGTGAACGATGCCAAGGCCGCCTACGAGCGCGCGGTCGGCCTGGGGGCGTGGGGCTACGCGGGCCACGCGGCGCCAGGCGAGCTGAACATCCCCGCCATCAAGGGCATCGGCGATTCGCTCATCTATTTCATCGACCGCTGGCGCGGCAAGAACGGCAAGAAAACCGGCGACATCGGCAACATCGGCTTCTACGACGTAGACTTCGAGCCCCTTCACGAAGGATTAACTGCGGCCTCGCTCCACCCCCCCGGCAACGGCCTCGTCTACATCGACCACCTCACGCACAACGTGCACAAGGGGCGCATGAACGAGTGGGCGGATTTTTACGAGCGCTTCTTCAACTTCCGCGAAGTGCGCTACTTCGACATCGAGGGCCAGGTCACCGGCGTTAAAAGCAAGGCGATGACCAGCCCGTGCGGCAAGATCCGCATCCCGATCAACGAAGAAGGCACCGACAAGGCCGGCCAGATCCAAGAGTACCTCGACCTGTACCACGGCGAGGGCATCCAGCACATCGCGCTGGGTTCCGGCGATCTGGTCAAAACCGTCGATGCGATGCGCGCGAACGGGGTCAAGCTGCTCGACACCGTCGACACCTACTACGAGCTGGTCGACAAGCGCATCCCGGGACACGGCGAGAACGTGGCGGAGCTTAAAGAACGCAAGATCCTGGTCGATGGCAAGGCCGGCGCGCTGCTCTTGCAGATCTTCACCGAAAACCAGCTCGGGCCGATCTTCTTCGAGTTCATCCAGAGAAAGGGCGACGAGGGCTTCGGCGAGGGCAACTTCAAGGCGCTGTTCGAGTCGATCGAGCTCGACCAGATGCGCCGCGGGGTGCTGAAGGGCGCCTAGCCTTTCAGGCGGGGAGAGGCTGCCGGCGCTTTTTCGTCGGCGAGCGGCGGCAATGCGATCTGCGCCACGCCGACCGCAAGCTCGCGCAGCTCGAGCAGCGTGTGCATCAAGACCGTGCCGGTCGCGCCGGAGAATCCGATGCTCCCGGTGCGCACCGCTGAAAACGCCTGCAGCGCCGTGTCGATCAGGCGCCGCTGCTCGTGAGCGAGGGTTTCGAGCCTGTCGCGCATGATTTCGGACTGCGCGTTAGCCGCCTGGCGGTCGCGCCCGAAAGCGGTCACGGCGTCGGCGATCGCGTCGTCCAGGCACCGGTTGAGGGTGCGGAATTCGTCCACGCTGATCTGTGCCTTGTGCTCGATCGCCATCTCGGTGACCGTCTGGCAGACGTCGCCGTAGTCGCGCACCACCTGGTCGACCGTGCAGCCCTGGCGCAGCAGCTCCGCGCCGTGCAGCGCCGCCGCGCGGCCGATCGAATGCGGGACCGGCGCCGGGTTGGCCTTGCCGAACGACCCTGCCCGCGACAGGCTTTCGTGCTCGAGCGTCTCGACCACCTGGGTGAGGAAGAGCGGCACCCCGTGGTCGGAAACGGCGCGGAATTGCGCAGCCGAGGACCTTTTCGTCTCGTTCTTCCGGCAGCGCCTGAGGACTTCGTCGCGGTTGGTGGAAAGGAATTCGTGCAGCATTGCGCGACGTTACGCGCCGGCACACTTCCTATCTGTTCGTTTTCGCGCTTATGGGTCAGGCGACCATGTTCTCCGGGAGGACGTCGAGGTCCTGCAGGGAGAAGCCTTCGAAGGTGCGCACCTTCTTTTTGACGCCGAGCACGTAGTCGAGGACCCAGTTGTCGATCGCGTGCACGAGGGGCTCGTGCTCGGACAGGCGTCCCGGCACGCTGAAGGGCGTCGAGACGCCCTCCTGCTGGACCACGCTGATGTCGAGGTCTTCCTGGGTGGTCATGTCCCAGCGCTTGTAATAGTTCTGCGCGATGCGCTCGAAATCCTTGCGCTCGGTTGTCTTTTTCGGAAAGCAGGAGCCGACCACGAGCTTCATCTTCGCCGCGCTGATCGGGTGGATCTCGAGGTACCACATGCAGTCGATCGCGCAGCCGAGCATCGTGCTGGGGAACATGAGCGGGTAGTAGGTGCCCCTGCCCGCCTTGCCTTCGAGGCTCGCGATGCGGTCGAACCCCGCGTCGCCCAGCAGGATTGCGCGCGATCCCTCGTGCTCCTTGTGCATCACCACCCAGTTGCCCTTTGTCGAATCGAAGGTGCGGTCGTTCTGCACGCTGCCCCTTTGCCGGTTGATGCTCGCGCGGTGCACGTGCGGCACATGAAAGGCTTCCATCGCGTTCTCGACGTAGATCTTCCAGTTGCACGCAACCTCGTATTCTTTTTGTCGCGTGCAGACCATGTCTTCCATCCGGTAGCTCTTGAACGCCTGCGGCAGGTTGCCCAGGAAGGCTTCGAGGCTTTCCGCATCCTTGTCGAAATTCACGAACACGAAGCCCTCCCACGTCGACGTTTTCACGCCGACCAGGGGGTAGTCCTTCTTGTCGAAATTGGCCGAGTTCGCCATGCCGGGGGCGGCTGCGAGCTGGCCATCTGTCTTGTAGATCCAGCCGTGGTAGCCGCACTTGATGCCCTTGCTTGCGCCGGTGGCCGAGCCCGGGCCGGTGACCACCTTGGCGCCGCGGTGGCGGCAGGAGTTGATGAATGCGCGCACCTGCATATCCTCGCCCCGGACGATCAGCAGGGGGACGCCGGCGAAGTCGAGCGTGTAGTAGTCGCCCGGGTTGGGGATGCGGTCCGCCCTACCGACGAAATTCCATACCTTCATGAAGATCGTCTCGACCTCCTTTTTGAAGAATTCCTCGGAGGTGTAGCAGTGCGGCGGCAGCGTCTCGGCTTCGAGCAGCGGCTTGCGTACTTTTTCGTAGGTGCGGGGGTCGAAGAGGTCCATGGCTTGCTCCGGCGCGGGAGTCGGGGGCTAAGGGGGACTGATCAGACGCGCATCGCCAGCAAGTGTACCGGTACCGATACAAAAAATGACAGGATAGCCGCTACAGGAGCGGACTTTGAGAACATAATTTCATGAATTTAGGT
>JBBQNG010000014.1:0-29691 GCA_038329645.1 Burkholderiales bacterium
ATCCTGCATGGCCTCGCCACCATGGGCGTTGCCGGGCACGCGTTGCTCAAGACGGTTTGCGGCTACGATCCGGCGCGTTTCAAGTCCATGGCGGTGCGGTTTTCGGCGCCGGTATTCCCGGGCGAGACGATCCGCACGGAGATGTGGCGCGAGGCCGGTCGTGTCCAGTTCCGCGCCAGGTCGGTCCAGCGCGACCTCGTCGTGCTGTCCCACGGCACGGCCGAGATCGCCTAGTTCGCCAGGAAAGTTAAACTTTCGTTTTCGTAGATCGGCTTCTGTACTGGCCTTCAGCCAATTGTAATTTCCATTTTAGAAAAATTATTCGCAGCCATGCGCCTCTGGACCCTGCACCCGAAGTACCTCGACCCGCAGGGCCTCGTCGCGTTGTGGCGCGAAGCGTTGCTGGCGCGCGCGGTCCTGCAAGGCAAGACGCGGGGCTACAAGCACCATCCCCAGCTCGATCGCTTTCGCGCGCATGCCTCGCCGCGATCGGCCATCAGCGCTTACCTTTCCGCGGTCCATGCCGAAGCCACGGCGCGAGGCTACAACTTCGACCGAAGCAAGGTTGGGCCTGCGCGCACGATCACACTGATCCCGTCCACCACTGGCCAGGTAGCCTTCGAATGGGAACACCTGTTGCGCAAGCTGGCCAAGCGCAACCTGGAGGTACACGCGAAGTGGTCCGGCATTCGCAAGCCAGCCTGCCATCCCCTGTTCAAGGCCGGCAAAGGCGGCATCGAACCGTGGGAGCGTCCGTGACCGCGATCTGGAAGCAACCCGTCTCGGTGGAAAAGCTGACCGAGATCCACATCGACACCGCGGTCGAGCACTTGGGCATCGAATTCCTCGAGGTCGGCGACAACTTCATCCGCGCCCGCGCGCCGGTCGACAAGCGCACCCGGCAACCACTCGGCATCCTGCACGGCGGCGTCTCGGTGGTGCTGGCGGAAACGCTCGGATCGTGTGGCGCGGCGTTCTCCTCGCCCGCCGGACACCGCGCGCTGGGCCTGGATATCAATGCCAACCATCTTCGCGCGGTAACCGAGGGCTGGGTGACCGGCATCGCGAAACCTTTCCATATCGGCCGCACCACCCACGTCTGGCAGATCGAGCTGACCGACGAAAAGGGGCGCCTCACGTGCGTCTCGCGCATCACCATGGCAATTCTTTCGTGACCGTATGTGCGCCAGACGGTTGAGCACAGCCCCGCCGGGGGATAGAGTAGCGGCATGACTACTCGCGAAGACCTCAAATCCGCCCTTGCCAGGGCACAAGCCGAATACGACAAGGCGGTGGCCAACCGCAAGGCTGTCCCGGAAGTCGAGCGCCGCAGGCTCGGCGAGGACCGCCGCAGGGCCGTCACGGCCTGGGCCAAGGCGGTGGAAGACCGCCGCCAGGCCCTGTCCGACCGGCGCAATCCCAACGCAGACCTCGACAAGGCGCAGGCCGACCTCGAAAAGGCGGACGCCGACCTGAGGGCGGCGACCGCGGCGCTCGAGGCGATCGAGCGGGAGCTCGCGAAGCCCTGAGCGAGGCTCACGGACCGCGCGCTACTCCCGACTCTATGCGGGGCATTGTGGCGGTTCGCATCTGGACCTCGCAGTCCGCCGTCAAAAGGGACGTCCATCCCATCAGATTCGCCCTATGAGGGGAACCAACCGAATTAATCTGTTGACGCGATCGCTCGGAGATTCCCCTGCAAGTTTGACAGTCCTGCGGCAACCATGAAGCGCAATCAGGCAATGCCACCAACCGAAAAACCCCTGGTCCTGATCGTTGACGACCACCCGACCAATATCCAGGTGCTGGCTGCGGCGTTGAAAAGCGAATACCGCGTGAAAACCGCCACCAACGGGCGCACCGCGCTGGACCTCGCCAGCCATAGCGAGAAGCCGGACCTGATCATGCTCGACGTGACGATGCCCGAAATGGACGGCTACGAGGTATGTCAGCATCTCAAAAACACCGAAGCGACCAAGGACATCCCGGTGATCTTCGTCACTGCCAAGCGCGAAATGGGCGACGAGGAACGCGGACTCAACCTGGGCGCGGCGGATTACATCACCAAGCCCTTCAGCCCGCTTATCGTGCGGGCGCGGGTGCGCAACCATATCGCTCTTAAGCAGAAAACCGACTTGCTCGAATCCCTCGCGTCTCTCGACGGTCTCACCGGCATTCCCAACCGGCGCAATTTCAGCGAAGCGATCGACAGCGAATGGCGGCGCGCAGGACGCAGCGACAAGCCCCTTTCCCTGATCATGGTGGATGTGGACTATTTTAAAGCTTACAACGATCACTATGGCCATGGTGCGGGAGACGACTGCCTCAAGTACGTCGCCACGGCCCTGGCCAACATCCCGGTGCGCCCAGGCGATGTGGTGGCGCGTTACGGCGGCGAGGAATTTGTCGCGATCCTGCCGGATACGGATTTTGACGGGGCGAAAGCCATCGCCGAAGATTTCCGCAGCATGGTCGAAGCCCTGGCGCTGCCTCACGCCCATTCCAGCGTCGCCGGGCATGTCACCATCAGCGCCGGTTTCGCCACCGCTCTGCTACCTCGTTCGAAGCGCTGGGAAGCCCTGCTGGAAGACGCGGACAAAATGCTTTACCAAGCCAAACGGGCCGGCCGCAACCGGGTGTGCGGCATCTAGCGATTAACATGAGGACAAGCTTGCCGTCTCGCTAGTACCGGCATCGGCTCGCCCAATCGATCCGATCAGATTCGAACTTGAAGGCCCTCCCCAATCCCGCCGCGACTTACAATTACCTCCTTACCTGATCCAGCCGCAGAGCCTGGACCCGAACCCAAGGAGGAGACCGTGAAACCGATGTTCAGCATTGCCGCCATGCTCACCGCGATCGTCCTACTGCCGGGCATCGCGGCCGCGCAAGCCTTTCCGAACAAGCCGATCAAATACGTCGTGCCCTTCGCTCCCGGCGGACCCACCGACACGTTCTCGCGCGCCCTCACCGGGCAATTGTCCACCCAGCTCGGCCAGCCGGTCATCGTGGAGAACATCCCCGGTGCGGGCGCCTCGATCGGCATGGACCGGGTCGCCAAGTCGACGCCCGACGGCTACACGATCGGCCTGGCGACGACTGGCACGCACGCGATCAATCCCGCGCTGTACGGGCCGCGCCTCACCTACAACGCGCTCAAGGACTTCAGCCCGCTGACGGTCGCGGTCGGCTACATCAACATCCTCGTGGTCAACCCAAACGTGCCGACAAAAACGGTCGGCGAGCTGGTCGCCTATGCCAAGGCCAACCCCGGCAAGGTGAATTTCGGCTCGGCCGGCAATGGCTCGTCGAACCATCTCTCGGGCGAACTCCTCAAATCGCTGACCGGCGCGCCGATGCAGCACATCCCCTACAAAGGCTCGGGACCCGCGCTCACCGACGTCATGGGCGGGCAGCTCACCTTCATGTTCGATTCGCCCTCCACCGTGCTGCCGCAGATCCGCGGCGGCAAAGTACGTGCGCTGGCCGTCACGACCGCAAAACGCAGCACCTATGCGCCGGAGATCCCGACTATGGACGAGTCGGGCATGCCCGGCTACTCGGAAGCCGGGAGCGACCTGTGGTACGGCATCGTCGGGCCGGCCGGCATCCCGAGATCGATCGTGGACAAGCTCAATGCGGAAATAGTAAAAGCCCTGCGCTCCCCGGAAATGGCCGAGCGCCTGAAAACGCAATACCTCGACGCCTGGCCGACGACGCCCGAGGAATTCCAGAAGATTATCGAGGCCGACTACGCGAAGTGGGGCAAGATCGTGCGCGCCTCGGGGGCGAAGATCGACTGATGGCCGCGGACCCTGTCAACCTCCGCGCCGGCCACGCTCAAGGCCAGCCCACCCTGCCGGACGCGCGCGGCCTCAACCTCTTCGACGCGGACCCGGGGTACCGGAGCCTGCTGTCGCTCTACCTGGAGCCGAAGCTGCTTGCCCACCTCCTGCCGCATTTCGGTCGTCTGGGCGCGCTTGCGGGGGGGCCGCTTGACGACCATGCGCTGACGGCCGACAAGAATCCTCCGGTACTCCATCACCGCAAGCGCAGCGGCGAGAACGCCCAGTGGATCGAAAAGCACCCCGTCTACCGAAGCCTCGAGGAAACCGCGTTCGGCGAATACGGCCTCGCGGCGATGTCGCACCGCGCCGGCGTGCTCGGCTGGCCGCAGAAAATGCCGCCCGCGGTCAAGTACGCGCTGACCTATGTCTACGTGCAGGCCGAATTCGGCGTGTGCTGCCCGCTGTCGATGACCGATGCTACCGCCAGGACCCTGTCCAAATTCGCGGACCCCGCCCTCATTGCACGCTATCTGCCCGGCCTCACCTCGCAGGATCTAGATGCGCTTACGCAGGGCGCGATGTTCATGACCGAACAGGGCGCGGGCTCCGACGTAGGGGCGACGCTCACTCGCGCGCTCGCCAAAGGCAATCACTGGCTGCTCTACGGCGACAAGTGGTTCTGCTCAAATGCCGACGCGGGCGTCGCCCTGGTACTCGCGCGGCCCGAAGGCGCGCCAGGCGGGACCAAAGGCCTGTCGCTGTTCTTGCTGCCGCGCCTCCTGCCGGACGGCTCGCCGAACCAGTACCGCATCGTGCGCCTCAAGGAAAAGCTCGGCACGCGCGACATGCCCAGCGGCGAGATCGCGCTCGAAGGCGCGACCGCCTACATGGTCGGCGACGCGCAGCGAGGTTTTGCGCAGATGGCCGACATGATCAACATGTCGCGCCTGTCCAACGGCATGCGCGCGGCTGGCATGATGCGCCGCGCGCTCACAGAAGCGCTTTTCATCTCGCGCCGGCGCAGCGCATTCGGCAAGAACCTGATCGAGCTGCCGCTCATGCGCCGGCAGTTGCTCAAGCTCATGCTCCCCACCGAAGCCGCGCGCTCGGTCATGCTTTACACGGCCGCCGAACTGGCCAAGGCCGATGCGGGCGACGAGGAAGCGCGCAAGCGCGTGAGGATCCTCACGCCGCTCATCAAGTTCCGCGCTTGCCGCGACGCGCGGCGCGTTACCGGCGACGCAATGGAAGTGCGCGGGGGCGCCGGCTACATCGAGGAATGGAGCGATGCGCGGCTGGTTCGCGACGCCCACCTGGGCTCGATCTGGGAAGGCACCAGCAATATCGTCGCGCAGGACGTGCTGCGCGCGATCAAACGTGAAGGCTCGCTCGATGCGCTGCGCCCGGCGCTCGAGGCCATGGTTGAGGGCGTCGGGCACGCCGGCCTGCGCGCCGCCCTCGCCGGATCGCTCGCGCGCGCGTGCGATTTCGCGAGCATCTCGGCGCAAGGCGACGACGCCGCCCACGCCCGGCAGGCAGCAACCGGCCTTTACTACGCCGCGGCGACGGCAATCCTCGCTTCCGAGGGCACGCAGCTCGCAAAGGCGGGCGACGCACGCCGGGTGCTCCTTGCGGCGTTGGTCAACGAGCATCGATTGCGCGCACGCGATCCGCTCAAGCCGGCGCGCGGTGCGTTCGAAGGCGCGCTGGCCGATGCGCTGATGCCGGAAACGCCGGTTCTGCCGCAAGTTGCGGACGCCCTGCTCGCTGAATTCCGGCTCTGACTCCAATAAATCGACTCTGACCCCAATTAACCATGCCCGGTCCACTTTCACATATCCGCGTCCTCGACCTTTCCCGCGTGCTCGCCGGTCCCTGGGCGGCACAGAACCTTGCCGACCTCGGCGCCGAAGTCATCAAGGTCGAGCGGCCCGGCGCGGGCGACGACACGCGCGGCTGGGGACCGCCGTACATCAAGGACGGCGAAGGCCGCGACACGCCCGAGGCCGCGTATTACGCCTCGGTCAACCGCAACAAGAAATCGGTCACCCTCGACATCGGCAAACCTGCCGGACAGGCAATCGTCCGTGAGCTCGCAGCCAAGTGCGATGTCCTCATCGAGAACTACAAGCTCGGCACGCTCAAGCGCTATGGCCTGGCCTACGACGACCTCAAGGGGCTCAACCCGCGCCTCATTTATTGCTCGGTCACGGGCTTCGGCCAGGACGGCCCTTACGCGCCGCGCCCCGGCTACGACTTCATCTTCCAGGGCATGGGTGGCCTGATGAGCATCACCGGCGAGCGCGACGGCGAGATCGGCGCCGGCCCGATGAAAGTCGGCATTGCGATCACCGATGTGCTCACCGGGATGTATGCCAGCCTGGCAATCAGCGCCGCGATCACGCATGTCGAGCGCACCGGCCAGGGCCAGTACATCGACCTCGCGCTGCTCGACACCATCGTCGCGTTCAACGCCAACCAGGTGGTGTCGTACCTCGCCTCGGGCAAGATCCCGCAGCGCTGGGGCAACGCGCACCCGCAGGTCGTGCCTTACGAAGTCTTTGCGACCTCGGACGGCCACCTGATCCTCGCGGTCGGCAATGACGGGCAGCACGCGCGGTTCTGGAAAGTCGCGGGACGCCCGGAACTGGCCGAGGACCCGCTGTTCAAGACCAATTCGCAGCGCATCATTAACCGCAGGGCGCTCATCCCACTGATCGCGGAGGTGATGAAGACAAAGACCAAGAAGGAATGGCTCGAGCTGCTCGAGGCCGCCACTGTGCCCTGCGGCCCGATCAACAACATGCAGGAAGTCTTCGAGGACCCGCAGGTGCAGCACAGGGGCCTGCGGGTCGACATGCCGCATTCGCTGGGCGGTGTCGCGCCGGTCGTGGCGAGCCCGATGCGCTTTTCGGAGACACCGGTCGAATACCGCATCGCGCCGCCGCTTCTCGGCGCGTACAACGAGGAGGTTTACCAGGGGCTCCTGGGAAAAAGCGCCGAGGAAATGCAGAAGCTCAAAGCCGCGGGCATCGTTTGACCGGAACGCCCGCCCCGCTGCCCTACGCCGGGCTTCGCGTACTGGACATGTCGCAGGGCCTCGCGGGGCCCTACTGCGCCGGGCTGCTCGGCATGCAGGGCGCGGCCGTGATCAAGGTCGAGCCGCCGGCCGGGGACTGGATCCGCAGCGCGGGCGGCGGGCGCGAGGACATGACTTCGCTTGCGGTCATGGGCAACCTGGGCAAGCGCTCGGCGTGCATCAACGCCGCCACGCCCGAAGGCAAGGCGCTGATGCTGAAGATGGCGCGCTCGGCCGATGTATTCGTGCAGAATTTCCGTCCCGGCGTGATCGAGCGGCTGGGCCTCGATTACGCGACGCTGGCCAAGGACCAACCCGCCCTTGTCTACGTATCGATCACGGGCTTCGGTCCCAGCGGCCCGGATGCGGGCAAGGCGGCCACCGACTCGGTGCTGCAGGCTTTCACCGGTATGGCGCACATCAACCGCGATGCGGAAGGCACGCCGCGCCGGATTCCCTTCCTCGTCCCCGATACGGTGACCGGCGTGTATGCGGCGCAGGCGACAGGCGCGGCGCTGTATTCGCGTGCAATGACCGGCAAAGGCCGCCACATCGAAATTTCGCTCATGGATGCGTGCGCGGCGCTGCAGGCCGCACCGATCCTCGATGCCTTCCTGAGCGACGGCAAGCCCGCCGCACCGATTACGGTGCCCTCCGGCATATTCAAGACGCGTGACGGCTACATCACCGTCACCAGCCTGAACGAAAAGATGTTTGCCTCGGTGCTCAAAGTGCTCGGGCTGGAAGCGCTGGCGGCGGATCCGCGTTTCTCGACCGTTTCCGAACGCCAGAAGAATGCGGCGATCGTCAACCTCGAAGTGTCCGTCCGCCTGGTAGCCGAAAGTTCTGCGCACTGGCTGCGGGTTTTCTCCGCCGCCGACGTGCTCTGCGCCGGGGCGCTCGACTACGCGGAATTCCGAGCCGCGCCACAGACAGGGCATCGGCAGACCTTCTGCGACGTGGACCAGTTTCCGTTCGGCACGTTACCCCTGCCCCGCGTGCCGGGAGGCGACCGCGAATGGCCGCTCGGCCCCACCCCGCGCGTCGGCGAGCACACGCTCGAAATCCTCACCGAAGCCGGCGTATCGGAGGCCGAGTGCGCCGCGCTGCTGGCTGCCGGCGTGATCCGGCAGGCGTCGTAGGCGATTCAAGTGGATCGCGTCCTCGTCACCGATTTCATCGACCCGGCCGGCATCGCGCTGCTCACCGGCAGCGTCGAGGTCGTCAGCCCGCCCGATACCCACCCGGACACGCTGCGCGCGCTCGGCCGCGAAGTCGACGGCGTGATCACCCGCAGCCGCTTGCCGGAGGATCTGTTCGACGCGGCGCCGCGCATCCGCGCCGTGACGATCCACGGTACGGGCACCGACCTCGTCAACCTCGTTTCCGCCAACGAGCACGGCGTGATGGTCGCCAACATTCCCGGCGGCAACGCGCAGTCGGTCGCCGAATACTGCCTGATGGCGATCATGCTGCTCGCGCGCAACTTCCGGCCGATCGACCGGTCGCTGCGCAGCGAATCGTGGGATACCGCCCGCGGGCTCGCCGGTGCGGCAATGGAGGTCGAAAAGAAGACTCTCGGCATCGTCGGCGTCGGCCATATCGGCAAGCGCCTGGCGAAAATGTGCGCGGGTGGCCTGTCGATGCGTGTGCTGGGCAACCAGCGGCACCTCGACGCGCTGCCCGAAGGCGTCGAGCCCGCAACGCTCGACAAGCTGCTGACCGAATCCGATTTCGTGGTACTGGCGTGCCCGCTCACCCCGGAGACTCATCACCTGATGAATCCGGTTCGCCTCGCCGGCATGAAGAAGTCGGCGTTCCTCATCAACGTCGGGCGCGGGCCGGTCATCGACGAGACAGCGCTGGTCGAGGCGTTGCGCGCCAACACGATTGCCGGTGCGATGCTCGACGTCTACGAGCACTACCGGCTCGAGCCCGGGCATCCGCTCCTGTCGCTCCAAAATGCGATCCTGACCCCCCATTTGGCCGGCTCGACGCGCGAATCGCGCGAGCGCGTCGGCCGCATCGCCGCCGGGGAGATGCTGCGCATGCTCGCCGGCGAGCCCCCTGCAAGCTTCGTCAATCCAGAGAGAAAACCATGGCATCCAAGGACCTGAAGATCACCGACATCAAGGCTTACCCCACCTCGTTCCCGGTGCCCAAGAAAGCGCAGGTCACGCTCGGCATCGGCACGGCGATCAAGCGCGATGCGGTCGTGGTGAAGGTGACCACCGCGGGCGGGCTCGTGGGCTGGGGCGAGTCCCACCACGGCCGCGCACACACCGCAGTGGCCAAGCTCATCGAGACCACGCTGAAAAGGCTCGTCGTCGGCATGGATGCTTCCGACGTAGTCGGCGTGTGGGCGAAGATCTACAAGATGCAGCTGGGCAGCCACGGCATGGGCGCCGGCTGCTGCCTGGCGATGAGCGGCATCGACTGCGCGCTGTGGGACATCCGCGGCCAGGCCGCCGGCATGCCGATCTACAAGCTGATCGGCGGCGCCTATCGCGGGCTGCCGGCCTACGCGGGCGGCGTGTCGCTCGGCTACCAGCCGGCGGACGAGTTGATCGCCGAGCTCAAGCCCCACCTCAAGGCGGGCTACAAAGCGGTCAAGCTGCGCGTCGGCGATACGCCCAAGCGCGACCTGCAGCGCATCCGTGCCGTGCGCAAGTTCGTCGGCGACGACATCGAGATCCTCACCGACGCAAACACCGGCTACACGGTGAATGACGCACGGGCAGCAATGCCCGCGATGCAGGACTTGAACGTCGCCTGGCTGGAGGAGCCCTTCCCTGCGCACGACTACGTCAGCTACGAGCTCGCCTCGACTTTCAGCAACACGCCGCTGGCCGCCGGCGAGAACCACTACACGCGCTTCGAGTTCAACCGGGTGCTGGAAGATGGCTCGATCACGGTGCTGCAGCCCGACCTCTCGAAAACCGGCGGCATCACCGAGGCGCTGCGCATCGCTGCGATGGCCTCGGCCTACAAGCTGCGCATCCACCCGCACAGCTCGATGACCGGCCTGAACCAGGCCGCGAGCATCCATTTCCTCGCCGCGATCGACAACGGCGGCTATTTCGAGGCCGACGTCTCGAAGGCCAACAAGTTCCGCGACGAGCTGTGCTCGACGCCCTGGAAGGTCGACAAAAACGGCAACGTCTGGCCGATCGACAAGCCAGGCCTGGGGCTGGAGGTGGACGAGAAATTCCTCAAGAAGCACCCGGCCATCGAAGGCCCGGGATACGTTTAAGATAGGCGCATAAAAACAGGAGGAGACAGCATGAAGGCATTTACGCTCAAAGCGCTCGCCGCCGCAGCCGTCGTCACCCTTGCATGGTCGCCGCTCGCCGGCGCGCAGGCATGGCCGTCAAAGCCAATCCGCTGGATCGTGCCCTACACGCCGGCTGGCATCACCGACACCGGCACGCGCATGGTGCTCCAGAAAGTGCAGGAGCAGACTGGATGGAACATCGTGGTGGAGAACAAGCCCGGCGCCAATTCGCAGATCGGCGCAGGCGAAGTCGCGCGCGCCCCCGGCGATGGCTATACCTTCGTCACGGTGATCGGCGCGCATGCGGCCAATGCCACGCTCTATGCAGGCAAGATGCCCTTCGACGCGGTGAAGAGCTTCGCGCCGGTCTCGCTCACCATGACCGCACCGCTGATCATGACCGCTACCAATAACCTCCCCGCGAAGGACGTCAAGGAGCTGATCGCCTACGCCAAGGCCAACCCCGGCAAGATTTCGTTCGGCTCGTCGGGGGTCGGGGCGGCAGCGCACCTGACGACCGAGTGGCTCAAGCAGATCGCGGGCATCGACATGGTCCATGTGCCGTACAAAGGCACGGCCCCGGCGCTGCAGGACCTCATGGGCGGCAACATCCAGATCCTCGTCGATACGCCCAGCTCGCTGATGACCCACGTGAGGGGCGGCAAGATCAAGGCGCTGGCCATGTTCTCGGCGCAGCGCCTGAAGAGCGCGCCCGAGGTGGCGACGATGGCCGAGGCCGGCGGCCCGCCGATGGAATCCTCGACCTGGCTGCTTTTCCTCGCACCGGCTGCGACCCCGAAGGAAATCGTCAACCGGATGTCGGCCGAGGTTGCGAAGGCGGTCAACTCCGCGGAGGTCAAGCCCAGGCTCGAGGCGCTGGGCATCATCACGGTCGGCAGCACACCCGAGCAAGCCGGCAAGTTCCTCAACGACGAGATCGCCAAGTGGGCCAAGGTGATCCAGGTCGCGGGCGTGAAGGCGGAGCAGTAGTGATGCGACTGTTGATCCGACCCATGTACCGGTGCCAGAACAAAATTAGGCGTGAGGATGGCTCTGGGAGCCAATCTCAGAAATCAAAAGTCATGAAATTGATCCTCGGGCTCGCCGTGCTGCTGGCCGCCTCGACGCCTGTCTGGCCCCAAAGCGCCGCAGGCGCGTATCCCACCAAGCAGATCCGCATCATCGTGCCCTTTCCGCCGGCGGGGTTCAACGACATTCTCGGGCGTGTGCTCGCGCAGGAATTGCCCAAGTCGCTCGGCCAACCGGTCATCGTCGAGAACCGGGCCGGCAGCGGCTCGCTGCTGGGCACCGAGATGGCGGCGAAGTCCCCGCCCGATGGTTACACGCTGTTCGTCGCGGCGTTGCCTTTCGCAGTCCTGCAGAGCCTGTACAAGACCTCGTTCGACGTGACGAAGGACTTCGCGCCGATCACGCTCGCCGGCGTCTCGGACAACATGCTGGTCGCGCACCCGGCTTTCCCCGTGAGTTCGGTGCAGGACCTCATCAAACTCGCCAAGGCCAGCCCGGGCCGGGTCAACTACGGGTCCTCTGGCGCCGGGACCTCGGTCCACCTGTGCATGGAGCTCTTCAAGACCATGACCGGGACTTTCATGACGCATATCCCGTACAAGGGCAGCGCGCCCGTGGTCACCGACCTCATCGCCGGCCAGGTCGACGTGATGTTCGACAACCTGCCCAACGTGATCCAGCACGTGAAAGCCGGCCGCATGAAGGCGCTGGCGGTGTCCGGGCCCAAGCGCTCGGTGCTTGCGCCCGAAGTGCCCACGGTTGCCGAAGCCGGCGTGCCCGGTTTCGAAGTGACGGTCTGGTTCGGCCTGCTCGCGCCGGCCGGCGTGCCGCGCGACATCATCCAGCGCCTCAACGTCGAGAGCGCGAGGATCATCAATTCGCCCGACGTGGCCGACCGGTTCATCAAACTTGGTGTCGAGCCCCGCACCGGCACGCCCGAGCAGTACGGCGACTTCGTCAAGTCCGAGGTGGCGCGCTGGGCCAAGGTGGTCAAGGACGCCGGCATCAAGGCCGAGTAGGCCAGTGACTTAAACGGAGACGACATTGAGCGAGAACCACCAGGACGTGCGCGATGCGGTGCGCGCGCTGTGCAAGGAATTCGACGGCCCCTACTGGCAGAAGGTCGACGAGGCGCGCGCTTATCCGGAGGCGTTCGTCGATGCCCTGACGAAAGCGGGCTGGATGGCCGCCCTGATCCCGGAGGAGTATGGCGGCTCGGGCCTGAGCCTTACGGTGGCCTCGGTGATCATGGAGGAGATCACGCGCTCGGGCGGTAACGCGGGCTGTTGTCACGGACAGATGTACAACATGAATACGCTGCTCAGGAATGGCTCGGAGGAGCAGAAGAAGAAATACATGCCCAGGATCGCCACGGGCGAGCTGCGCCTGCAGTCGATGGGCGTCACCGAGCCGACGGCCGGCACCGACACCACCAGCATCAAGACCACGGCGGTGAGGAAAGGCGACCGCTACGTGGTCAACGGGCAGAAGGTCTGGACCTCGCGCCTGCAGCACTCGGAGCTCATGATCCTGCTCGCGCGCACCACACCGCTAGCCGAGGTGAAGAAAAAGTCCGAGGGCATGACCATATTCCTCGTCGACACGCGCGAGGCGATCGGCAAGGGCCTCACGGTCAAGCCGATCCGCAACATGGTGAACCACGAAACGAATGAATTGTTCATCGACAACCTCGAGATTCCGGTGGAGAACCGCATCGGCGAGGAAGGCAAGGGCTTCAAGTACATCCTCGACGGGCTCAACGCGGAGCGCATCCTGATCGCGTCGGAATGTATCGGCGACGGGCACTGGTTCATAGAAAAAGCCTCGACCTACGCGAAGGAGCGCGTCGTGTTCGGCCGGCCGATCGGCCAGAACCAGGGCATCCAGTTCCCGATCGCCGAGGCCTATATGGAGATTGAGGCGGCCAACCTCATGCGCTACAAGGCCGCGGCCATGTTCGATGCGAAGAAGCATTGCGGCGCCGAGGCCAACATGGCCAAGCACCTGTGCGCCACGGCGTCGTGGGAGGCGGCCAATGCGTGCATCCAGACATTCGGCGGGTTCGGGTTTGCGGCCGAGTACGACGTGGAGAGGAAATTCAGGGAGACGCGCCTGTACCTCGTGGCGCCGATTTCGACCAACCTGATCCTGTCCTATGTGGCCGAGCACGTGCTCGGGATGCCGAGGTCGTTCTAGGTTCGGCTAAGAAAAAATAATTCAAATCCATGAACGGAAACCTCTTGGTCGCAGCACATTTGACTCAATCTCCTCGCATGTCCACCGGAACCAATGAGGGGAAACAATGGATCCTTTTGAGTTAACAAGAGTCATTGCCAGCATTGGCACGACGATTGGCGTGGCTATCGCGGCTTGGCAGTTTTGGCGCAACGTAGAACAGTCGCGAACTGCATTTGAGGACTCGCTGGCGAAGGAATATCGCGAGCTTATGCGATGTATTCCATATCGAGCTTTGATAGGTCGCGAGATTTCGACTGAACAAATAGAGCGATCTAAAGAGGCGATCTACAACTATCTCGATTTCTGCAATCAGCAAATCTTCTTACGCATAAACAAACGTGTGCGTAAAGGCACTTGGCTGGAGTGGCAATCAGGCATGAAGATAAATTTTTCACTCCCATTGTTTAAGGAGGTGGCAGCTGAAGTATTCGTTGCGCTTCCAACCATCTACGAAGAACTGCGTCACATCCAGGTCGACGAGTTTTCGACAGATCCTGCAGGATGGAAAAAATAGTCAGGCCGGATTCATCACAACGACACATTCAGATCGTACTGGTTGCTGCCGCTTTGTCAGCCGTTTGTGCAGCTCGGCGACGGATCATCAATGCGGGTCAATTTTGAGGCATGATGAATTGAGTTATCGAAATCGGCGTGGATCCAAAGATCTGCGTCGTGTCATTTCCTCGCCTGATGAAAGTAACCTCGTTTGCTTCGAAATTAAGCTTCTGGGGGTGAACGAACAAAGAGATCCAATTGCGAAGTTCGCTGGCGGCGTAATTGCGGCGGGTATTATTTTCGCCATATGCTATCCATTCATCCGACGTAAGCAACGGCTACAATCTGAGCAAGCTCTCAAACGCGTAGGCAAGAACGGGTTTACGCGATTAATGTATGGCGCGAGTGTAGGAGATATGTCAGACCTCACGGAATCCCTTGCCAAGGGTGTACCGATAGATGAGGTCGACGAGAATGGTGACACGGCGCTCATCCATGCGGCTCGGTCGAATCAACTGGAGGCAGTAATCATTCTTTTGAGCATGGGTGCCGATCCTATAAAGCGCTTAAACACTGGCATCACGGCCAGTGAGATCGGAAAGCGGCAAAGCCCGGAGATGTCGGTTGCTTTTGAAAGCGCTACAAATGCAATCCTTACTGATTCGATAGGTGACCGGACAGTGGAGCCTGTTGCAAAATTTGATTGGTCCTGTCCAGGGTGTTCCAGACCGCTAGCGCAAAATGACACAAAGTGCATGAAATGTGCCGCTGATTTCACATCGACGGAAGGCTGGAAGCCGATACCTTCGCGGCGATGAAGAGTGAAGAGTATTTTGGGTCTGAGTCGAATTTCCGCGCGAGTTTGGCGAACGGGATGAAGCTCGAGGAACTATTGAAATTTCTGCGACGGCCATTGCTGTCATTATTCGACAATACATAAGGCCAGGAGCGGATCGAATGACAGATTGCTGCCATTATCAGTCTCTTAATTCAACGGAACCTCGGCAAAGCGGCTTGGAATCTCTGTCCCGTTGAGCTTACTACCGCCCGTCACTCGGGTGATCGAGTGAGCCGCCGAACCGGAGAATCAGCGCTCGATCTGCGCCATGTACCGCGCGGCCGCGGCAATCGGAATGCCTTCGAACGCGGCGAGCGAACGCAGATCCGAGTCCCCGGAAATCAGGCAATCGGCTTTCCCGGCATACGCGGCGTCGAGGAATTTGTCGTCCTTGGGGTCACGGCAGATTTGGAACCGGCGTCTCGGCGTAACCATTTCTGCGTCGCGCACGAGGATGGTTACGGCCTGTTCGCGCAGTTCGAATGGGACGTAACGGTCGAATTTCTCCCGGGCTATGACCTCAAGGAGCTCATCACGTGTAGCGGCTGAGAAAATCAGTGTGGCGTGCTGAGAGAGAAAATCGAGCAGCCTGCCGGGAACCGAATCGGGAATGAGAATGCCGCTGACGATAACGTTGCTGTCGACAACGACCCGTCTAGCGGCTCCCATCGATCATGCGCTTTAACTTCAACAGAGTAAGTCCCTTGCGGCGCGCCTGCCGGCCAATCGCGGCGGTTGCGACTCGAAACTCCCCGGGGAATGCGGCGCGCGACGCGGGTTTGGACAAGCGCCCGATTTCGATTGCCACGCGCATGCGGATAACGCGCTTTTGTTCATTGGAAAGGGCATCGAACCGTGCAGCCACGTCGGCGCTGACCGGGATTGCGAGGGGGGGCGCGGTTTTCATTTCGCAAGTATACGCATGCACCTTGAAGCGCAAAACAGGGTCGGCTTAGCGAGGGCCAAACTGCATCCCCTTGCAGACTGACGATCCTTGCAAATCAGGAATGAAACTCCATAAATGCAAGGATGCTGACCCGCCGCCTGCACTCCAATTGCTGCCATTTTTAGCCTTGGTCCTATTTTGGGCGGAGGTCACACGGAAGATTGCTGCCATCCCCCGGTTCGCATTGGTCGAGCGCTTTAGCAACGACAGGCAAAGTCCCACGCGGAAAATGGGGCTCATCTTAGGCCTCGAAACGCCCCGCCGAGAAAGGTGCCGGATCGACGAAAGGCGTCTCCCCCACCACCATCTCGGCAATCATGCGGCCGGTGACCGCGCCGAGCGTGAGCCCGTGGTGCGCGTGGCCAAAAGCAAACCACATGTCCTTGTGCATCGGCGCGGGACCGATCACGGGAAGCATGTCCGGCGTGCAGGGACGTGAGCCCATCCACGGCTCGCCGTCCAGGCGCTCGGCCAAAGGGAACAAATCGCGTGCAATCGGCTCGGCGCGGCCGAGCTGAACGGGCGTACGGATCGCATCGCGGCGCGCGAACTCGGCGCCGGTGGTGAGCCGGATGCCCTGGCGCATGGGTGCGAGGAAATAGCCGCGCTCG
Source organism: Burkholderiales bacterium (assembly GCA_038329645.1). GTDB lineage: Bacteria > Pseudomonadota > Gammaproteobacteria > Burkholderiales > SG8-39 > SZAS-79. Next base: position 16,299 of record JBBQNG010000014.1, read on the forward strand.
GTATCCAGCACCGGCAGGTTGAGCTTCGCATCGCCCGCCGCCCGGTAGTGCATGTGGTAGCCGCGCTTCACCGCCAGCGGCAGGTGGTAGCCCAGGCCACGCGTGAACACTCCCGCCCAGGGACCCAGCGCAACCACGGCCTTGCCCGCCTCCAGCGGCCCTTCGGCCGTGCGCATCTTCCAGCCGCCGGTGCTGCGTGCCTCGAGGCTGGCCGCATTGCCCTGCAGGAAGACGCCGCCCAGCCGCTGGAATAGCCCGAGGTAGCCCATGCACAGGCCGTACGGATCGTCGACGCGTGTCGGATCGGTCCAATGCAGCGCGCCGGGCAGCACGGGGGCCAGGTGCGGCTCGGCCTCCTGCAGCGCCTTTGCATCGAGCGCGCGGTAGTTGAGCCCGAACTCGCGATGCCAGCCTTCGGCCTCGGCGATGCGGAAGTCGCGCTGCTCGGTGGTCCGGAAAACCTTCATCCACCCGCCGCGCACGATGAATTCCTGCGCGCCCGCCTCATCCGCTAACGCGTCGTGCTCGGCGACACAATGCTCGATCAGCTTGGCGTACTTGCGCGCCACTTCGGCATGCCGCGCGGGCCGCGAATGGTGCCAGTATTTCCACAGGAAAGGCGCGAGGTCGAGGACAGCCGAGGGGTGGTAGTGCGCGTCGATGGTGCGGTTGAGACTGTAGCGTAGGAGCGCGCCGAAGTCGTGAGGAAAGCCGTAAGGAAACACGCCTTCGCGCTGGATCAGGCCGGCATTGCCGAACGATGTTTCCTCCGCGGCGCCGCGCTTGTCGACGAGGACCACTGAACGGCCGCGCTTCTGCAGGTGCGTTGCGATGCAGATGCCGACAATCCCGGCACCCAGGACGACGACATCGGCGTTCCTCACTGCGGGCGCGCCGCCTACTTGATGCGCGCGGCGATCTCGCCGACGATGCCGCGGCGGAAGGCGAGCACGCAGACCACGAAGATCACGCCCTGGATCACGGTCACCCAGCCCTCAAGCTCGGCGAGCTGGTTCTGGAGGGCCACCACGGTGAACGCCCCCACCACCGGGCCGAGCAGAGTCCCGACGCCGCCGATCAGGGTCATCAGCACGACCTCCCCCGACATCGACCAGTGCACGTCGTTGAGCGTCTCGAACTTGAACACGAGCATCTTCATCACGCCTGCCAATCCAGACAGCGCGCCGGAGAGCACGAACGCAAGCAGCTTGTGCTTGTCGACGTCGTAGCCCAGCGACAGGGCGCGCGCCTCGTTCTCGCGGATTGCCTTGAGCACCTGGCCGAAAGGCGAGTAGACGATGCGGTAGATAAACGCGAAGCTGGCGACGAACACGCCATAGACGAAAAAATACATCACCAGCGGGTTGTCCTCGAGGTCGATGAAGCCCAGCAGCCTGCCTCGCGGGATGCCCTGCAGGCCGTCCTCCGCCCCGGTAAATGGCGCCTGCACGCAGAGGAAGTAGATCATCTGCGACATCGCCAGCGTAATCATGGCGAAGTAGATGCCCTGACGGCGGATGGCCAGCGCCCCGACCCCGTACCCAATCGCGGTCGAGGTGCCGACGCCGGCCAGCATCGCGAGTTCGGTGGGCACCCCGTGCGCTTTCAGAAGGTACCCGCCGACGTAGCCCGCCGAACCCAGGAACATGCAATGCCCGAAGGACAGCAGGCCCGTAAACCCCAGAAGCAGGTTGAAAGCGCAGGCGAACAGCGCGAAGCACAGGCACTTCATGAGGAACACGGGGTAGACCACGAAGGGTGCGACCAGTCCGAGGACGCCGAGGACTGCGTAGAGGATTGCGGTCTTGCGGTCCATCGCGGCTATTTCTCCTTGCCGAACAGGCCCGCGGGCCGCACCAGCAGCACGATCGCCATGATCACAAACACCACCACCGCCGAAGCTTCCGGATAAAAAACGCGCGTAAGGCCTTCGATGACCCCAAGGCCAAGGCCCGTAATGATGGAACCCAGGATCGACCCCATGCCGCCAATGACCACCACGGCAAACACGGTAATGATGATGTTAGAACCCATCAACGGGTTCACCTGGATGACTCCCGAAGCGAGCACGCCCGCGAGCGCCGCAAGGGCCACGCCGAACGCGTAGGTCAGCGTGATCATGCGCGGCACGTTGACGCCGAAAGCCTGCGTCAGCGCCGAATTCTCCGTCCCGGCGCGGATGTAGGCGCCCAGCCTGGTGCGCTCGATCACATACCACGTGGCAAAGCACACGACGAGCGAAGCGATCACCACCCAAGCGCGGTAGTTCGGCAGGAACATGAAGCCCAGGTTGGTGCCGCCCTTGAGCAGCGCGGGCGGATCCAGTGGCTGGCCGGACACGCCGTACGCCTGGCGATACAACCCTTCGATGATCAGTGCAAGCCCGAAAGTCAGCAGGAGACCGTACAGATGGTCGAGCTTGTACAGCCAGCGCAGCATGGTCTTTTCGATGACCATGCCGACGATACCCACACCGATCGGCGCCAGCAGCAGGGACCACCAGTAGTTGAGGCCGGCGTAGTTCAGCAGCATCCAGGCGCCGAAGGCACCCATCATGTAGAAGGTGCCGTGGGCGAAATTGACGATGTTCAGGAGCCCGAAGATGATCGCCAGGCCAAGGGACAGGATGGCGTAGAACGACCCGTTGACCAGTCCGATCAGGATCTGGCTCATGAAGGCCTGCACGGGAATGCCGAAGATTTCAGTCATGGGTCTCTAGCGGCGGGGGTCCGCCGGCAGCTAAAGGCGATACGGCCGGCAGCCGGCCGCGTCGCATCCTGCGTTTACACCCAGGGTTACTTCTTGAGCATAGGGCATTTCACCGAAGCCAGGGGCTGGAATGCCTCGGCCGCGGGGATGGTCGCCTTGATCGCAAAGTAATCCCACGGGTACTTCGACTCGGACTGCTTCTTGACCTGCGCGAGGTACATGTCGTGCTGCACGACGTTGTCCGGCCGCAGCGACGCATGGCGCATCATGAAATCGTCGAGCTTCATCTTGCGCAGCTGCGCGGTGACCGCGTCGGCGTCGTCCGTGCCTGCGGCCTGGATCGCCTTGAGATAGTTCGTCGTCGCCGAGTACACGCCCGCGTGGATCATGGTCGGCATCTTCTTGAACTTGTCGAAGAACTTGCGCCCGAACTTGCGGGTCTGCTCGTCGAGGTCCCAGTAGAACCCGGTCGTCAGCAGCATGCCGCCGGCCGTGTTGAGGCCCAGGCTGTGGACGTCGGTGATGAATACAAGAAGGCCCGCCAGGCTCTGGTTCTTGGTAATGCCGAACTCGTTGGCGGCCTTGATCGAGTTGATGGTGTCGCCGCCTGCATTGGCAAGGCCGATGATCTTGGCCTTCGACGTCTGCGCCTGCAGAAGGAACGACGAGAAGTCGGAGGCGTTGAGCGGGTGGCGCACGGCCCCCACGATCTTGCCGCCATTGGCTTTCACCACGTTCGAAGTATCGCCTTCGAGCGAATGCCCGAACGCGTAGTCCGCGGTCAGGAAGAACCAGGTGTCGCCGCCCTGCTTCACGATCGCCTTGCCCGTGCCGTTGGCGAGCGCGAACGTGTCGTACGCGTAGTGGATGCTGTACGGGTTGCAGTCCTCGTTGCTGATGCGCGTCGACGCGGCGCCGACGTTGATCGCGAGCTTCTTCTTCTCGTTGGCAACCTTGGCCACCGCGAGACCCACGCCGGAGTTGAGGATATCCGTGATCATGTCCACGCCATCGCGGTCGAACCACTCGCGGGCGCGCGTCGACCCGACCTCTGGCTTGTTCTGGTGGTCGGCAGAGACGACCGAAATCGGCTTGCCGAAGATCTTGCCGCCGAAATCGTCCACCGCCATCTGCGCGGCAACCGCCGAGCCCTGGCCGCCGAGGTCCGAATAAAGGCCGGACATGTCGGTCAGGACCCCGATCTTGACCGAGTCTCCGCTCAACTTGCCTGCGGCCGCCTTGCCTTGCGCGAAGGCGGCCGTGCCGTTGGCCGCGAGCGCGGCCGCGACGAGAACTCCAATCAGTTTGCGTTTCATGTTGTCTCTCCTCTCTCTTGGATAAAAAAGGGCCTGCATCTTCAGACCCCCAGGTATTCGTGCAGCATATCAGCCTTCGAATCGAGCTCGGCGGCCGAAAAGCTCTGCGCAATGCGGCCGTGCTCCATCACGTAGTGGCGGTCGGCGAGCGGCGCGGCAAAGCGGAAATTCTGCTCCACCAGCACGATCGTGAACCCGCGTTCCTTGAGCTGAAGGATGATCTTGCCCAGGGTCTGGATGATCACCGGCGCGAGTCCTTCGGTGATTTCGTCGAGCAGCAGCAGGCGCGCCCCGGTGCGCAGGATCCTCGCCATCGCGAGCATCTGCTGCTCGCCGCCCGAAAGGCGCGACCCCTGGCTGTGGCGCCGCTCCTCCAGGTTGGGGAACATCGCGTAGATCTCCTTGACCGGCAAGCCGCCCTTTTGCACCTCCGGCGGCAGCATGAGGTTCTCCTCGGCCGAAAGGCTGGAGAAGATGCCGCGCTCTTCCGGGCCGTAGCCGATGCCGATGTGGGCGATCTGGTGGGTGGCCAGGTCGATGGCTTCGATGCCGTTGACCTTGATGGAGCCCTTGCGCGACCCGACCAGGCCGAGGATCGATTTGAGTGTCGTGGTGCGGCCGGCCCCGTTACGCCCCAGCAGCGTGACGACTTCGCCCTCGTTCACCGTGAGGTCGACGCCGTGCAGGATGTGCGACTCGCCGTACCAGGCATTGAGGCCCGAGATCGACAGCGCCACAGCCATGTCAGTGCACCGTGCCCATGTAGGCTTCGATCACGCCGGGATCCTTCGAGACTTCCGCATAGGGTCCTTCGGCTAGCACCGCTCCGCGCTGGAGCACCGTAATCGTGTCGCTTATGCCGGAGACCACGCTCATGTTGTGCTCGACCATGAGGATCGTGCGGCCCGCCGAGACCTTCTTGATCAGGGCCTTGACGCGGTCCACGTCTTCGTGACCCATGCCCGCAGTGGGCTCATCGAGCAGCATGAGTTCGGGCTCCATCGCGAGCGTGGTGGCAATCTCCAGCGCGCGCTTCCTTCCGTAGGGCAGCTCCACCGTGACGGTCTTCGCGAACCCGCCCAGGTCGACGGACTCGAGGAGCTCGAGCGCCCGCGCGTCGAGCTTTTCGAGCACGCGCTCGGATTTCCAGAAATGGAAGGAGTTGCCCATCGAGCGCTGCAGGCCGATGCGCACGTTCTCCAGCACCGTGAGGTGGGGAAACACGGCCGAGATCTGGAACGAGCGGATGATGCCGCGGCGCGCGGTCTGCGCGGGTTTCTCGGCGGTGATGTTCTCGCCGTTGTAGAGGATATGGCCGGCGGTTGGCGGCAGGAACTTGGTGAGCAGGTTGAAGAAGGTGGTCTTGCCGGCGCCATTGGGGCCGATCAGCGCGTGGATGCTCCCGCGCTTGACTTTGAGGTCGACCCCATTGACGGCGACGAAGCCCTTGAATTCCTTCGTCAACCCCCGGGTCTCGAGGATGATGTCTCCAGCCATGTTCTCTTTATCGTGCAGCCCGGAAACGAACACCCGTGGCCGGGCGCGTAGTGTGCCTGTTGCGATGCGGGAAAACAACCCTTCCGAGAGCGATCGCGCCTATGGGCGGCGGCTATTTCTTCCAGTCCGGGGCGCGCTTTTCGATAAAGGCATCCATCCCTTCCCTGCCCTCGGCGTGCGCAAAGCTCGCAGCGATGACGCCGCCGGCCAGTGCGTACGCCTTGGGCACGCCGAGATCCATCTGCTGGTAGAAGGCGCGCTTGCCTGCAGCAACGGTGGCCGGCGGCTTGGCGGCGATCTTGCCGGCCAGCTCTGCGATTGCCGCATCCAGCGCTTCAGCCGGCACGACCTGGTTCACGAGCCCCCAGTCGAGCGCCTTCTGCGCATCGACCAGGTCGCCGGTCAGCAGCATTTCCATCGCGTGCTTGCGCAGCAGGTTGCGGCCGATCGGCACCCCCGGCGTCGAGCAGAAGAACCCCCAGTTCACGCCGGGCGTGGTGAATTTTGCGCCAGTCGAGGCAACCGCCAGGTCGCATTGCGCAACCAGCTGGCATCCCGCGGCAGCGGCGGCCCCCTGCACCCGCGCGATCACCGGCTGGGGCAGGTTCTGGATCGACAGCATCATCGCGTTGCAGGTATCGAAAAGCGCGCTGATCTTCGCGGGCGCCCCGAGCGCGCGTATTTCCTTGAGGTCGTGGCCGGCGCAAAAGCCCTTGCCTGCCGCTGCGAGCACCACGACCCGCACGCTCTTGTCGCTGGCGATGGCGTCGAACGCGGATTGCAGGGCGCCGAGCATTTCGAGCGTCAGCAGGTTCATCTGCGCAGGGCGGTTCATGGTGAGCGTGGCGATGCCGTCGCGGTCGTCACGCAGCAACGCGGGCTGTCCTGGCTGGGGCACGGCGCTCATGGGATTGTCCTACTCGATGGCGGAGGCGGACTTCGCCTGCTCGCGCAGCATGAATTTCTGGATCTTGCCCGTCGAGGTCTTGGGCAGCGTGCCGAAGACCACCCGCTTGGGCGCCTTGAACCGCGCCATGTGCCGGCGGCAGAATTCGATGATCTCGCCCTCGGTGGCGCTCGCGCCCGTTTTGAGCTCGACGAACGCGCAAGGCGTCTCGCCCCATTTCGGGTCGGGCTGCGCGACCACGGCCGCCGCCATGACCGCCGCGTGGCGGTATAGGATGTCCTCGACCTCTATCGAGGAGATATTCTCGCCTCCGGAAATGATCACATCCTTGGAGCGGTCCTTGATCTTCACGTAACCGTCCGGGTACACGACTGCGAGGTCGCCAGAATGGAACCAGCCGCCCTCGAACGCCTCGCGTGTGGCCGCCGGATTCTTGAGGTACCCCTTCATGGTTATGTTGCCGCGGAACATGATCTCGCCCATCGTCTCGCCGTCGGCGGGCACCGCTTTCATCGTCGCCGGGTCCATCACGGCGACCGCCTCCTGCACGGGATAGCGGACACCCTGCCGCCCGTTGAGGCGCGCCTGCTCCGCGAGCGGCAGGCTGGCCCATTCCTCGTGCTTGGCACAGACCGTCGCCGGGCCGTAGACCTCGGTCAACCCGTACACGTGGGTGATCGAGAAGCCCATCTGCTCCATGCCCTCGAGGATCGCCGCCGGCGGCGCCGCACCGGCGACCAGGCAGCTGACCTTGTGCGCGATGCCTTTTTTGAGTTCTTCGGGCGCGTTGATCAGGGTCTGGTGGACGATAGGCGCGCCGCAATAGTGGCTCACGCCGTATTCGCGGATCGCGTTCAGGATCGGCCCGGCCTCGACCTTGCGCAGGCAGACGTTGGTCCCCGCGTTGGCGGCCATCGTCCACGGAAAGCACCAGCCGTTGCAATGGAACATCGGCAGTGTCCACAGGTAAACCGCGTGGTGCGGCATCGCCCAGACCATGATGTTGCCGACCGCGTTCAGGTAGGCGCCGCGATGATGGGTCACGACGCCCTTGGGATTGCCGGTCGTGCCCGACGTGTAGCCCAGGGCGATCGCCTGCCATTCGTCCGCCGGGCCGCCCCACGGGTAGTCCGGGTCGCCTTCGAGCAGCAGCGCCTCGTAGTCCTTCTCGCCAAGCAGCTTGCCGCCGGCGAACGCGGGGTCGTCCACATCGATCACGGCAGGCTTGTTCTGCGCCAGCGCCAGCGCCTTTTCGACGATCGGCGAATACTCGCGGTCCGTGATCAGCAGCTTCGCGCCGCCGTGGTCGAGCATGAAGGCGAGCGACTCGGCGTCCAGCCGCGTGTTTAGCGCGTTGAGCACAGCGCCCGTGACCGGCACGCCGAAATGCGCCTCGTACATCGGCGGGGTGTTGGGCAGCATCACGGCCACCGTGTCGCCCAGGCCGATACCGCGTTTGGCCAACGCTGAAGCCAGCCGCCGGCAGCGCCCGAAAGCCTCGCGCCAGGTGTAACGCCGGGCGCCATGGATAACCGCAACCCGGTCAGGGTAGACGCTCGCGGTGCGCTCGATGAACGTAAGCGGCGTGAGCGGGGCGTAGTTGGCCGGGGTCTTGTCGAGGTCCTGCTCGTAGGGATTGGGCTTGCTCATCGAAAACCCTCGTAAGCGCGCTTTTGCATACCGGATCGAAGTATAGCGCCACGCCGGCCGGGTTCCGGGGAGTGGCATCCGTGCGCCATTCTATTTTTCCAAAACAGGCAATAAAATTGGCCTGGACGGCGCGCCAGTCGCAGATCTACATGAATAAATGTTCATGAAAGTCCACCAATACATCGTGCGCCGGCAGGATGAGGGCGCGCGACCCGTTCGGGGTAAGATTATGCGCGCAGTACGCTCGCCGGACTGGGTTCAAAATGGCCGACCGCAACATGGATTTTCTCGCTGCCCTCGTCGACTCGGCGCAAGACGCCATCGTCGGCGTCGATCTCCAGGGCATCCTCACAAGCTGGAACTGCGGCGCCGAAACGCTGTTTGGCTACAGCGCGCTCGAAGCGATCGGCAGCCCGGTGACCCTGCTCGTGCCTCCTAGCTGCGACGACGAAGCGGCCAGTGTGATGGGGCGCGTCCGCCGCGGGGAAAGGGTCGCCCACTTCGAGACGGTCCGCCGCAGGAAAGACGGCCGCTTGGTGGACATCTCGCTGACCGCCTCCCCTGTTATGGATGCGCGCGGCGCGATCGTCGGCACCTCGGAAATAGCGCGCGATGTTTCCGGACGCAAGCAGTCCGAGGACGCCGTACGCATGGCCGGGGAACGCTTCCGCCTGCTGGCCGAGACGATCCCCCAGAAGATGTGCACGGCGACCGCCGACGGCCTGATCGACTACCTGAACCCGCAGTGGGTCGAGTACACCGGCCTGCCGTTCGAAAAAATCAGGCAAAAGGGATCGACCACGTTCATTCACCCGGACGATGTGGCCGAGAACATCCGCGTCTGGAAGCACTCGGTCACGACCGGAGAGCCGTTTCAGTTCGAGCATCGCCTGCGCCGCGCCGACGGGGAGTACCGCTGGCACATGAGCAGGGCCACCGCATTGAAGGACGGGCGCGGCAAGGTCCTGATGTGGGTCAGCTCGAACACCGACATCCACGACGTCAAGGAATCCGACCGGCGCAAGGAGGAGTTCCTGGCGCTGCTTGGACACGAATTGCGCAATCCGCTCGCCCCGATCAGCAATGCCCTGCATGTCCTCGCGCGCTCCGGCGGAAAGCCGGAAATCGACGGCCCCGCGATCGAGCTGCTGCAACGCCAGTTCGCCCAGGTCGTCCGGCTGGTCGACGACCTGCTCGACGTGAGCCGGATCAGCCAGGGCAAGATCGCGCTGCGCCAGGAGCGCATCGACCTGGCTTCCGTGATCGACCACGCTGCCGAAGCCTGCCGGGTGCATGTCGAGCGCATGGCCCAGGACCTCGTGATCGCCTTGCCGGAGGAGCCGCTCCTCGTGGACGCCGATCCCGTGAGGCTGGCGCAGCTGGTGGGCAATCTGCTGAACAACGCCTCGAAATACACCCAAAGGGGAGGTCATATCCGCCTCAGCGCCGGACGCGAAGGCGCTCATGCCACGATCCGGGTCGAGGATAACGGCGTCGGCATCGCCGCCCACCAACTGCCGCGGATCTTCGAGATGTTCATGCAGGTCAGGGAATCGGTTGATCGCGCCCAAGGCGGGCTGGGTCTCGGGCTGTCGCTCGTGAAGCAGCTTGTCGAACTGCACGGCGGCACGGTCGAGGCCCAAAGCGAGGGCCTCGGGAGCGGCGCTAGTTTTGTCGTGCGCCTGCCTCTAATGGATCAGCAGGCAAGCCCCTAGGGGTCTGCCACGGCGCCGGCCTGCAATCGCCACAAGGTGCGGCCTTTCGACTCCTTGTCGATCGCCGCGAGGATCTTCTCGTGCTCCGCAAGCTCGTCGATGGTCGCCATCAGAACCACCAGGGCCGAGGCATCGAATGTCGCCGTGCCCCCGCCGACGGTGGGCGGCGAATCCGTCTCCACGATCAGGCTTTCCTGGCCGCGCGACATGGCGAGGTGGACCTCGGCAAGGAGCGAGGCATCGAGCAGCGCGCCGTGCAGGGTGCGCCGCGAATTGTCGACGCCGTAGCGCTCGCACAGGGCATCGAGGTTGTTCTTCTTGCCCGGATGCAGCTCGCGCGCCCGCACAAGCGTGTCGGTCACGCTGAGGCAATGGTCGCTGAGCTTTCCCAATCCCGCCATGCCCAGTTCCTGGTCGAGGAACTCCACGTCGAACGCGGCGTTGTGGATGACGAGCTCGGCGCCGCGCACGTACTCGAGGAAATCCTTCGCCACTTCGGCGAATTTCGGCTTGTCGGCGAGAAACTCCGTGGAGAGCCCGTGCACTCGCTCGGCCCCTTCCTCGCTCGGACGCCCCGGGTTGAGATAGGCGTGAAAGCGGTTCTCGGTCATGCGCCTGTCGAGGATCTCGATGCAGCCGATCTCGACCACGCGATCGCCCATGCGCGCGTTGAGTCCCGTCGTTTCGGTGTCGAGCACCACCAGGCGGAGCGCCATCAGCCTCCCCCTGCGTTTTCGATGCCCAGGTTCGCCAGCTCGTCCGCGCGCTCGTTGCCGGGATTTCCCGCGTGGCCCTTCACCCAGCGCCAATCTATTTTATGGGTATGCGTCGCGGCCTCGAGCCGGCGCCACAGGTCCTCGTTCTTCACCGGCTTCTTGTCGGCGGTCTTCCAGCCACGCCTTTTCCATGCGTGGATCCATTCGGAGATCCCCTTCTGCACGTACTGCGAATCCGTATAAAGCGTTACCGTGCTCGGCCGCTTTAGGGTCTCCAGGGCGCTGATCACCGCCATCAGCTCCATGCGGTTGTTGGTGGTCGGCGACTCGCCCCCGAAGATTTCCTTGCGCTTGCCGTCCTTGGACAGCAGAGCGCCCCAGCCGCCGGGGCCCGGATTGCCCTTGCACGCGCCGTCGGCGTAAATCTCAACCGTGTCTTCAGGCATCTTCTTGCCTGTTGGCATGGCCGTTCGATTGGGTCACCGCGGCCAACGCGCGAGCCGGTGAACGCTCGGTCTTCCAGGCCGGCGTCACGAGGCGCATGCCCACAGTTCGCTTGACGGCCCGCACTACATAGACGCCGCCCGCGATCGGCCACCAGCGCGCGCCGGCCTTTTCCATGAATGCGAAACGCGCCAGCCATTTCTCGCTTGCGAAGGGCGGCGCGTAGCAGCCGAACTTGCCGCCGTTCAGCTCGAACCCGAGCAGCTTGAGCCAGTCCTTCAGCCGCAGCAGCCCGAGCATGTGCGCATTCCATGGGTAGGCGGAACCGCGGCGCGCCAACGATTGCTTGAGGCCCCAGAACGACAGCGTGTTGAACCCGGAGATCACTATCTGCCCTTCAGGCATCAGCACCCGCTCGGCCTCGCGCAACACGCGATGGGGATCCGGGCTGAACTCGAGCACATGGGGTAGAACGAGCAAATCGACACTTTGCGAGGCGAGCGGCAGCTGGAGCGGGTCGGCCGTCACCGCAGCACCGGCGTCGAGCGAAAGGGGAAAGCGGTACGAAATCCGGTTGCGGCGCAGAAAATCGATGCCCGGCAGGCCCACCTGGACCGCCCGGAACCCAAATATGTCCTCGACCGCGTTATCGAACTGGTCCAGCTCCCAGTCAAGGACATATTTCCCCGCCGGGGTTACAAACCAACTACTTAGGGACGAGTCGGCGGGCGCTACAATAGGCATAGATGGAAAAAATGAAAATCGTGCCGCTGAAGGCGTTCAAGGACAACTATATCTGGACGCTGCGCAATTCGACTCACGCGGCTGTCGTCGATCCGGGCGAAGCGCAGCCCGTTCTCGATTACCTCGCCGCCGAGGGGCTCGCGCTGGCCGCCATCCTCGCCACCCACCACCATCCGGACCACGTGGGCGGCATTGCAGAAATCCTGCGTTCGCATCCTTGCCCCGTGTACGGCCCGAAGAACGAGCCCATTCCCACCCTTACGCAGCCGGTTTCCGAAGGCGACCCGGTGCGGATCCCCGAAATCGGCGCCGAATTCTCCGTGCTCGACATTCCCGGACATACGCGGGCGCATATTGCATATTATGGCTTAGAGTCGTTGTTCTGTGGCGACACGCTCTTTGCATGCGGGTGCGGCCGGGTGTTCGAAGGCACGCCCGAGCAGATGTTCGCATCGCTGTCCAAGCTGCTCGCATTGCCGGATGCAACCAAGGTCTATTGCGGCCACGAGTACACCCTCGCGAACATGCAGTTCGCCAAGGCCGTCGAGCCGGCGAACATGGCACTCGCAGCGCGCGAGAAGCGCGACCAGGCCCTCAGGGATCGCGGCCTGCCGACGCTCCCCTCCACGCTGGGCGACGAGAAGGCGACCAATCCTTTCTTGCGCTGCCGCGAGCCGGCCGTCATCGAATCGGCCAACAAATACCTCGGCTCGCGCATCGGCGACCCGGTAAGCGTGTTCTCCGCCATCCGCCAGTGGAAGAACGTCTTCTAGTGGAGGCCCACCGATGAAGACGCGGGCGTCCGGGTACCTGATGCTCGCCGCGCTCCTGGCCGGATGCGCAACGCAGCCCGAAGCGCCCGTGACCCCCTCGGCCAGGGAAACGCGCGTTCCCTTCCAGGTCGGCAAGGCTGCGCGCACGGCCGAAACGGCAAAGTCTGCGACCCCTCCGGTCAAGGCGCTCGATGCCGCCCACCTGCCGCCGTTCGACGGCGAGAAGCGCGAGATCAAGGAAGCATTGCGCGGCGTGCCCACCGTCGACCGGACAGTGCAGCCAGACGACCTTTGGGAGCGCATCCGGGCCGGGTTTTCGATGCCCAACCTCGAAGGCCCCATCGTTCAGGATCGCACGGCATGGTACGCGGCGCGTCCCGAGGCGCTGAAGAGAATGTTCGAGCGCAGCCGCCGCTACCTCTATCACATCGTCGAAGAGCTCGAAAAGCGCGGCATGCCGACCGAGCTCGCGCTGCTGCCGATGGTGGAAAGCTCGTTCAATCCGATGGCCTACTCGCGCGCCCATGCATCGGGCCTTTGGCAGTTCATCCCCGGCACCGGCAAGCGCTATGAGCTGGCGCAGAACTGGTGGTACGACGGACGCCGCGACATAGTCGCCTCCACCTCGGCCGCGCTCGACTACCTCAAGGACATCTACGAGATGAACGGCGACTGGCATCTGGCGCTTGCGTCCTACAACTGGGGCGAGAATGCGGTGGCCAGGGCGGTCGAGCGCAACAAGGCCGCCGGCCTGCCGATCGACTACTCGAGCCTGCGCATGCCCGAGGAGACCCGCTACTACGTCCCCAAGCTGCAGGCGCTCAAGAACATCATCGCCAATCCCGCCCCGTTCGGCGTGGTCCTCGACCCGATCCCCAAGCAGCCCTATTTCGCCACCACCCGGGTGCAGGACATCGATATC
>JBBQNG010000015.1:0-29566 GCA_038329645.1 Burkholderiales bacterium
TTGTCCGGCAAGGCGACGCGGTTCATTACGTTCGACACAACGCTTGCACGTCACGCGGCCAGGCTCGGCGCGCGGCCACCCGTGTCGGCACCCTGAGATGATCGAGTGAGCGGTCTCGCGCACGGCGAATAATGAACTTTCAGTTTTCTAGAACGGCCTCCTGACTGGCTGTCCTGTCAGTGGCCACCGGGCGGCGCAGGGCTGGCCGAGCTGATCCACGGGGGTGAGCGATGCAGACATGCCCGAAGTGCAGGTACACGCGCAAGGCGAGCGACAAGAACCCGGACTGGCAGTGCCCGACCTGCGGGATCGCGTACGCCAAGTACGACTCCGCTTCGAGTGAGGCCGCCACCGCGTCGCACGCAGCTCCCGCGCAAACCGCAGAGTCCTCCGGCGAGTCCTCCGGCTGGGGATTCGGCACCGTGTTCAAGGGCATCGCCGTGGCCGGCGGGGTGTTCGTCGCCTATCTCGGTTACCGGTCGTCGAACACCCAGTACATCGCGGCGGGCGCGGCGGTGGCCGTAGCCGCCCTCCTATGGAATGTTATCCAGTCCGGCGACAACGACTGGTCCAGCGGCTGGTGGGGCAGCTCGGACAACGGAACATCGGACAGCGATGGCGGCGGGGGCGGCGGCGACGGCGACTAGTCGCGTAAACGGAGTCAGACCCCTATTTCCGCAGGATTATCGCGTGCCCGACGCGACGTTAATCTATAACATTCTTTTCTATACAACCGCCAGCAGCCCGGATGTCCTGCCAGTTCGTATTCCGGAACCGGTATATCCAGGCCTTCTAGTCGAGCGCCTTCATGTCCTCGGCCGAAAGCGCGACCTGGGCTGCCGCGACGTTGGCCTCCACCCGCGAGCGCGGGCTTGAGGTGCTCCGGAGTTCGTGCCGCAGACGGGCATGGCGCCATTTAAGACCATGCCCTTTCCCGCACAATTGGGGTCACACAATTGGGGTCAGGCCCCTATTTCCGGGAACCAGATTACTTCTTGTCCGCCGCCGCCCGCTTCTTGTCGGCCTTCACGGCCTCCACGTCGCGCGCCACAGCCGCAGAATCCTTCGACTCCGCGGACATCTTGCCGGCGGCCTTGTCGGCCTTCATCTTGGCCTTGTCGGCCCTCTTCTGGGCGGAGCCGGCCTTATCGGCGGCGATGTCTTTCTTCATGCCCTTCATGCCCTGCTTGTCGCTCTCGATCTGCATCGAGTCCTTGGATTGCGCGTCCATCTTTCCCGAGGCCTTGTCGGACTTCATCTTCGCCTTGTCGGCCTCGAGCTGCTTCACGTCGCGCTGCATGCCGGCCTTGTCCGCCTTCGCCTGCTCGGGGGAGGTGGTCTGGGCAAACGCGGGAGCCGTGAAAGCCAGGGCAGCGGCGAACGCGAGGGGGGTGAGGCTCTTTTTCATGACTGGTGTTCTCCATTGTGGAAAGTCGAAACGCGCGGAGTATGGGCGCGACGCGAAGCGGCGGTCTGTTGGTTGGCGAACATTGCCGCTCAATCCCGCCGCAGGCGAATCTCGTAGGCAAACCGCCCGGCGGCATGCAGAGAGTCGGACACCTCCAGCAGCTAGTCGGTCCTGTCGTAGTAGTGGCGCAAGACCCGCAGCCCGAAAGTGGATTTCGAACCTAGCGCGGTCGACTGCTGCGCGGCTGAAATACTGGGTCAGAGTTGATTTTTACTGTCTGCCTCAATGATCCGAACACTACGCGTTAGCGCTTTTTCGCGGTCTTCTTAGCGGCCTTCTTTTTCGCCGCTGGCTTCGCTTTTTTTACGGTCGATTTCCTGCCGGGCTTGATCTGGAACGTGCAAATGGTCTCGACCGGCGCGGTATAGATGAGGTCCGGCACGCTCAGGCTCGCGCGCGCCATGGCACCGGCTTGCGGACCGAGCACTTCGACGAAGAGGTCAGACGCGCCGTTGGATACGAAGGGGGATTTCTCGAACCCGGGCACGCCGTTCACGTAGATCGTGAGCTGGACCACGCGCACGATGCGGTCGAGGTCGCCGAGCACGGCCTTGGCCTGTGCAAGGTGATTGATCGCACACAGGCGTGCGGATTGGTACGCCTGTTCGACCGTGACCGTGCCGCCGACCTTGCCGAGGAACGGGAACTTGCCGTTGGTGTGCCCCAGGGTGCCTTGGCAGAACAGCAATTCCCCGACCGCAACGCCCGACACCAGCGCCGGGTTGGCCTTGACCACCGGCGCGTCGGGCAGCGTGATGCCGAGTTTTTTCAGTCTTGCTTCGATCTTTCCCATGGCAGTTTCCTATTCAACCCCGGCGACGCATTCGATAAGTCTGCTATTCGGCCTTGGTGCCGGAGTCGCGGATGACTTTCGCCCACTTGGCGATCTCCGCGGCATTGAAGCGCCCGAATTCGTCCGGGTTGCCCGGACCCGGCTCCGCTCCGAGGAGCGCATAGCGTTCCTTCACGTCGGGCAAGTTCAGGATCTGGGTGATTTCGTTGGAGAGCTTCATCACGATCTCCCTCGGCGTGCCCGCGGGCGCGTAGAGGCCGAACCAGCCGGCGACGTCGTAGCCGGGCAGGCCGGACTCGGAAATCGTCGGGATCTCGGGCGCGGCGGACGAGCGTCGCGCGCCGGTCTGCGCCAGCGCGCGCAGCTTTCCGGATTTAACGAAGGGCAGCGCCGAGGCCATGCTGTCGAACATCAGCGAGACCTGGCCGCCGATGATGTCCGTAAGCGCCGGGATGCTGCCCTTGTACGGCACGTGATTCATCTGCACACCGGACATGGCCTTGAAGAGCTCGGCCGCGAGGTGGCTGGGCGTGCCGGAGCCGCCGCTCGCATAGTTGATCGAGCCGGGTTTTGCTTTCGCGAGCGCGATGAACTCGCGCACGTTCCGCGCGGGCATCGAAGGATTGACGACCAGCAGGTTCGGCGTGATCGCGGCGAGATTGACCGGGGCGAAATCGCGCAGCGGGTCGTACGAAAGCTTTTCGATCAGCGTGACGTTCACGGCCATGTTGGCTGTCGAGCCCATCAACAGGGTGTACCCGTCGGGTGCGGCGCGCGCCACGAGCTCCGCGCCTATTGTGCCGCCGGCGCCGGCGCGGTTTTCGACCAGCACCTGCTGGCCCCAGCGCTCCGATAGTTTCTGCCCGATGATCCGCGCGACCACATCCGTGGGGCCGGCCGGCGGAAAGGGCACGACCACGCGAATGGGCTTGCCCGGATACGGTGCGATCTGCGCGTGCACAGGCGCGAGCGAGCACCACGCAAGTGCGAATGCGGCGAGGAACCTGAAAACCATAGGGATTCGGGAGCGGGAGTGAAGCATTTGTGGGCCTCCCGATTACACATCTTCGGGCGTTCGCTGCCAAGCGCAGGTTCGCAGCCCAATCCTTGAAAATCGCATTGATCGCCTCCGAACAGACCGATGCTCCATAGGCGCAGATGCTTGGCGCTTCGAAATCGATAAAACAAGGCGTGCGCATGAAAGCACTCGTTTACCAGGGTCCGGGCAAGAAGGCGCTCGAAGAACGGCCAAAACCGAAGCTCCTCGGTCCCGGCGACGCCATCGTCCGCATCACGAAGACCACGATCTGCGGCACTGACCTGCATATCCTCAAGGGCGACGTGCCCAGCTGCGAGCCGGGCCGCATCCTCGGCCACGAAGGCACCGGCGTCATCGACGAGGTCGGCACCGCCGTCACCATGTTCAAGGCCTGCGACCGGGTGCTCGTTTCCTGCATCAGCGCCTGCGGCAAGTGCAGCTACTGCCGCAAGCAGATGTACTCGCATTGCACGACCGGCGGCTGGATCCTCGGCAACAAGATCGACGGCACGCAGGCCGAGTTCGTGCGCATCCCGCATGCCGACACGAGCCTGTACCCGATTCCCGAAGGCGCTGTCGAAGACGCGCTGGTCATGCTGAGCGACATCCTGCCCACGGGATTCGAGTGCGGCGTGCTCAACGGGCGGGTCAAGCCCGGCTGCAGCGTGGCGATCGTCGGCGCCGGTCCGATCGGCCTCGCGGCGCTGCTTACCGCGCAGTTCTATTCCCCCGCGCAAATCATCATGGTCGACGTCGACCCGAATCGCCTGGAAATGGCCAAGCGCTTTGGCGCCACCGCGGTGGTCGACAGCACCGGCGGTAAAGCGGCAGAAGCCGTGATGAAGCTGACCGGCGGCACCGGCGTCGACACGGCGATCGAAGCGGTCGGTATCCCGGCCACGTTCGAGCTGTGCGAAAAGATCGTTGCGCCGGGCGGCACGATCGCAAACGTCGGCGTGCACGGGACCAAGGTCGACCTGCACCTGGAGAACCTGTGGGACCGCAACATCACCATCACCACGCGCCTCGTGGACACTGTCAGCACGCCGATGCTCATGAGCGTGCTCCAGTCGCACAACATCGACCCGACGCTCCTGATCACGCATCGCTTCAAGCTCGACAAGATTCTCGAAGCCTACGAAACCTTCGGCCACGCGGCGGATACGCGCGCGCTCAAGGTGATCATCGAGGCCTAGTACGCCAGATCAATCCCGCCGCAACCGCATCTCGTACGCAAACCGTCCGGCGGCATGCAGCGATTCGGAGACCTCCAGCAGCCGATCAGTCGCGTCATAGTAGTAGCGCACGACCCGCAGGCCGAAGGTGGATTTCGAGCCGAGCGCGGCTGACTGCGCCGCATCGAGCGACACCGCCTCGATTCGTTGGTCGATCCGCGTGATTCGAACGCCAAGCGCCGATTCGACCAGCGGGTAGATCACGCCTGACGAGCGCGGAATGCTCTTCGACAGGCCGGCGAGGGCGATGTGCAGGTAGACCGAAATCAGGCATACCGGCGTCGAGATTCCGGGCTTGCGCCGCACGCCCGTGAGCTTGATCCATTCCTGGCCGCGGCGGCAACCGAGAACGGCGAGCGCCTCGCCCGTCGCCTTGATGCGTTCACGCTTGGCGATGACAAAGCGCGTGTCCGACGCATAGCGGAACAGGTCCGCGGCCGAGCTCACCGGCAGGCTGAAGGCGGAACTGGAGGAGGCCGCGGTCACCGTCGACCCGGCGCGCGGCCGGCGCGTGATGAGCCCGGCATCGCGCAGCTGGCGCAGGGCTTCGCGCGCCGTGTAGCGGCTCACGCGGTATTTCTTGCACAGCGCAGCTTCGGTCGGCAGCGACTCGCCCACCGGGACCGCGCCCGAGGTGATGCGTTCGCTCAGCGCCTTGGCGATCTGCTCGTAGCGGTGCTGCTTCATCCCGCAGTCAACCCACGACGCGGTCGGAGCGCAGCGCCGCGATGCGTTCGGCGCTGTAGCCTAGTTCCCCCAGCAGCGCATCGGTGTCGGCACCCATCGCGGGCGCAGCCCGGCGCGGAAGCTCGACATCGGTTCGAATCGGGTTGGCGACCAGCCGCGCGGTCCTGCCGTCGGGGTAGGCATACTCGAGGACGCAATCGCGCTCGGCGACGAAGGGATTATCGAGCGCCTGCGCGATGTCGTTCACCGGCGCGACCGGGACGATGCCGGTGAGCTTTGCCAGCCACGCACTGGTGGTGTCGAGCGAAAATGCCGCGTCCAGCATCAGCGTCAACTCGTCGCGGCGCTCGAGGCGCGCGGCGAAATTGGCATAGCGCGGATCGGTTGCCCACTCCGGGTGGCCGAGCACGCCGGCCAGCAGCCCCCAGAATTTCTCCTTGTTGCACATCACGAAAATCCAGCCGTCGTGGGTTCTGTACAACTGGCTGGGCACGAGCGAAGGGTGCGCGGAGCGCTTTTCGCGGCCCTGCACTGCGCCCGCATTGAGGTACCACGCACCCGGATAGTTGAGGTTGAACAGGGCAAGGTCGAACAGGCTCGTGTCAAGGTCGCGCCCGATACCGGTGACGCGCGCGCTGGTGATCCCGGCAAGCAGCGCGAACGCCGCGGCGAGGCCCGTCATGAGGTCCACCACCGAGATCCCGTAGCGCTCGGGCGGCCCGTCCGGCTCGCCGGTGAGCGACATGTGGCCGGCCTCGGCCTGCATCAGGTAGTCGTAGCCCGGCCAGGCGGCACGCGAGCCTTCGCGCCCGTAAGCGGAAAGGTGCGTGCAGACGATGCGGGGATTGATCTCCTTGAGGTCCGCATAGGTGAGGCCGAGCTTGCCCGGCAAGTCGCCGCGCAGGTTGTCGAACACGCCGTCGGCCGTGCGCACGAGGTCGAGGAACACGCAACTGCCCTGCGCCGACTGCAGGTCGAGCGCCACCGAGCGTTTGTTGCGGCTGAAGGTTTGATAGAAGTGGCTGTCGTCCATACCGAAGAAATGCGGGCCCACGCGCCGGCCCACGTCGCCGCCTTCCCTCAGGTTCTCGATCTTGATGACTTCGGCGCCGAGGTCGGCGAGGTAGACGGTGCCCGCGGGCCCGGCGCCGTACTGCTCGACCGCGAGCACGCGGATGCCCGCGAGCGGAAGCTCAACTTTCACCGAGAGACTTTTCTTCATGCAGGGCCTCCTCGAGCGCTCGCGCCGGCGCATCGTCCAGGCCGAGCACCGCATCGCGGATGCTTTTTGCGCGGGCTTGCGTGACGCAGTACGCAGCGTTCTGCATGAACTTGGCTTCGACTTCGGCATTCGTCAACGGCCGCTCGGCGCTGCCGCGGTTGATCGCCTCACGATGGCGCAGCTCGCGCCCGTCCTTGAGCCGCACCACGACCTCTCCCGAGTAGTGCCTCGGGAAACTCGAATCCGGATCGACGCGGTAGCCCACCTTGGCGGCGAGGGCGAGCGTGGCTTCGTCCTTGAGCGCCGATTCCTCGAGCTCCGCGAGGCCGAACTTGCCGGCGCGCAGGGTTGCGGCAATCACGTACGGGACGCTGAACCTGGCATCGTAGTCGTTGGCCGGGCGGCGCTTGTTTTCCACCGGCTCGCAGACGGTCTTGATCACTTCGGCGGGCACCAGCGCGGTGATCGATTCGACCTGGGCGGCTTCGAGGCCTTTGCGCTTCAGTTCGATGGCCGCGTCGGCGAAGGCGTGCACGAAATGGCAGGCGGGGTAGGGCTTCACTGCCACGTTCATTGTTTCCCACACGCTCCCCAATGCCTGCGTGGCGCGGGAGTAGTCGCATTGGGCATCGAGCGCGCCGAGGTGCGACTTGTACAATCCGAAGCGGCCCTCGTACGCCGCGCCGGGCGCAACGAACCCGTGCTTGGCCATCATCGCGGCGGTAATGCCGCTTACCCCCGCCCAGCCGGGATGGAAGCGCTTGGTCCACGAACCGTCCTCGAGAAATTCCAGGCTGCCCGAGGCGGCCGACAGCGCCACGCCCTGGGCATTCGCCAGTTGTGCGGCGTCGAGGTTGTGAAGCTTCCCCGCCGCGAGCGCGCTGGCGAAAGCCCCGATGACACCAGTGGGATGGAACCCGACCTGGTGGAATCCGCCTTTGGCGACCGAACCGAGCCGCGCGCCTGCCTCAACGCCAGCGAGGTAGGCCACCAGCAGCTCCCGGCCCGGCCGGTCGAGCTCGGCGGCCAGGCCCATCGCCGCGGGCAGCACGCCGACGGTGAGGTGGACGATGCCTTCGCTGTGCGTGTCGTCGTAGTCCAGGCCGTGCATCAGGATGCCGTTGGCAAGCACCGCGTCGCGCAACGCAAGGCGCTGCGCGTGTCCGACGACCGCCCGCGGGCCGGACCCGCCAAGCTCCGTGATTGCCCGCAGCGTTACCGCGGCGAAATCGAAGCGCCGGGCGGCGAGGCCGCAGCCGATCGCGTCGAGGATGAGGTGCTTTGCTCGCACGCGCACCTCTGCCGGGATCGAGTCCCAGGAAAGCGACACCGTGAATCCGGCGAGTGCTTGGGAGATTGTGTTGGCCATCCCTAGTCTGCCTTCGCTCCCGATTCCTTGATGACCTTGCCCCACTTGGCGATCTCGGTGCGGATATAGGCGCCGAACTCGTCGGGAGTGTTGGCGGCCGGCTCGGCCCCGAGCGCCAGCAGCCGCTCGCGCACGTCGGGCAGCGCGATGATCGCGGCGGTCTCGTGAGCGAGCTTGTCGATGATCGGGCGCGGGACCCCGGCGGGCGCGACGAAGCCAATCCAGGCGACGCCGTCGAACCCCGGATAGCCCGATTCGGCCACCGTCGGCAGCTCGGGCATCGCGGCGGATCGGTTGACGCTGCCGACGCCGAGCGCGCGCAGCTTGCCGCTGCGCACGTGCGGCAGGATGCCCGGGCCGGTCTCGAACATGAGCGAGACCTGGCCCGCGATGAGGTCGGTGACCGCCGGCGGGCCGCCCTTGTAAGGCACATGCGTCATGTCGATGCCCGCGGCGAACTTGAACATCTCCATGACGAGGTGGTTGGTGACGCCGCTGCCGCCGGAGGCGTAGTTGAGCTTGCCCGGCTGCGACTTCGCCAGTGCTACGAGCTCCTTCACGTTGGCGGCCTTGACCGACGGGTGCACGACGAGGAAGAGCGGCACCGTGGCCGCGAGCGATATTGGCTGCAGGTCGCGGACAGCATCGTACGGGAGCTTCGAATACAGGCCGGGATTGACAGACAGCGGGCCGCTCGAGTTCATCTGCAGCGTGTAGCCGTCGGGCGGCGCCTTGATGGTGAGCTCGGTGCCGATGATGCCCGCCGCGCCCGGCTTGTTGTCGACGAAAAACGACTGCCCGAGGCGCGACGACAACTTGTCGGCCACCAGGCGCGCGACGATGTCCGTGGCCTGTCCCGGGGGGAAGGCCACGATGACGCGCACCTGCTTGGCCGGGTATTGCTGCGCGCCGGCAGCTGCGACAAGGAAATACAGTGCCGCGAATGCAATTGCTCGAAACATCGCTCCTCCTGCTGTTATCGCGCGGTTTGTAGATGCGCCCGCCGGCATTGTACAATTGTCTGGACAATTAAGGAGGGGCGCAATGGCTGGCGAATCCGTCAAGGTCGGGGAGAACCGCTATAGAGAGCGATTCGGCCGCTATTTCGAGGACTTCGAGGTGGGGGCCACGTACGAGCATCGCCCGGGCCGCACCATCTCGGAAACCGACAATACCTGGTTCGCGCTCCTCACCATGAATCAGCACCCGATCCATTTCGACGCCGAGTACGCCAAGCACTCCGAGTTCGGCAAGCCGCTGGTGGTGAGCACCCTCACGCTGTCGATCCTGGTGGGCATGAGCGTCTCGGACACCAGCCAGAAGGCGATCGCGAACCTGGGATGGGAGAAGATCACGCTTCCCAAGCCGGTATTCGCCGGCGACACGCTGTACGCCGAGTCAACCGTGCTCAACAAGCGCGAATCCAAGTCACGCCCCGACCAGGGCATCGTCACCATCAAGACCACCGGGCGCAACCAGCACAAGGAGGTCGTGTGCGAGTTCGAGCGCACGATGCTCGTCATGCGCCGCGGCAACACGCTGGAAGAAAAAGCCGGATATTGAGGGAACCCATGAACGCACACGCAGGTATGGATACGCGACCCAAGTATCACGTCGGCCCCGACTCCCCGGAAGCCAAGCAGATCCTCGAGGCCATCGACCGCTGGCTCGTGCGCGAAGTCGAGCCGCACGTGATGGCCTTCGAACGTGATGACATCTGGCCGGCGAAGATGGTCGAACAGATGCAGGAACTCGGCCTTTTCGGCGCCACCATCAGCCCGGAATACGGCGGCCTGGGACTCTCGGCAGAGCTCTACGGCCGCATCGTTGCCAGGATCTCCGAGGTGTGGATGTCGCTCACCGGGATCTTCAACTCCCACCTCATGATGGCGCTGCTCACCGAGCGCTACGGCAGCGAGGCGCTGAAGAAAAAGTACCTGCCCAGGTTCGCGACCGGCGAGATCCGCGGCGGCCTTGCGCTCACCGAGCCCAACGCAGGGACCGATCTCCAGGCGATCCGCACGCGCGCCGTGCGCTCGGGAGACTCGTACGTGCTTAACGGCACCAAAACCTGGATCTCCAACGGCATCCAGGGCTCGTGCTTTGCGGTACTGGTCAAGACCGACCCGGAGGCCGAGCCGCGCCACAAGGGCATGTCGATGTTCCTGTGCGAGAAGGGGCCCGGGTTCACTGCCAGCAAGAAGCTCGAGAAGATCGGCTACAAGGGCATCGACTCGGCCGAGCTGGTGTTCGACGATTACAAAATCTCCGCCGCCAACCTGATCGGCGAGGAAGGCCGCGGCTTCCACCAGGCGGTCGGCGGGCTGGAGCTAGGGCGCATCAACGTCGCTTCGCGCGGAGTGGGCATCGCGGCGGCGGCACTGGCCGAAGCGGTCAAGTACTCGCAGCAGCGGCACACCTTCGGCAAACCGATCTGCGAGCATCAGGCGATCCAGCTCAAGATCGGCGAGATGGCCACGCGCGTGGAGGCGGCGCGCCTGCTGGTGAAGAACGCCGCGCAGATCTACGACCGAGGCGAGCGCTGCGACATGGAAGCCGGTATGGCCAAGTACTTCGCCACCGAAGCGGCGTTCGAAAATGCGCATGAGGCCATGCGCATCCACGGCGGCTACGGGTATTCGAAGGAATTCCCGGTGGAGCGCCTCTACCGCGACGCCCCGCTGCTCTGCATCGGCGAGGGCACCAACGAAATGCAGCGCATGATCATCGCGAAGCAGGTCATCGCGCGCAACAAGATCTAAATACCAACGAGCGTTTTGTGGCGCAATGACCTCCGACCTTCTAGCCGGGCTGACCGTCCTCGATTTCACGCGAGTGCTGGCGGGGCCGTACTGTACCCGCCTGATGGCAGATCTCGGCGCGCGGGTCATCAAGGTGGAGCGTCCGGGTGACGGCGACGACACACGCGCTTTCTACCTGCAGCTCGAAGAAGGCCGCAAGGACCAGAGCACGTATTTCGTCCGCTTCAACGCGGGCAAGGAAAGCATTGCGATCGACCTGGGTCATCCGCAGGCCAAGGATGTCGTGCTCGATCTCGCGCGCAAGTCTGATGTGCTGATCGAGAATTTCGTGCCGGGCGTGATGGCGCGGCATGGCCTCGACTACGCCGCCGTCGCCAGGGCGAAGCCTTCGATCGTGTACTGCTCCATCTCCGGCTACGGCCAGACGGGGCCGCTGCGCGACCGGCCGGCTTTCGCTCACCTCATCAACGCGGCCTCCGGCGCGATGGATCTCGACCGGCAGGGCTCGCCCGATCCGCGAGTCGCTTATCTGCAATCGGCCGATTCGCTCGCCGGCGTGCATGCGTTCGGCCTCGTGCTTGCAGCGGTCATGCGCCAGCGCAGCACCGGGCAGGGGGCGTACCTCGATGTCTCGATGCTGCAATCGCTCTGGGGCGCGGAGGATATCGGCATCGCGGCGGCGCTCAACGGCGGCGAATTCACCAAGGCGCCGCGGCCCGGCATGATCATCCATGCGATCAAGGGACGCCAGCTCGCGGTGCAGTTCATCGGCGGCGGCACGACGTGGGATCGCCTGCTCGCCGCAATGGGTCCCGACACGCCGGCGCGCGAGGAGCGCTTTTCCAGGCCGCAGGGGCGCCGCGATCACTGGGGCGAACTGCTCCCGATCATTTGCAAGTGGCTCGACACGTTCGAATCGATCGAAGCGGCGATGACCGCGCTGACCGTGGCGAAGGTGCCGCATGCGCCGGTCGCGGCGATCGAGGACGTACTGGCGCATCCGCACATGGCCGAGCGAGAAGCTTTCTCGACGATCCCGCATGCCGGCCGCGGCTCCGCGCGTGTGACCTCGTCGCCGTACCACGTCGATCGCGAGGCGGTGCACGCCAAAGGAGCCGCACCGTACCGGGTAGGCGAAAACACGCGCGCGATCCTCGCATCGACACTCGGCTACCCGGCGGATAAAATCGAGGCGCTCATGAAAACCGGCGCGCTCGCCGCCCCATAGCCGTCGCGTATTACCGGAGAACAACTTGAACCTGGGTCCTGTCGCACGCCGCTGGTTGATGCCGGCTCTCCTGGCTACGTTCTGCGGCGCAGCCGGCGCTCAGGGATTTCCTGCCAGGCCGATCCGCCTGCTGGTGCCCTATCCGCCGGGCGGCGGCACCGACATCATGGCGCGGCTGCTTGCCGAGCCGATGCGCGAAGACCTCGGCCAGCCGGTGCTGGTGGAGAACAAGCCGGGGGCGGGCGGCGCATTAGGTGCGGCGGAGGTCGCGCGCGGCGCGGCGGACGGGCACACCGTGCTCGTGACGGCTGCGGGCTTCGTCATCGGTCCTTCGGTCCTGAAGGAGCCCGGATACGATCCCGTCAAGGATTTCACCGGGGTCAGCCAGATCGCGATCGTGCCGCTGATCTTGCTGACGCGTCCCGAGAGCCCGCTAGGTTCGCTTGCCGACCTGCTGGCGCTCGCAAAACGCGATGGCGACAAGGTGAGCTTCGCCTCCTTCGGCAACGGCACGCCGCCGCACCTCGTCGGCGAGGCAATCAAGCAGCTCGGGGGCGTGAAGATGACGCACATCCCGTATAAAGGAGGCATGCAGGCGATGCCGGACATCCTTTCCGGGGCGGTGACAGTCGGCCTGCTCGACGCGGTTTCGATGGCGCCTTTCGTGAAGCAGGGGCGGCTCAAGGCCCTTGCGGTGACCGGACCTAAGCGCCTGTCCGCGCTGCCGGACCTGCCGACGCTAGTGGAGGGCGGCATCAAGTTCGACGGCGTAGGCTGGCATGCGGCTTTCGTTCCCGCGGCTACACCGCCCGCGGTCGTTGCCCGCCTGAACCGCGCTTTCGTCAAGGCGGCGAGCCGCCCGGACATTCGCGAGCGCATCGTCTCCGGAGGATCGGTGCCGATCGAGCCGCCCTACAGCGCTGAGCAGTGGACCGCGAAGTACCGCAAGGAGGTGGCCGAGTGGGCCGTCATCGCGAAGGCTTCGGGCGCAAAGGCGGATTGAAATGGGCGCACCCGAAAAACGCTACAGCGTCAAGGTCACGAGCGATCTTGAGTACGGCATGGCGCGCGTCAACGTGAGCACCAAGCCGAAGGATCGCCAGCTGCGGCTGGACCTGTATTCGCCGGACGCGGCGCCCGCAAGCGGCGGCCGGCCGGCGATCCTCATGGCTTTCGGCGGCGCTTTCCACCGTGGAAACAAGGAAACCGACGAGTTCGACAACGACGGCCATCGCAATACGCCTGTGTCCGGGTATTGCCGCGAGTTCGCGCGGCGGGGGTATGTCTGCTTCTCGATCGACTACCGGCTGGTGCAAGAGGACCCCGATCCGGGCAATACCCCGGTGATCAAGGAGAAGGCCAGCATCCCGATGTCGCGTGTCGACGTAGTGCGGAAAATCCTCGGCCTTCCGCCTGCCACGGTCGAAATGCTCCAGGCTGGCATCGAGGCGGCGTGCGACGACATGGTGATGGCGTTTCGATTTGTCGAGGCCAACGCTTCGAAGTTCGGCGTGGACCCGAAGCGGATCGCGGTCGGAGGATTTTCGGCGGGGGCGCGCACGGCGCTGAATTGCGCATACGGCGCGAGGGTTCCCGCGGCCGCGGTGATCTCGCTCTCCGGCTTCATGGCCGGCGAGGACCTCGAACGTCATGTAGCAGGCGACGCCGGCCTGCCGCCCGCGTTCATGGTCACCGGTGAAAACGACCTGGACTACGTCGCGCGTCAAGCTGGTCCGATGGACCGACACTTCCCGTCCGCCGGCGTGGCGCACGAATCCTGGCAGGTACCGGGCGGGACGCATTTCTATCCGGCGGGCAGCGTTGTCGTCGGCGCAGGCGGCAGGCGCTCCACCCTTGAAGAAGCAATGGCCGGGTTCATCTCACGCAATCTGGGATCGCCGGCATGATTCTTCCGCCACCGCTTACGTCCGCCGCAAGGGGATATTCGATGAAGTTACTTGGCACCTTCCTCGCCGTGTTGATTGCGGCCAGCGCGCAAGCGCAAAGTTTCCCCACGAAACCCGTGCGCATCGTCGTGCCCTACGCGCCCGGCGGCGGCACCGACATCATCAGCCGCACGATCGCGCAGAAGCTGTCCGAATCGTGGGGCCAGAACGTGTTTGTCGAGAACCGCGCCGGCGCCAATGGAATCTCCGGTACGGACGTGGTGCTCAAGTCGCCGCCCGACGGGCACAACCTCGTGGTGGTGGTCGCCGCGCATGTGATCAACGCGAGCCTGCAGACGAAGATGCCGTACGACCCGGTGAATGATGTCGCGCCGGTCACGCTCATCGCGCACTCGCCCTGGGTCATCGTGGTGATCCCGAGCCTGCCGACCACGCTGCGCGAGTTCGTTGCATACGCCAAGGCCTATCCCGGCAAGCTGCGCTTCGGCAGCTCCGAGCCGTCATCTAGACTTGCGGGCGAGCAGTTCAAGCAGCTCGCGGGCATAAATCTTGAACACATCCCCTACAAGGGCGGCTCGCAAATCATGACCGACATGCTGGGCGGCCAGATCGAGACCGGCTTCACGAGCACGCTCACGGTCCTGCAGCACTACAAGTCGGGCAAGCTGCGGGTTCTCGCGGTAGCCGGCAAGGCGCGCCACCCGTCGATGCCGGACGTGCCGAGCGCGGCCGAAGCGGGTTACCCCGAATACGAAACCTACGCGTGGTACGGCATGTATGCGCCCAAGGGCACGCCGAAAGAGATCGTGGGGCGCATCCAGCAGGAAATCGCGAAGGTGGTGCGCCAGCCGGACATGCGCGAACGGCTCGGCCAGTTCGGCGCCGAGCCGATCGCAAGCACACCCGAGGCGTTTGCGGCGTTCACCAAGTCCGAGCACGACAAGTACGCGCGCCTCATCAAGGCGGCCGGCATCCAGCCGGAATAGCCGCGCCGTTACTTGGGTGCGGCTGCGGCTCGGTCGGCCCGGGCCTGCGCCTGGTCCATGCGCAGCTGTTTTTTCTGCGCCCTGAGCTTGGCGCGGTCGGCCTTTTTCTGGGCGGAGCGCGGCGCGTCCTTGGCAATGTCGCGCTTGGTCGAGCGGATGGCGCGCTTGTTGCGGCGGATCGCAGTCGAGTCCGCGGCCTTCGCATCCATGGGCATTGCCTGCTGGGGGGCGGGGGCCTGTGCGAAAGCGGGTACGGCGCCGAATGCAAGCGCTGCTGCAACGGCGAAGGATATGACGTTCGTTTTCATGCTTGTCTCCGGGGAAAATTCGTAACTGCGCGCAGCATGGGGGCGCAGAGGGCAGCCGTCTGTTGGCTGCCGAACATCAGCGCTTTTTCGGCGCCGCCTACTTCAGGTTCTTCGCCGCGAAGTCCCAGTTGGCCAGCGCCCAGAAAGCATCGATGTATTTCGGCCGCTCGTTGCGCCGGTCGATGTAGTAGGCGTGCTCCCAGACGTCGCACACCAGGATTGCGGCCTGGTCCCATTTGAGCGGGTTGTCGGCGTCGTCGCTGTTCTTCACCGCGAGCTTGCCGTCCTTGCCCTTCACGAGCCACGTCCAGCCGGAGCCGAACTTGGCGGTGGCCTTCTCCTTGAATTCCTTTTCGAAGGCGGCGAACGACCCGAAAGAGGCGTCAAGGGCGGTGGCCAGCGCGCCCGAGGGCTTGGCGCCCTTGGGAGTCAGGCTGTTCCAGTAGAAGTCGTGGTTCCAGGCCTGCGCGGCGTTGTTGAACATCGGCCCGGTCGATTTCTTCACCACCTCTTCGAGCAGCATCTTTGCGAACTCGGTGCCGGCGACCAGCTCGTTGAGCTTCTTCACATAAGTGGCGTGGTGCTTGCCGTGGTGGAACTCCAGCGTCTCCTTGGAGATGTGGGGCGCCAGGGCGTCGATGGGATACGGCAGGTTCTTGAGGTCGAAAGGCATGGGGCAAACTCCGGTGGGGGATGCAGCCCGCAGTGTGGCGCTTTACCCGGCGCGGGTTTGTTAGCCACCTAACATAAGGGCCGTGCCAGAATCGCGCATGGCCCTCAAACACTCCAAAGCTCCCGCCGGCACTGTCGTGGTGCTCGAGCACACCTCGAAAATCCTCAAGGGCAACCCGCTCAGGGATCCTCACGTCAGGAAAGTCGGTGTCTGGCTGCCGCCGCAATACGACCGCAGCGCGAAACAGCGTTTCCCGGTGCTCTACGACCTCGTCGGCTTCACCGGCTCGGGGCTCTCGCACACCGGATGGAAGCCCTTTGGCGACAACGTGGCCGAGCGCGCCGCGCGCCTCATCGACTCGCAGAAGATGGGCCCGGCGATCATCGTCTTCCCGGACTGCTTCACCGCGCTGGGCGGCAACCAGTACGTCAACTCGTCGGCCATCGGCAACTACGCCGACTACCTGACCAAAGAGATCATCCCTTTTGTCGACAAGGCTTTCCGCACGCTGGCCCGGCGCGAGCACCGCGGATGCTTCGGCAAGTCGTCGGGCGGGTACGGCGCGATCGTGCACGCGATGAAATACCCGCAGTACTGGGGTGCGATCGCCGACCACTCGGGCGACTCGTATTTCGACTTCGTCTACTGGCACGACTGGCCCAACACGCTCAACGAATTGTCGAAGTACCGCGCGGCGAAGCGGAAGGCGGGTGCGTACAACGCGCTCATCGAAGCGAACCGCAAAGGGCTAGGTGCGGGGCTCGACGACGGGCGCATCAGGCGTTTCCTGTCGAGCGTGTGGGCACGCGAGAAGCTGTCAGGGTCTGAGACGCACGCCATCATGAACCTTTGCATGGCCGCGACCTACGACCCGGACCCGAAGGCGCCGAACGGCTTCCATGTGCCGTTCAACATGGAATCGGGCGAGGTAATCGGGTCACGCTGGAAGAACTGGCAGGCCAACGACCCGATCAACATGGTCGCGAAATACCACGCCAACCTGAAAACCCTGCGCGGGATCTACATCGACTGCGGCTGGCGCGATCAGTACCACATCCACTACGGCACGCGCCTGCTATCGGCACGCCTTGCCGCTGCCGGGGTCCGCCACGCCTATGAGGAATTCGACGACAACCATTCGGATGTCGACTACCGTATGGATACCAGCCTGCCATTCCTCTACCGGGCGCTCAGGCCTTGATACGCAA
Source organism: Burkholderiales bacterium (assembly GCA_038329645.1). Classification (GTDB taxonomy): domain Bacteria; phylum Pseudomonadota; class Gammaproteobacteria; order Burkholderiales; family SG8-39; genus SZAS-79. The sequence goes on from JBBQNG010000015.1 coordinate 16,886, forward strand.
CTTGCGTATGTACGCAGATTGCGTATAATTTAGGCATGAAGGCTGTTTTTGTCGAGCTCCCGGCCTTCGAACGATATCGCGCGAAGTATCTTGATGAAGAGGGGTTCCATTCGCTGCAACGCGAATTGATGCGAAACCCTTCAGTTGGCGAGGTGATAGAGGGCACGGGTGGTCTGCGGAAGATGCGATTCGCAGACAAGCGGCGCGGGAAAGGCAAACGTGGCGGGTTGAGGGTGATCTACTACTGGTGGGGCACGGGTATGCAATTCTGGCTCTACACGTTGTACGACAAGGACGAAACGACTGACCTGACGCCGCAACAGCGCAAAGCCCTGAAGGTGATGATCAAGGCGGAACTCGATTCGAGGAGAATCAAATGAAGGCAGCGGCTAAAGCAAAGCGCGCATCCAAGCGCGATTTGTTCGCAGAACTCACGGACGGAATGAAGGCGCTTGCGGATTCGCGCGAAGGCAAGCGCACGTTGCGGACGCATGCCATGGAATTCAAGGCGCCTCCCGAAGTCACGCCTAAGGAACTTGTGCGTGTTCGCGAAGGCCTGAATCTTTCACGAGCGCTTTTTGCGGTCTATTTGCGCACCAACGTTCGCACCCTTGAGAATTGGGAGCAAGGCAGGGCAAGACCCAACGCCCAGGCCGCCCTGCTGATTAATCTCGTGAAACGGTATCCGGACACAGTCCAGCGCCTGGCGACGATCTAGTCACCTCTCGCGCGGTCTACCGCGCCACAGCCAGCTCGGCGTCCAGCGTGCGGTGGAAATGCACGATTGCGGCCTCGAACAGGCCGAAAGTAAAAGCGTCGTTGGCGCCGCTGGCGATCCCGCGCTGGATCGCGCGCACTACCTCGCGGTCCTCTGCCGCCCCGGTGGTGCTCACGAACTCGGCGTCGCGCCTGGCTTCCTCCTCCGCGCCCGGCGCGCCGCTGTTGGTGAGCGACCACGTGATCATCTTCGTATGGCCTATGTCGAGCGGCTCGAGCACTACCAGCTTGGTGTGGCTGGAGAGGATCGTGACCAGCACGTTGGGGAAGAGCTGGTACACGTAGGTCAGGTAGCCGCTCACTTTGCGCGCCGCCTCGGGGAGTTCTGCGAGCTTGCGGATGCGCCTGAACGGGTAGGTGACGCGGCTGTTGCGCCCGAAGAGATCGATGAGGTTGAGGTTGTCGAAGCCGTAGGGCAGGAAAGTCTCCGGATGGGTGGAGCGGATGTGGTAGCCCTCGATGAATCCTTCGAGGAACACTTTCCAGTTGGCGTCGATCACCGATTCGTCATGGCCGAAGAGGCGCTGCTCCGGCGAGATCAGGGGCGGAAGGTCCCCGAGGGGTTCAGGCGAACCGTCCTGCGTCACGAACACGATGCCGTTCTTTTCCTGTGCGTGCACCGGCACCAGCCCGTGCTGCGATTTGTCGAGGCCGGGAAAGCCTTTCTCGTGCGGCACGCGCTTGAGTGTCCCGTCCAGGCCGTAGGTCCAGCCGTGGTAGCGGCAGGCGAATGCCTTTTTGCAGCCGCTGCCTTCGGCCACCTGCATGCCGCGATGGCGGCACGCGTTGCGGAAAGCTTTGACGCTCCCATCGGCTTCGCGCACCGCGAGGAGCGGCGTTCCCGCGGCTTCGCGCGCCAGGTAGGACCCGGTTTCGGGCAGCGCGGCAGAAGGGCAGAAGGGGACGGGGAAGCGGCGCAGGAGCTTCATTTCCGCGGCATAACGCCCGGGTGACCGGTAGTTCTCCACCGGCTCGCGCCAGACCTCGGTGCCCAGGTCGGTCGTGCGCCGCTCGATGTGCTCGAGGATGCGCCGCACCGAGGACTGGTCGTCCATGGCAGGCGATAGGCCCGGCATTGCGTTCGGGTTTGCTGCCATCGGCGCACCTCCGTGTCGATACACCGGCAATGGTAGACGGAACTTTGCATTTCTGTGCATTAGTGCCCTCTGCGGCCTGACGAACGGACTTCCAGATAAGAAAAATCAATAGTGGGGTTCTATGAACCCAGCCAAAGCTCCGCCCAATGAAGAGCAATCCGAACCCGTACTCCGGGTCGATGAGGTTTCACCAGCGCCCGGTCACGCTCGCAGTGATGACAGCGCTACTCACGCTCGGGCTTACCGCCGGTAGATCGTACGCGCTCCCGGTCGGCGAGCAGGTGACTGCGGGCGCGGCAAGCGTGCAGCGCTCGGCTGCTTCCGTTACCGTTACGCAGACCACACCGAACGCGGCGATCAACTGGCAGGCCTTCGGCATTGCGGCCGGTGAAGCCGTGCGCTTCAGCCAGCCCGGGGCAGGTTCTATCGTCCTCAACCGCGTGGTTGGGCAGGACCCCACGCAGATCTTCGGCTCGCTCTCGTCGAACGGGCAGGTTTTCCTCCTCAACCCGAATGGCGTGCTGTTCGGCGCCGGTGCGCAGGTGAACGTCGGCGGCATCGTGGCGTCCACGCTTCGCATGAGCGATGCGGATTTCATGGCGGGCCGATACGCGTTGACGGGAGAGGCAACGGCGGGCAACGTCGTCAATCAAGGGTCGATCGTCGCCTCCAAAGGCGGCTACGTCGCGCTGATCGCGCCGCAGGTGGTCAACGCCGGCTCGATCAACGCTTCCGGCGGCACGGCGGCGCTGGCCGCGGGCGACAAGGTGACGCTCACGCTGGACAACGGCAGCCTGCTTGGCCTAAGCGTCGACCAGGGGACATTGAACGGCCTGGTTGAAAACAAGCAGGCGATCCGGGCCGATGGCGGCGTGGTGATCCTGACAGCCAAGGCCATGGACCAGATCACCCGGTCGCTGATCAACAACACCGGAATCATCGAAGCCGGCACGCTGGCCGGCCGCGACGGTGCCATCTCGCTCGAGGCTTCTGACGTCCGCAACGCCGGCACGCTCGCGGCAAGCCAGGTCGGCGTCCGGGCGATGAATGCCATCGCCCTCGAAAGCGGCAGCAGGATTTCAGCCGATGGGCCGTCCCTGGGTGGGACGATCGACCTGGCTGGCGGATTCGTAGGGCTTGGCGGCACAGTGAGCGCCGATGGCGTCAACGGCGGCACGATCCGCGCGACCGCCCTCGGTACGCTGTCGCTCGCGGAAAATGTCAGCGCCCGCGGACTCGGCGGGACGGGCGGCCGCATCGAATACAAAAGCGGCGGCGTCACCCTCGAGCCGAACAGCAGCGTCAGCGATGCTTCCGGCGCGACTGCCGGCGGGAGTATCTCGGTCAGCGCAGCAGGCGGCCTGCTCAGTTCGGGCACCTACCGCGCGCGCGGCGAAACGGGCGAGGGCGGCCGCATCGACCTCTCCGGCGGCACCGTGCGCCTGCTCTCGACCCAGATCGACGCCTCGGGTGCCACGCGCGGCGGACTCGTACGCATCGGCGGCGACTACCAGGGCGGCAAGATTGGCGAATCGGACGCTGTCCGACGGGAACAGTTCGTGGGGCGCTTCGGCGAGGTGGCGCAAATTGCGGCGTCAGCCCGGACTTTCCTGAATGACGGGGTAAGCGTCGACGTTTCGGCCCGCGGCGCGGCGGGCGAAGGCGGCACGGCCATTGTGTGGTCGAACCTGGAGACCACGTTCCTCGGCGCAGTAAACGCAACCGGTGCACTGCATGGCGGCGCAATCGAGCTTTCTTCGAAGGAAACGCTGCGCCGCGCCGATCTGGGGCGTGTCGACACGGGCCCGGGCGGCCTCTTGCTGCTCGACCCGAAGGACGTTGTCATCGGCGACCCCGCCACTGTGGCAGGCTGGTCCCTGCAGGCGATCCTGGGTTCGGGCTACTCGGGCGGGAAGAACGTCGACCTCCCGCTCGATTCCAACGGTGGATTCGCCACCGTCGTCGCGCTGAACTCGGCGGGAGATCGTCTCGCAGTCGGGACGTATTTCAACGATGGCGCGAGCGGCGCGAACACCGATTCCGGCGCAGTGCAACTTTTCACGTTCACCGACAGGAATTTTTCCGGCGGCGCCCTGGCTGCGACGCTGGGCTCGGGCTACACCGGCGGCAGGAATGTCAACGTCGCGCTCGATGCGTTCGACTATTTCGGCAACTCGGTGGCGTTGAACGCGGCGGGCGACCGCCTGGCGGTCGGCGCATATGGCGATGCTGGCGCGTCGAATGCCACGCCCTTCTCGGGCGCGGTGCGCCTGTTCACCTTCGCGGATACGAACTTTTCCGGTGGCGCGCTCGCCGCGACGATCGGCTCGGGCTATACCGGCGGGAACAACGTCAACGTTGCGCTCGATGCCTACGACCTCTTTGGAAGCTCGGTTGCGTTGAACGCGCGTGGCGACCGGCTGGCCGCGGGCGCGATGTACGACGGAGGCGCCGGCAACGCAAACCCGTACTCGGGCGCGGTACGCCTCTTTACATTTGCCGACACGAGCTTCGCGGGCGGTGCCCTTGCAGCCACCCTGGGCTCGGGCTATACCGGCGGCAACAATGTAAACGTCGCCCTCGACACCAACGACAACTTCGGCGTTTCGGTTGCGATGAACGGGGCAGGTGACCGGCTCGCCGTGGGGGCTTACCAGGACGGCGGCGCGGGCAATGCCAACCCGAATTCCGGCGCAGTGCACTTGTTTACCTTCAATGACACGAATTTCTCCGGCGGCACGCTCGCCGCCACCCTCGGCTCGGGCTACACGGGCGGAAATAACGTCAATGTCGCCCTCGACGCCGGCGATGGGTTTGGCGTCGGCGTGGCGCTGAACGCAGCCGGGGATCGCCTCGCTGTAGGGGCATACATGGACGACGGCGCCGGCAATGCCAAGACCGACTCCGGCGCGGTGCACCTGTTCGGTTTCACCGACCGGAACTTTTCCGGCGGCGCGCTTCTCGCCACGTTCGGCTCCGGATACACGGGCGGCCAGAACGTCAACGTCGCCCTCGATGCCGGCGACGGATTCGGGGAGGCCGTGGCGCTCAACGGCTCAGGCGATCGTCTCGCCGTCAGTGCCTACCAGGACGCCGGTGCGGGCAACGCGAACCCTGCCGCCGGCGCGGTGTATCTATTTACCGGACCTATCGGCGCGCAAAACACCGCGTACACCGACTCGGCCGGCGAGTCCGTGACGATCAGCCGCACAGATCTCGAACGTGTACTGGGGCAGGGCACCGCAGTCACACTGCAAGCGTCGAACGACATCACCGTCGCCAGCGCACTCAACGTCAATAACGCTTCCGGCAACGGAGGGGCGCTGACGCTGCAGGCAGGCCGCTCGCTGCTGATCGACCAGGGAATCGTGACGGACAACGGCAATCTCACGCTCATCGGCAACGACACGCTCGCCAACGGCGTCGTCGATGCGCACCGGGACGCGGGCGCCGCGGTGATCGCCATGGCCGCGGGAACGCGACTCGACGCGGGCACCGGAGCGGTCGCCATTGAAATGCGCGACGGCGCCGGAAAGACCAACCGCACAAGCCGCGACATCACGCTCGGATCGATCTCTGCGGGGACGATCACCGCAGTGAACGGCGGGGTTAGCGCGGGAAGCATGATCCTGGGCAGCGGTGCAACGCTCGCTGCGACAAGCGGGGGCGACTCCTTGGTGCTCGCGGCGGCCCCGGGCGGCAACTTCATCAACAATTCCGGCCCGGGCGCAGTGTCGGCGCCGAACGGCCGCTGGCTCATCTATTCGACCTCGCCCGAAGGCTCGACTGAAAATGGCCTGACCGCCGCAGCCGGTTCGAGCCTTCCGCGCCTCTACAACCGCACCCTCGCCATGAACAGCCCGGCGAGCATTTCGGAGCCCGGCAACCACCTGATCTACAGCGCGCAGCCGCAGCTGGTGATTGCGGCCGTTGACAGGGTCCGCAACTACGGCAACGCCAACCCGGCATTCAGGTATACGCAGGGCGGCTTCGTGGTCGACGATGGCGTAGCCGACACCGCGTCTTCCACAGGCCTCACCGGAAGCGCGGACATGACCTCCGCTGCCGCAGCGAATTCCAACGTCGGTCGTTACGCGATCGGGACGGCGCCCGGGACGCTGGCCTCCGGCGCGGGCTATCGCTTCAGGTTCGTCGACGGCATGCTGACTATCGACCCACGCGACATCACCGTCAGTGCCGACAACATGGCCCGCAGCTATGGGGATGAGAATCCCGTGCTGGCGCAGCAAGTCGTTTCCGGCAGCCTCGCCAACGGCGACACGCTGTCGGGCGGCACGGCCACGATTGCCAATGCCCTCTCCAACGCCGGGGCCTATCCGATCACGCAAGGCACGCTGACGGCGGGCGCCAACTACGTCGTCACCTTCAACGACGGCACGCTTACCGTCGGCCCGCGCGGCATTACGATCACTGCGAGCGACACGGCCCGGAATTACGGCGACCCGAACCCTGCGTTTGGCTACCGGATCACCGCCGGCAGCCTGGTCAACGGCGACGGCCTCGGCGGAAGCCCGGCGTCGCTTGCCACGGCGGGTTCCGGCGTCGGAACCTACGCGATCACGCAGGGCACTGTTGGCGTCCCCGCGGCCAATCCAAATTACGCGATTGCGTTCAAAAGCGGCACGCTCACCATCAGTCCGCGCGCCGTAACGGTGAGCGCGAACGGCCAGACCAAGATCTTTGGCGATCCCGACCTGGCGTTCACCTTCGTTACTTCCGACCTCGGCGCCGGGGCGCCGCTGACGGGATTCCTCGGCCGCGCAGCCGGTGAGGTAGCGGGACACTATGCGATCAACGAATTCACGCCCACCGGTTCGGGGAGTTCCAACTACACGATCGCGTTCCTGCCTTCGGCGCTGGACATCGAAGCGGCTGTGCCGGCTACCGGCCAGCCTGCGACAGGGGGCGATGCGATCGTCTTGGCATCGGCGCGTGCGTGGGCGACCCTCGGCGATCCCTGCGACACCGCGGCGGACGGGGCGAGCGCGGAGGTGCTTTCCCGCAGGGATGGCAATTGCGAGTCCCCGTCCGGCGGACCAAGCATGATTCGCATCATCGGCAGCGGCATTCGCCTTCCCGCGGGCGTGCTTGCCGATCCTCGCCGGACCGCCCGCGCCCGGTTTGAGGCCCTGCGCTCTTCCCGCTAGTCCTTACCGGCCATGTGCGCGGCGTTTCGCGCATCCGGATCGGGGGGCACAAGGGATTTGCGGTTCGAGGGTTCACCGGGTGATGATTCGGCCAGCCAAATCACTCGAGGAGAACCAGCTTGGCCGACCAGCCCACCAGCGGGCCATTGCCCGTACCCACGCCCGAGACGAAGCAATTCTGGGAAGGCACGCGCTCGGGCGAAATCCGCCTGCAGCGCTGCACCGCCTGCGAGAAAGCCTATTTCCCGCCGCGTCCGTTCTGCCCGAAGTGCGGCTCGCGCGAGGTGAAAGTCTTCGCCGCCAGCGGCAAGGGGACGCTGCACAGCTATGTGATCCATCACCGCCCGACACCCGGTTTCACTCCGCCGTATTCGATCGCCGTGGTCCAGCTCGAGGAGGGGCCGCGCATGATGACCAATATCGTCGGCGTGCCGCAGACGCCCGAGGCGCTTCAGCTCGACATGAAGGTCAGGGCGGTGTTCGCGAAGAAGAACGACGAGATCTCGCTGGTGCATTTCACCCCGGAGGCGAAATGAAGCCGGGCTGCGTGGCGATCGTCGGCGCGGCAGAGACCACCAAGCTCGGCGTGGTGCCGGAGCTTTCGCAGATCCAACTGCACGCGGATGCAGCACTCAACGCTCTGGCCGACGCGGGCCTCAGGCCGCAGGACATCGACGGCGTGGCCACCGCCGGCAACACGCCGACGGAAGTCGCCTATTACCTGGGCATCACGCCGAACTGGGTCGACGGCACGGCAGTGGGCGGGTGCTCTTTCATGCTGCACGTGAGGCACGCGGCCGCGGCAATCAGCGCGGGCCTGTGCAAGACCGTGCTGATCACGCACGGAGAGAGCGGGCGCTCGCGCGTCGGCGCGCTGCCGCGCACGATCCCGCCCTCGAGCCTGCAAGGGCAGTTCGAGGCGCCGTACGGCATCTTCGGGCCGCCATCGCAGTTCACGATTCCCGTGCTGCGGTTCCTCAAGGACCGCGGCATGACGCAGGAACAGCTGGCGATGGTGGCGGTGGTGCAGCGCGAATGGGCGGCTAAAAACCCTCGCGCGCTGTACAAGGACCCGATCACGGTCGCCGACGTGCTCGGCTCGAAGATGATCGCGTATCCGTTCCGCATCCTGCAGTGCTGCGTGGTGACCGACGGCGGCGGGGCGCTGATATTGACGAGCGCCGATCGTGCTAAGGACTTCCCCACGAAGCCGGTGTACATCATCGGCACGGGCGAGAGCGTCGAGACGCCGATGATTTCGCAGATGGAGGATTTCGGCAGCTCGCGCGCCTTCCGCGTCGCGGGCAAGCGAGCATTCGAGACCGCGGGCATCAAGCACGCCGACGTCGACCACCTCATGATCTACGATGCGTTCGCGCATTTGCCGCTGTACGGGCTGGAGGACCTGGGCTTCGTCGGCCGCGGCGAATCGGGCGCATTCATCAGCGAGCGCAACACTGCGCCCGGCGGAAAATTGCCGATGAACACCAGCGGCGGGGGATTGAGCTACACGCACACCGGCATGTACGGCATGTTCGCGCTGCAGGAGAGCGTGCGCCAGGTGCGCGGCACGGCGCCTGCGCAGGTGCCCGGAGTGGAAGTCAGCGTGTGCCACGGCGTCGGCGGCATGTTCGCCGCCAGCGGCACCATCGTGATGTCGAACCAGAGGCCATAGGGGAGGGAAAATGGGACAGCTTGACGGACGCGTGGCGGTGGTCACGGGATCGGGCCGCGGTATCGGCCAGCAGATCGCGTTGCGCCTGGCGCGCGACGGCGCAAGGATCGTGGTCAACGACCTCGACGACGGGGCCACTGCGGAGACGATCGAGCTCATCCGCAAGATGGGCGGCGAGGCGGTTGCCTGCAATGGCGACGTTGCGGCGGCGGACTTCGGCGAGCGCGTCGTCAATACCGCCGTGGACAAGCTCGGCGCCTGCCACATCGTGGTCAACAACGCGGGCTACACGTGGGACAGCGTGATCCAGAAGATGACCGACGAGCAGTGGTACGCCATTCTGGATGTGCACCTCACCGCGCCATTCCGAATCCTGCGCGCGTTCGCCGGCCACCTGCGCACCGCTGTCGAGGTCGAGGCGAAGGCGGGCAAGCGCATCGTGAGGAAGATCGTCAACATCTCGTCCACCTCCGGCGTGAACGGCAACGCGGGACAGTCGAACTACTCCGCGGGCAAGGCCGGCATCCTGGGCCTCACGCGCACGCTGGCGAAAGAGTGGGGCCGCTACCACGTGACCGTGAACGCGGTGGCGTTCGGCTACATCCAGACGCGCCTCACCACGCCGCTCACCGAAGGCGAGGGCGGCACCATCGACGTGCAGGGACGCCAGGTCAAGGTGGGCATCCAGGCCGGCCGCATCGCGGCGATGAACCAGATGATCCCGCTCAGCCGCGGCGGATTGCCCGAGGAGGCGGCGGGCTCGGTGTACCTCTTCTGCAGCCCCGACAGCGACTACGTGAGCGGCCAGACGCGGGTGGTGAACGGCGGAGCGTAAGTCGAAACCCGGGACAGACCACGTTTTTCTTCGCGAAAAACGTGGTCTGTCCCGGGTTTTTTCGGGTTTTGTGGCTTTCGGTTATGTGCCGGGAGCGTACTTGCCGGTCAGCTGGGGCGTGGTGGCGCCGGGGAGCTTTTTCTCCGCATGCTCGAGGCGCGTATCGCGCGCCCAGGTTCTCTTGAGGTCGTCCTTCACCTTGATGTGCAGGCGCCCGAGGCCCTCGGTCTCGAGCTCGACCGTGTCGCCGTCCCGGAACGCGGACAGGCCGCGGTGGTTGGTGCCCGTGGCGAGCACGTCGCCGGGCTCAAGCGTATGGATCGAGCTCACCCACGAGATGCAGCGCGCGATCTTGTGGGCCATGTCGCTGGTATTGAAATCCTGCTTGAGCACGCCGTTGACCCACAGCTTGACCTGCAGCTTCTGCGGGTCGGGGATCTCGTCGGCGGTGACCAGCCACGGCCCCATCGGCGCAAAGCTCTCGCGCGCTTTCATCTGGTAGAAAGTGTTGCCCGGGGGCAGCAGGCCGCGCCGAGCCGTCGATGAAGTTCATGTAGCCGAACACGTGGCTCATGGCCTCGGCCTCCGACACGTTCGAGGCGCGCTTGCCGATGACCACGGCCACCTCCGCTTCGCCTTCGAAGATCGTGGCCGGGATGTTGGGCAGCACCATGGTGTCGCCATCCCCAATCACCGAATTGGGCGACTTGAAGAACGCGTTGATCGGCGCGGGCTCGCTGCGCGTGCCGTCCTCCATGTAGTTCACGGCCATGCAATCGATGTTGCACGGCTTGGGCAGCGGCGAGCGCAAGCGCATCTTGTCGATCGGCATCGCGGTGCCGGTATACGCCGCCTCCTCGATGCGCGAGCGGTAGTGGCCGAAGCGCGCGATGAGCCCGCTGATGAGGTCGTGCGACCCGGTGTGCGGGATCTCGCGTACTGTCGCCGAAACGTCCACCACGAGGTGGTCCCGGATGACGCCCAGACGGAAATCGTCGAAGAATACGAGTTTCATTTAGTCTTTCCTTTCTTGCGTGCGGCCGAACTGGCGCGAAGCAGTGTACGCAGGCGCTTGGTCGTTGAATCCCGGTCAAGCGAAGAGCTTGCGACGTCGAGCACAAGGCGCTCCCAATCGCCGCTATCGGCCGACGGCTCAACGCCGTTCAGCCTGAGGTACACGATCGCGGAAGTCATCCCTACGCGCTTGTTGCCATCAATGAAGGGAAGGTTGCGGCAAAGATAGAAAAGATAGGCTGCTGCGATCTCGACCAGGTCGGTGAAGACCGACTGACCGGACGCCGTGGCCTGCGCGGCGCCGATCGCGGATTCCAGCAATCGCCGGTCGCGCATGCCGCGCGAGCCGCCGAACGCGTCGATGACCGCCTCATGAATCTCAAGCACTTGGTCGACGGTGAGGTGGATGCAGTCATCGGGCGTGGATTTCACGCGAGCTTTTTAAGCGTCTTTGCATAGTCCGCCACCGTCCGGCGGATCGTACCGCTCACCGTCTCCGGTCTGGCGTGGCGCCGCATCGGCGTCAGCGTCACCGTTCCGCCCTCGTGCACGATCACGTTGACTTCGTCGCCCACCTTCAGGCCCGTGAGCTCGCACAGCGCCTGGTCGAAGATCAGGCCCTGCGAATTGCCCATTTTCCGGATGGTCTTGATCATGGCCGCATTGTAAAACAAAGTATTACAAGCGTCTAGGCCGCGGCCTTGTAGGTGTCGAGTTTGATGCGCTCGCGCTCGAGCGCGGCGGCGACGGGCGCCGCGGCCATGACTTTCTCGACGTGCCTGCGCAGCACCGGATACGCGGCCGGGTCGATGCCCGCGTAGCCGGCCCAGCGCAGCAGCGTGAATGCGTACGCGTCGTGAAACGAGAGGTTGGCCCCGAGCAGCCACGACGACGCGTCGGCCGCCAAGGCTTCGAGCCGGGAGAGGATCTTGCGGTATTTTGCCACCGCGCTCGCCTTGACGTCGGCGCGTGCGGCCTCGCCCTCGGCAAATTTCTGCGGCATGAAGACATGCGTGAACGTCGGGTGCGCGGTGTTGTTCATCCAGGCCAGCAGCGAGAGCGCTTCGGCGCGCTTCCAAGCATCGGTGGGCAGCAGCTTCGCCTCGGGGTTGGCGCGGTCGATCCAGTCGCAGATCGCGACGATCTGGGTGAGCGGTTTGCCGTCGACCACCACGACGGGGACCTGGCCGTCGGGATTCATGGCTTTGTATTCCGGGGTCAGGTGCTCGCCCTTGTGGAGCTTGACGAGCTTCGGCACGAAGTCGCGGCCGGTGGCGGCCTTGACGGCCTCCAGGCCCACGTGCGGCACGAAAGAGCAGGCGCCGGGGGCGAAATACAGTTCGACGGTCATGGCGGTTCTCCCTTGAATGGGTTCATGCGAATGCGGTCGTCCGCGGCGCGGTGCGTAAGAGCCGTTCGCCGCCGGTGAAAAGCAGGTAATGGCGGCCCGAAGCGCGCCCCAGCATCGTGATTCCGATCTTTTTTGCGATGTCGTGGCCCATCTTGGTCAGGCCGGAGCGCGAGACCAGGAAGGGAATCCCCATCTGCGCGCACTTGATCACCATCTCCGAGGTGAGCCGCCCGGTGGTGTAGAAGACCTTGTCCGAGCCGTCGGTGCCCTCGAGCCACATGAAGCCCGCTATCGCATCGACCGCATTGTGGCGCCCGACGTCCTCGACGAACTTGAGGATCTCCGCGCCCTCCGACGTCGCGCGGGCAAGCGCACATCCGTGCACGGCGCCCGCCTGCTTGTAGATGGTCTCGTACTTGCGCACCTGCTCGACGAGCGAAAACAGCTGGAAGTCCTCCAGCCGCACGTCCTCGCGCAGGCGGATCGAGTCGATCTCGTCCATGAGCCCGCCGAACATGGTGCCCTGGCCGCAGCCAGTGGTGACGGTGCGCTTTTCCATGCGCGCGTCCAGGTTCTCGACGCCGTTGCGGGTGACGATGGCGACCGAATCGGTCTCCCAGTCCACCTGCGCCTCGGCGATGTCGTCGATCGAGCCCACCAGGCGTTGGTTGCGCAGGTAGCCGATGGCCAGCGCCTCGGGCGCCTGGCCGAGTGTCATCAGCGTGACGAGCTCGCGCTTGTCGAGATACAGGGTGAGGGGATGC
>JBBQNG010000016.1:0-28839 GCA_038329645.1 Burkholderiales bacterium
GGGTCGCGAGATCAGCGACCTCGTGGCCGAGACCGTGCAGGGCACGCTGGCCGCGGCGCGGATCGGCGCCGACGCCGTCGAGACGGTGCACGTGGGCAACGCCTTCGGCCAGCTGTTCAACGGGCAGGGGCACCTGGGCGCGATGCCCGCGACCGTGGAGCCCGCGCTGTGGGGCGTGCCCGCCGCGCGCCACGAGGCCGCGTGCGCCTCGGGCAGCATCGCGGTGCTCGCCGCGATGGCCGAGATCGAGGCCGGGCGTTACGGTTGCGCGCTCGTGCTCGGCGCGGAGGAGGAAAGGAATGTCCACGGCGACCAGGCGGCGAAGAACCAGGCTGCCGCGGCCTGGGTCGGCCACGAGGGCGAGAACGCCAAATTCATGTGGCCGCACATGTTCAGCACGCTCGGCGACGAATACGACCGCCGCTACGGCCTAAAGTACGAACACCTGGGCGCGATTGCGCAGATCAACCTGGGCAATGCCAAGCGCAACCCCAATTCGCAGACGCGCGCGTGGAAATTCACCGATGCCAGTTTTCGCGCCGACGACGAAGCGAATCCGCTTATCGAAGGTCGCATCCGCCGGCAGGACTGCGGCCAGATCACCGACGGCGGCGCCGCAGTGATCCTCGCTTCGGCCGAAGTGGCCGCGGCTTACGCAAAACGCCGCGGCGGCACGCTCGACCAGCTTCCCTATATCTCGGGCTGGGGCCATCGGACCGCGAGCCTGCTGATGAGCGAGAAGCTCGAGCGCAGCCGCGGCGAGGCGTTCGTGCTGCCGCACGTGCGCGAAGCGATCGCCGGGGCGTGGAAGCGTGCCGGCATCGCCGGGCACGAATCGCTCGATGGCGTGGAGACGCACGATTGCTTCACCACCACCGAATACATGGCGATCGACCATTTCGGCCTCACCGCGCCGGGCGAATCCTGGAAGGCGGTCGAGTCCGGCGCCATCGCGGCCGGCGGCAAACTGCCGTTCAACCCCAGCGGCGGCCTCATCGGAACGGGCCATCCGGTGGGCGCGACCGGGGCACGCATGCTCCTCGACGCGGCAAAGCAGGTGACCGGCACCGCGGGCGACTACCAGGTCGAAGGCGCGAAAACTTTCCAGACCCTCAACATCGGCGGCAGCTGTACGACGGTGGTCAGCTTTGTGGTGACCAAAGCACTATGAAGGCACGCAAGGCTTTTCCCTACCCGATCACCCTGCCGCTCATCGCGGCGCCGATGTTCCTGATCTCGGGTCCGGAGCTGGTGCTCGCCGCTTGCCGCGAGGGCGTCATCGGTGCTTTCCCCACACCCAATTGCCGGACCTCCGAGGCGCTCGAAGACTGGCTGCGGAAAATCACCGCCGGCGTTGAAGCCCTCAAGAAGAGCCAGCCCGGCCGCACGATCGGTCCGTGGGCCGCGACGATCGTCACGCACCGGACCAACGATCGCTTTGAGGCGGACTTCGAGCTCTGCATCAAGTACCGCGCGCCCATCGTGATCACCGCTCTGGGCAGTCCGGCCCGCGTGGTCGAAAAAGTGCACGCCTACGGCGGATTGGTCTTCGCCGACGTCAACAGCATCAAGCTCGCGAAAAAGGCCGCCGAGTGCGGCGTGGACGGCCTCGTCCTCGTTTCCTCCGGCGCGGGCGGCCACACCGGCGAGATGGCGGGCTTTTCGTTCGTGCCCGCAGTGCGCGAGTGGTGGGACGGCTACATCGTCTACGCGGGCGGCGTGTGCAACGGCAACGGGATCCGCGCGGCGCAGATCCTGGGTGCCGATTTCGCCTACGCGGGCACGTTGTTCATCGCCACGGAGGAAAGCCTGGCCGATGCGGCATACAAGAAGCTGCTCGTCGACCACGGACCCGAGGACCTCATCGTTACCAAGGCCTTCACCGGCGCGAATGCAAGCATGCTGCGACCGACAATCGTCGCCGCGGGCCTCGACCCCGATACGTTGCCGCCGCGCAAGGACATGGAATTCCGCGGGCAGAACAGCGACAACAAGCCGTGGAAGAACATCCGCTCCGCCGGGCAGGGCATCGGCATGATCGACCGCGTCAAGAGCACCGCCGACCTGATCGGCGAATTGCGCACCCAGTACGCCGCATCGATGACCGCGGGCGCATAAGGACGACGATGGCACCCTTGCTCCTCTTGCCGGGCCTTTCGAGCACCCCGGAACTCTGGGACGGTGTTCGCGCCGCCCTGCCTGTAGGCATCGTAAGCAAGGCGCTTGAAAACCCCGCACTCGAAGACATCGATGCGATCGCCACCGAAATTCTCGCCTCCGCCCCGCCGCTGTTCGCGCTGGCAGGCTTCTCGTTCGGGGGCTATGTGGCACTGGCCATCGCGGCGCAGGCCGGCGAGCGCATCGAGCGCCTGGCCCTCATCTCGACCGGCGCACACGCCGATACCCCCGACGCCGCAGCGAGCCGCGAGCGCCTGATCGGGATCGCCCGATCGGATTACGAGTCGATCGACGCCAGGATGACGCGATTCCTGCTGCATCCCGATCGCGCGGAGGATCCGGCAATCCAGGCCGTTCGCAGCCGCATGTCTCGCGATTACGGCGCGGCGCGGTTCATCGCGCAGCAGCGCGCTGCGATGGCGCGCCCCAACCGCGATCCGGTGCTCGCATCGATCCGCGTGCCGACGCTGATCGCGGTCGGGCGCGAGGACCGCATCACGCCCCTGGCCCAGCACGAGGAGATGGCGCGCCGCATCCCGGCCGCCGACCTGGTGGTGTTCGAGCACTGCGGTCACCTGGCGCCATTGGAAGCACCGGCAGAGGTGGCTGCAGCGCTCACGGAGTGGATGACGCAGTGACAAAAATCATAAAGGAGACTCAGAAAATGTCCAAAGGCACCCGAACAGGTCTGGCGCGGATTTGCGCGCTGGGCCTGGCCATCGCCTGTGCGCCGCTTGCGGCGCAGGATTTCCCCGCCAAACCCGTCCGCATGATCTCGCCGTTCCCCGCCGGCAACGTGAACGAGATTGTGATGCGCATCGTCGGCGACCGGTTCAAGGAGACCACCGGCCAGCCAGTGATCTACGAATACAAGTCCGGGGGCGCGGGCGTCATCGCCGCGCAGACGCTCATCCAGTCGCCGCCCGACGGCTACACGATCCTGCTTTGCACTTCAGGCATGACTTCGATCAACCCGCACGCTTTCGCCAAGCTGCCCTACGACCCGGTGCGCGATTTCGCCCCGATCACCGCGGCGATTCGCACCCAGCTGGTCTTCGCCGCGCACACATCGGTGCCGGCGAACACGCTCGCCGAATTCATCGCCTACGCAAAGGCGAACCCGGGCAAGACCAGCTTCGCCTCGTTCACGGCCGGCAATCCGTCGCATTTCGCCGGAGTGATCCTCAACCAGCTCGCCGGCATCGACATGCTGCACGTCGCGTACAAGGGCACCCCGCCCGCGGTGCAGGACCTGCTGGGCGGACAGGTAATGACCGCCTTCGTGCCGATTACGTCCGTGAAATCGCACGTGGAAGCCGGCAAGCTCAGGGCCTATGCGCTGACCGGCGAGCGCTCGCCGCTGATGCCGACCGTGCCGACCTTCAAGGAGCTCGGCTACCCGAAGATGGAGATTTACGCCTGGACCGGGTTCCTTGCGCCGGCGGGCACTCCGCCGGCCATCGTGCAGAAACTGAACCGGGAATTCACCGCCGCGCTGCGCATGCCCGAAGCGCAGGCCCGCATGCGCGCGATCGACCTCGAGCCGATCCCGAACACACCGGACGAATTCGCCGCGATGATGAAAACCGACACCGAGCGCTGGCGCGACGCGGTGAAGGCCTCCGGGTTCCGCGCGGACTGAGATACAGAAGGAGCAGCCATGAAACTCGCAGACCTTCCGGTGCACAACATCCCGGGCCTGAGCGGCCCAAACGCCCCGATCGAAAAAGAGATCGTTGCGACCGAGCTCGAAGTCATCGGCGAGATGCCCAAGGACCTCAACGGCATCCATGTTCGGAACGGTCCCAACCCGTGGTTCCCGCCCGACTGGCGCTACCACGTGTACGACGGCGACGGCATGCTGCACGCCGCCTATTTCGACCACGGCAAGGTGAGCTATCGCAACCGCTGGATCCGCACCACCAGCCTGGCCGAGGAAGTCGAGGCGGGGCACCCCCTGTGGCGCGGCCTCAAGGAGCCGCCGCGACGCGACCGCCCCGACGAGCCGCAGAAGAACAATTCCAATACCGACGTTAAATTCCACGCCGGCAAGCTGCTCACGATGTTCTACCTGACGGGAAAACCGTATCACCTCGACATCCACACGCTCGAGACGATCGGCCGGACGGACTATGACGGGGCGTTCGAGAAGATCTCTGCACACTCGCGCCCCGACGAGCACACGGGTGAATTGCTCTTCTTCGACTACGACAAGAAGCCGCCGTACATGACCTACGGGGTGATCGGCGCCGACGGCAAGCTCAAGCACAAGATCGAGATCGACCTGCCCGGCCCGCGCCTGCCGCACGACATGGCGGTGACCGAGCACTACACGATCCTGCACGATTTCCCGCTGCACCCCGACCCCGAGGCATTGCAGGCCGGGCGCCACAAGCTGGTTTTCCATCCGGAAATCCCGTCGCGCTTTGGCATCGTGCCGCGCTACGGCCAGGCTTCCGAGCTGCGCTGGTTCGAGGCGAGCCCAGGCTACATGCTGCACGCGGTCAACGCTTGGGAGGAGGGCAAAGAGATCGTCATGATCGGTACGCCCTACCGGATCCACACGACCGACGACGGCAAGCCGGACGTGCAACGGCTGATCAAGACGATCCGCAACCGACGGCGCGATTTCCTGTTGAAGGAGTGGCGCTTCAACCTCGAAACGGGCAAGACCGCCGAACGCGTCATCGACGACGTGCTCAACACCGAGTTCCCGGTGATCAACTCGGCCTACCAGGGGCGCAAGAACCGATGGACCTACAACATCATCTTCCCGCAGGGCGGCGAGGAGGAGCCGCGCTTCACGGGCCTGGTGAAGTACGACCTCGAAACCGGCGGCTACCAGGCTTGGAGCGAAGGCCCGGATTTCTATTACAACGAGCCCGGTTTTGCGCCGGCCGACAACCCGAAATCGGAAGACGACGGTTACCTGGTGACTTTCGTGTGGAACCCGCGCGAAGTCCGCTCCGAAATCCAGGTGTTCAACTGCCGCGGGACAGAATTCGGGCGCGGACCCATTGCGCGCGTGCTATTGCCGCAGCGTGTGCCGAACGGTTTTCATGCCACCTACGTCAGCGCCGCGCGGCTGCGGAGCGGGAAGTAACCGTCCAGAGGTGCAGGAATGGAAAAGGATCCACGCATGGCGGTAGTGACTGGCGCGGGGTCCGGGCTGGGCCGTGCAATTGCGCTGCGACTCGCCAGTGAGGGGGCCGCGGTGGCCGTCATCGATATCGACCACGCCGCCGCGCTGCAAACCGCAGGGCAGATCCAGGCCGCCGGCGGCCGTGCGCTCGGCCTTCGCGCCGACGTCAGCCGCACAGACGAGCTCGATGCCGCGGTCACTGCAGCGGTGGCCGAGCTGGGCGCCCTCGAGGTCATGGTCAACAACGCCGGGGTGCTCGACGGCTATTTCGACGCCGACGAGATGAGCGAGGCCCTCTGGCGGCGCGTGATCGACATCGACCTGACCGGTGTGTTCCTCGGATGCAAGCGGGCGCTGAAGGAAATGCTGCCGCGCGGGCGCGGACGCATCGTCAACATGTCCTCGGTCGCCGGGCTCAACGGCACGGGCGGCGGCGCGGCGTATGTCGCGGCCAAACACGGCGTGGTCGGATTGACACGCCAGATGGCGGTCGCCTATGCAGCGCGGGGCATCGCGATCAACTGCATCTGCCCTGGCGCCGTGCGCACCGACTTGCGCCAGCACTCGCAGCAGATCCTCGGCCCCGGCGTGCCCGACATGAGCGGGCGCGGCGTCGTGGTGAACGACGACCAGGTCCGCGCGCTCATCCCGGCAGGCGAACGCGGCACGGTCGAGGACATTGCCGCCGGGGTGAGTTTCCTCGCTTCGGCCGACGCGCGCTACGTGAACGGGCACGCGCTGGTGGTTGACGGCGGCTGGCGCGCCAAATAGGTGCGCGTCAATTGCCGCCATTTTTAGATGCAAGTGCCCCTATTTAGCCACTCTTCAGACAATATGCTGCCATCGTTCAGCGGCGCTTTCGCGGGCGAAGCATTCGAAAATCGTGACGCCGGACATCGTTGACGGCGTCAACTGAGAATTCCTGAATGTCAGTTCAGAGGAGTTTCAACATGTGTTGTCCAACCCGCAGGAATCTCCTCAAAGTTCTGGCTGCAACTCTGCTTGCGCCGCAAGCGCACCTCGCCGCGGCGCAGGAAGCGTACGCCAGCCGGCCGCTGCGCCTCGTGGTGCCGTTTCCGCCGGGCGCGCTGACCGACGTGCTGGGCCGCGCGGTCGGCGAACGCCTGGGCAAGGCGCTCGGCCAGCCCGTCGTCGTCGACAACAAGCCGGGTGCTGGCACCCTCATCGGCGCGGAAATCGTCGCCAGGTCGCCGGCCGACGGCTACACGCTGCTGATTTCAACCAGCACCACATTCGGCATCGCCCCCGCGATGTACAAGAGCCCGCAGATCGATCCGACGCGCGATTTCCAGCCCCTGTCGCTGCTCGGCACGGTCAACTTCTTCCTCATTGCCGCGCCGGATTTCCCGGCGAAGACGATGCGGGAGATGATCGATGCCGTCAGAGCCAATCCGGGAAAGTACAACTACGCTTCGGTCGGCAACGGCAGCGCGCATCATCTTTTCATGGAAGACTTGAAGCGGCGCTTCGGCCTGGACCTGCAGCATGTGCCGTACAAAGGCACCGCCGCGGCGATCACCGACGTGATGTCCGGAAAGGTCCAGGTCATGTTCTGCGACGCGACGATCGCCGTGCCCAACATCCAGGCCGGCAAGGTGAAGACTTTCGGGACCTCCGCGGCGAAGCAGAATTCGCTGATCCCTTCGGTGGCGCCGATCGCGCAGACCGTGCCCGGCTTCGACTGGCAGGCCTGGCAAGGCGTGTCCGCCCCGGCTGCCACGCCGCCGGCAGTGGTCGCGCGCCTGTCCGCAGAGCTGCAGAAGTTCCAGCAGACTGCCGAGTTCCGCGAGTTCCTGGCGAGGATCGGCATGGACCCGTCGCCGCCGATAACGCCGGCGGAGTTCACTGCGATGGTGAAGACGGAAATCGGACGTTGGGTCGAGGCGGTCCGCGTTTCCGGCGCGAAACTCGACTGAAAGGAAAGGCCATGGCGATCGAAATCATCCCCATCAACGGGTTCATCGGCGCGGAGCTGCGCGGCATCGACCTGTCCCGGCTCGACGATGCCTCGTTCAGGATCGCGCACGACGCACTGGTCCAGTACGAAGTCATCGTCATGCGCGAGCAGAAGATCGAGCTCGAGCACCAGATGGCATTCGGCGAGCGCTTCGGGCCCCTGTCGATCCATCCGTTCTCCCCCAACCTGGAGGACAAGCCCGAAGTCATCGTGCTCGACTATTCCGCGGACCATCCAGCGGCCCGTACCGACATCTGGCACGCGGACGAGACCTTCCGACCAAACCCGCCCATGGCCACCATGCTGCGGGCGCGCATCGTTCCGTCGCAAGGCGGGGACACCTGCTTCTCCAGCATGACCGCCGCGTATCGCGGCCTTTCCGAGCGCATGAAGCGCTACGTCCACGGCCTCGAGGCGCTGCACGACTTCACACCTTTCAGATCGCTGTTTGACAACTCGCCGGAGCACCGTCGCAGGCTGCGCGAGCTCGAGGACGAGTTTCCGAACCCCTGGCATCCGGTGGTGCGCGTGCATCCCGTCTCGGGCCGCCGAGTTCTGAATGTGAACCCGCAATTCACGATGCGCATCCGCGACTTGAAAGCGGATGAAAGCGGGGCGGTGCTGAGCTACCTATATGCCCAAGCGAACGTTCCCGAGTACCAGCTGCGCGTCAAGTGGCAGCCCGACACCGTGGTGATGTGGGACAACCGCTCGGTGCAGCACTACGCGCTGCACGACTACTATCCGCAGCGGCGCAGCATGGAGCGAGTGACGATCACCGGCGAGGTGCCGGTCGGAGTTTCCGGCGCCTATGCGCCGGAGACCATCGAGGGCAACGGCATGGTCAATCCGAAAGAAGCGCCGCGCAAGGCGCCGGTGCGCCAATTCGAGCGGGGGCTACCTTGATGCCAAACATGAAGAAGGACTACTATTCGTGTTAAAGCACCAATACACAAAGACCATGAGCCTACTGGCAATCACCCTCTCCGACGCGCGTTTTCGCGGCTTCAAGGAGGCTTTTGCCCAGCGGGACAAGACGATCGGACAACCGATCGAGGAAAGCCTGGAGTTCTACGGCATCAAGAGCCACGCGGATGCCCGGGCCCTTGTCCTACGTGCCCGCAGCAATAGCGGCTTGACCGAGGCGCAGGCATCGGCGCTGGCCACAAAAGAAGTGAAAGCCGCCCGCAAGCGCTGACCTGTCCGGTGCGCGCGTCCACGCCGTCGATTGTCGACACCAACGTCGTGGTCTCCGGGCTATTGACGGCAAATGCAGCCTCCCCGACAGCCCGTGTACTGGACAGCATGCTGTCAGCATCGTTCTTTCCGACGCCTTAGTGGCGGAGTATCGGTCCGCGCTTGGACGGCCGTCGTTGCGCAAGGCCCACGGGCTGAGCGTGGGCGATCTTGACGTGATCCCGGTGGATCTGGCGCAGCACGCGATCATCCTGGCGCCCGTGCGCACCTCGCGCGCACCGGATCCCGTCGACTAGCACTTGTGGGACCTTGTTTCCGCGCGGGAGGATCTCGTGCCGATCACGGGCGACAAACTCTTACAACAAGACCGCGCCATGCGGCATCGCATTTTCTCGGCGGCTGCATTCGTTCAGCGTTGGCTTTCAAAACGCTAAGCGCCCGCCCGCCGCGCCCGCCGCAGGGACGGACACTGAACGGATCGCTCACGAGAAACGCGAGCACCGCGCGCCGAAAGCCCTCGAGGAGCAGCGCCTCGGGCACCGGCGGCAGGGCGACAAACGTGCCATCGGGCAGGAACGATCCGTCGACGGTCTGCAGCCGGTGATCATGGAACATGCATCAATCGAGCCAGAAGCGCGCGAATCCGTCCGTCGTGAGGTACGGGCGGATCACGATGAGGCTCGACAACGCGCAACGTGGACGAATCCGGACAGGATCTGCCAGGCCGTGAAGTCAATCGCTTGGCCATGACGTTGCGGGTCTCGCGGTCCGCGGACGGTTCGACGACAACGAACCTTGTCGACCAACTCGCAGTATCGAGAACATATGAACAGGCGACAATAAATATATTAGACGAACACCCTTTGCCGCTCTAACCTCATCCGGGCGACGCGCGGCATTGCGCCGCGAATGTCTCGGTTTTTTTGCTCTGTTCCACTAGGAAACACTTCGTGAGAATTACTCTCTGCAAATTCCTGCTCAGCGCCGGCATCTCCCTGCTTGCCGTCGCCGCGCAATCTGCCCGTTCGCAGGACTACCCGTCCAAGCCGGTGCGCCTGATCGTGCCTTACCCGGCCGGCGGTGTGGTAGACCTGCTCGCGCGGGCCATTACCGAAAAGATCGCGCAGAACTGGGGTCGCGCGATTGTGGTCGAGCCACGTCCCGGCGGCAACGCCAACATCGGGGCCGAAGCCGTCGCCAATTCGGCACCGGACGGATACACCCTTCTGGTAGCGGCGCCCTACTTCGCGGTAAACCCGCATCTATACGCCAACCTCAGGTACGGTCCGAAAAGCTTTGCTGCGGCTGGGTTGGTGGCCACCTTGCAAAATGCTTGGGTGGTGCCGGTATCCCTGCCCGTGGGCACGCTCAAGGAACTGGTCGACTATGCCAAAGCGCGTCCGGGCAAGCTGAATGCGTTGAATCCCGGCAGCGGCACCTATAACTATCTTGGCCAGGAACTGCTCTGGGAATCGACCGGCCTCGAAATCGTCAGCGTTCCCTACCAGGGACAGCCGCCCGCCATCCCTGATCTCATCAACGGCCGGCTGCATGCGGCTCTCATCGCACTCGCGTTTGCGGTGCCGCACGTAAAGGCCGGCAGACTTAGAGCGCTCGCGGTAAGCGCGCCCGCGCGCTCCAAAGAGCTGCCCGATGTGCCCACGCTGTCCGAAGCGGGCTACGGCGAGACCATGATGGTGCCCTGGTACGGGATCGTTGCGCCGGCCGGAACTCCGCGAGACATCGTCGGCCGTCTCAATGCCGAGATCAACAAGGCGCTGAAGTCACCGGAAGTGATCGACCGA
This sequence comes from Burkholderiales bacterium, assembly GCA_038329645.1. Classification (GTDB taxonomy): domain Bacteria; phylum Pseudomonadota; class Gammaproteobacteria; order Burkholderiales; family SG8-39; genus SZAS-79. The sequence continues at coordinate 10,301 of JBBQNG010000016.1, forward strand.
CTGGAAAAAATAGGCGCGCAGGTCATCAGCGGGAGCGTGGACGACATGGACGCACTGATCAGGTCCGAGTTCGATCGCTCTGGAAAGCTGATCAAGGCGCGCAACATCAAGGGGGAATAGCCTGTCCCATCCGGCCGCGACCCTGCGCGGGTTCCCAGCCTCGGGCCGCATCATCAACAGGACCGCGCCGGCCTCTTGCCTTTGGCAAAACGCAAGCGCGCCTGCCGAGCAACCACTAGAAGGTTGCGCATTGCAGCCGATTCTTCGCCGCCCTTCCAGACGAACCTGATTTCCGCTCTGGCCTGCGTACCGTCCAGATCGCAAAACACGACGCCTTCGGTAGACCGCCTCCTGACGGATGCCGGCACAATCGCGACGCCGATCCCCGCGCTTACCAGACCCACCATGGTGTCCAGCTGCAGCGCTTCCTGTACGACGCGCGGAACGACACCCGCGACGGACAGGATGGACTCGATCTGCCGGTAAAAGCCCGTGCGGGGCTGGGATGGCAGCATGATGAACGGCTCGCCTTGGAGGTCTCTGACGCGTATGCGCCTGCGTCCGGCAAGACGATGCTTGTCCGGAAGCGCGCATACGAACGGCTCGCTCAGCAGCAGAGACTGATTCACGTCCGCCGGCAACTCCGCAGGCCGGATCATTCCGGCGTCCAGTTCCCCACGGCGTATCAATTCGATCTGCTCGCCGCTGATTAGCTGTCGCAGGCTCAGGGCGACCTGAGGGCAGGCTTCGCGAAACGCGCGGACGATGTGTGGCAGGAGGTCGTAGGCCGCGTAGGCGACGTATCCGACTCTCAATCGCCCGCTGAGTCCTTTTCCGGCTAATTGCGCAGCGCGCACACCATCGGTGTAGCTTTGCAGAATGCCGCGCGAGGCAGCCAGGAACGCCAGGCCGGCTTCGGTCAGTTCCACTCCCCTGGTGTTGCGCTTCAGCAAGACTGCGCCGACCTGCTCCTCGAGTTTCCTGATCGCCTGGCTGAAGGGCGCCTGCTGAATGTGCACGCGGGCAGCCGCGCGCGTAAAACTGAGTTCTTCGCCTACCGCGACAAAGTAATCCAGCGTCCGCAGGTTCATATTGAATCCATATGAATGAATGCCGAGAAATATATTAGACGAAACACACCGGCTTTCCTAGACTTAGCTCGTCCCCACAGACTTCGCTCGTTCCGGTGCGCTCGTCCGCGACGCGCCGAGTTGTCCGCTCCCGACGCCATTCCCGCCCCATGGAGGCAACGATGACCACCGCCACCCTCAAAAACAACGCCGCCTATGAAACGCATTTGGACGACCAGATGCAGCGCGCATTCGATCATCCGAAATGGAGCGCGCGGGAAAAGGTCGCGATAAGCTGCCGCATTCTCGCCGAGCACGGGCATGCATCCGGCCTGGCAGGCCAGGTTACCGCGCGTGCCGATCCCGGCGACGGGGCCTTCTGGACGCAGACTTTCGGGCTCGGGCTCGAGGAGGCCGCAGTGAGCAATGTCATATGCGTCGACCGGGAACTGCGCTCCGTGAATGGCCGGGGGATGCCCAATCCGGGCAACCGCTTTCATGTCTGGATATACGACCAGCGCCCACAGGTCGATTGCATCGTTCACACCCATGCGCTCTATACGTCCGCGCTTTCGATGCTTGGAGAACCCCTCGCCGTTTCGCACATGGACGTAATGGGGCTGTATGAAGATTGTGCCTTCCTCGAAAAATGGCCCGGCGTGCCCAACGGCGACGAGGAAGGCGAACTCATCTCTAGATCGCTGGGCGACAAGCGGGCCATCCTGCTTGCGAACCACGGATTGCTGGTGGCCTGCAAGAGCATCGAGGAAGCCACCCTTCTGGCAGTTTCGTTCGAGAGAGCTGCCAGACTCCACTTGCTGGCGCGTTCCGTTGGCGAGATCCGGCATGTGGAGCCGGAACACGGGCGCTACGGCCACGAATGGAAATGCAAGCAAAAAGTTATCGACGCCAATTTTCACTACTACGCGCGCACCACGCTTGCGCGCCACCCGGCATGTCTGAAGTGAAGCTCGGGCAGTGGCAATCCCATTGCGTCGGGACAAGCGATAGGAAAATCAATCCCGGTCATTTCCCATACACCCCTCTGCGATCGTCTGCATAGCCCAACGTTGAGCTTGCAACATCGAGTGCGCGGGTAGTTTCCCCCCAATGCCGCACGATTCGCAATGCCGGTGACCCCGAACGCCCGCAAGGCTCCGTACCAGGGCTGCATGTGATGTGCACGGTGCGCGAGGCCTGGTACGACCCTCAAATTCATCGGCTTCATTCTTCCGATTGAACTCGTCCGGTACGCTTCATTCGGCGCGCACGCCCGTATCCTTGACCACTTTGGCCCATTTGGCCACCTCTGCGTTCAGGTAGGTCCGGAAGTGCTCCTGCGTATCGTTGGCGGGTTCGACGCCTTCGCGCGCATAGCGTTCGCGCACGTCGGGCAGTGAAGCTATCCGGTTGATTTCCGCATGCAGTCGCGCGACGATCGGCGCCGGCGTCTTCGAGGGCGCCAGCACGCCGAAGTAGCTGAGCACGTCATAGGCGGGAACGCCCGACTCCGCTATCGTCGGGATTTCCGGCAGCGCCGCCGAACGCCGTGTCGGGGTGATCGCGAGTGCACGGACCTTGCCCGACTTGATGAACGGCACCGCCGACGGCAGGAAATCGAACATCATCTGGATCTGTCCGCCGATCAGGTCGGCAATGGCCGGCGCGTTGCCTTTGTAGGGCACGTGGACGATGTCGATCCCGGCGAGGGACTTGAACATCTCGCCCGCGAAGTGGGCGCTGGTACCTGTGCCCGCGGAACCGAAGTTGATCTGCCCGGGTTTCTCCCGCGCGAGCGCCATGAGGTCGCGGATCGATTTCGCCGGCACTGCGGGATTCACCAGCAGCACGAACGGGACCGAGCCGACGAGCGCCACCGGCTCGAGATCACGGTTCAGGTCGTAAGGGAGCTTTGCGTAGAGACTTGCGCCGATCGCGAGCGTGGTCACCGAGCTCATCAGGAGCGTGTATCCATCGGGGGCGGATTTCGCCACCGCGTCCGTGCCGACGTTGCCCCCGGCCCCGGCCCGGTTGTCCACGATCACCTGCTGTCCGAGAGCATCGCCGAGCTTGGCGGCAATGATGCGTCCCACGATGTCCGTGCTGCCGCCGGGGGGATACGGGACCACCATGCGCAGCGGGCGCTTCGGGAAGTCCGCAACGCCTTGCGCCGCGGCAGAAGCGCAGACGACGCACGCCACGGCGGCAAGCAGGGCCTTGATCTTCGGTACGGTTCGACTCGATGGCAGGCGTGACGTCATCGCGGTAACTCCTGGAGGGGTTGAAATCATTTTCCGGCGGCTTCACCGATCAGCGACCGCCGGAGCACCTTGCCGTTGGCGGACTTCGGCAGCACGTCGACGAAATCGAAGATCTGCGGGACCTTGTTGCGGGCGATGCGCGCCTTGAGCGCGGTACGCAACTTCTCGGCGTACCCGCCGGAAACGCCTTCCAGCGGCGTAAGCGGCGAGCGCAGGACGACGACCGCGCGAATGATGTTGCCGTCCGTGGCGCTGGGCACGGGAACCACGCAGGCCTCGGCAATGCAAGCCTGCTCGAGCAGCGCGTTCTCGATCTCGATGGGGACGATGAAGATGCCCCGGCTCTTGAAGCAGTCGTCGCCGCGCCCGGCGATCCAGAAATAGCCGTCCTCGTCTTCGCGCGCGAGGTCGCCAGTATGGAACCAGCCGTCATGCACGACTGACGCGGTCTTCTCGGGGTCCTTGTGATACCCGAGGAAGAGGCTGGGGTTGTCCGTCCCGAACACGAGTTGGCCGACTTCGCCCTGCGGCACGGGTTTCAATTCGTCATCCACGACCTTCGCCACGACGTCCCAGGGGACGCCCACCGAACCGGGCTTGAGCGCCAGCAGCGGGCTCTGGCCGAGCACCATCTGGTACTCCGAGATGCCGTAATGCTCGTAGATGTCGGTGCCAAAGCGCTCCTTCCACGCGGCGAGCGGCGCCGCGCCCAGCGCTTCGCCGCTGGCGTTGCACGCGCGCAGGCTCGACAGGTCGTAGTCCTTCTCGATGCCGTCGATCGCGAGCGTGCGCCGGTACATGGTCGGCACGGCGTAGGCGACGGTCACGTGGTAGCGCGCGATGCATTCCAGGAATTTCTCGGGCGACGCGCGCTCTTCGAGGATCGCGCCGGTGATCCCGTTGCGCAGCGCGAACAACACGTTGTGCCCCAGCAGGCTGATGAAGCTCCATTCGCCGGCAGCGAGGGCAATGTCTCCGGCCTGCGGTGGCAGCCTGAGTCGGTTGGCGTCCCCACGGCCGATGATCCAGCGATGGGCGTGGACGATCCCCTTCGGCCGCCCCGTCGTTCCGGACGTGTAGCACATGAGCGCAGGCTCGTCTGCGCCGGTGTCCACGATCTCCGCGTTGCCCGTTTTGACCATGTTTTCGTAGACGCCTTCTCCGTTCGAGGCGCCGCGCGCGACGATGATCCCTTTGGGCAGCAAGCGGGTGAGGGCCCGCAACGGCTCGGCCAGTTCGGCCAGCGAGACCGCGGCTACCGCATCGCTGTGCTCGAGCACGTACTCCACGTCCGAAAGTCCGGCCGCGGAATTCTGCATGACGGGCACCGCACCAAGCTTCGCCAGGCCGAGGAACGCAACCGCAAATTCGATGCAGTTCCAGGTTCGCAGCAGCACGCGGTCACCGCGCTGGATGCCGCGTGCCCTGCACGCCGCCGCGAAGGCGCCGGACTGGGCATCGAGTTCGGAGTACGTGAGTTGCCCGCGGGGCCCGACCAAGGCGACTTTGCCGCCCAAACCCGCCGCGAGCGCGCCTCCCAGCGCCTCGCGGGCCATATTGAGGCGCGACGGTATGACCCGCCCCGCCATTGAGGTCTTTACGGTACTTGTCGTCAATGCGGCCTCAGAACGGCGAGTTGTCGTAGTAGGGGCCCCGGTATTCGGCCTTTCTCTTTCCGAGGAACGCGCGGATGCCTTCCTGGCAATCCTTGGTGCGCGTGATTTCCTTGATCGCGTCGAGCTCCCGGCCCCAGCCTTCGTCCGTACGGTTGCTGTTCCAGTAGTGCTTCACGAGCTGCTTGGCATAGCGCACCGAAAGGTAGGGGTTCGACGCCACTTGCGCCGCAAACGTCATGGACTCTTCAAGCAACTTTTCGTGCGGGATCACGCGTTCGACCAGTCCGATGCGTTCCGCCTCGGTCGCGTCGATGATCTTCCCGGTCAGGATCAGTTCGAGGGCCTTGCCGACGCCGACCAGCTTGGGCAGGTTGCGGGCGCCGCCCGACTCCGGCAGAAACCCGGCCGGCACGGCTACTTCGCCCAGCTTCGCGCGATCGGACGCGAAGCGCAGGTCGCACAGCGTGCACAGTTCGAGTCCGATGCCCACCGCGGGACCATTGATGGCCGCGATGGTGATCGCTTCGAGGTCTTCGAATTTCCGGAAGCACCGCTGCAGCACGGAGTGGCGCAGGTCGTTGAAGAAATAGTGCGCGAGCTCCTTGTAGGGGCCGAAATTGCCCATGTCGAAATCCTCCTCGCCTGCGCCCAGCGGCCCGGCTTCGGATTTCAGGTCGCCGCCGGCCGAGAATCCGCGGCCCGCACCAGTAATGACGATGACGCGAACATGGCTCTGGTGGCGGATTTCGTCCAGCAGGATGTCCAGTTCGACCCGCATCTTCACGTCGACCGCATTGAGGAAGTCGGGCCGGTTCAGAGTGATGAGCCCGATCGTCTTCTCGTCCGGGCGCAGGGGGTTGGGCAAGACTTCCCAATTGAGTGTTTGATAGTGCATTTTGAGTCCTCTCTTTTTCGTTTCCGGGTGGTCCCTGCAGGAATCCTGCTCTCGCCGGGTGTACGCACCGGCTGGGTACCGGCGTTTGTGCAGCGCAACTACCTTTGCAGGCTACGCGGCATGGACGCGTGTATCAACAGGTCGGGGCAAGTGTTTTGCTGGGAAGCCGGCGGGTAACGCGTAGGGGTTTTCTTTTCCGCAGAGCGGCGCTGTTGCTCAACGGCTGCGAAGACTCTCAGGGCAAGCCAGCGTCAAAGCGCAGGCGCGCACGGCGTTGATCCTCGATTGCTGCCACTTCGCTGTGAAGTGCGGCTCTGGAAGCGGCGTCCGTGGCAGATTGCTGCCATCGGCCGCCTGATCACTTCACGCCCAGGCTCGCCAGCGCCGCGGCGCGCCGGTCCTGCCCTATCTTCTTCACTGCGGTGTAAAGGTTTCCACCATGGCTGTCCATGGCCACCAGAAGCGGGCCGAAGCCTTTAACACGGAACTTCCACAGCGACTCGGGATTGAGGTCGTCCATGTCGACGTCCTCGATCGCCTCGACCCAGGTGGTCTCGAGCGCCGCCGCGCCGCCGATTACTGCGAGGTATGCCCCGCCGAGGTCCGCGAACGCTTTGGATGACCCGTCGCGCAAGCCTCCCTTGCCGATGACGATGCGAACGCCGTAGTCCTTCATCAGCGGCCGCGTGAAGCGTTCCATGCGGTCGCTGGTTGTCGTGCCTATGCACACCGGTGCATAGCCGGTGGGGAATTCGGGGCTCTTGTCGACCTTCTTCACGTTCGGCGCGGTGTGGATCACGGCGTGGCCCTTGAGGTCGAAGCGCGCCTTGCGGCCACGGTCGAACATGTGGATCTGGGTCGCGTCGCGGATGCCGAACAGCGTGCCGTTGAGCGTTACCGTGTCGTTGACGCGCAGGCTGCGCACCTGGTCCTCGCTCACCGGCATGGTGAAATCGTAGTGCGCCATCTCAGCCTCCCTGCCCGAGCAGGGCTTTCTTGAGGTCGCCCGAAACCGGGTTGTCGCCCAGCCAGATCTTTAGCAGCGCGCGGAAGAAATCCTCGCCGGGGATGGGCCTGGCGCGCGGCTGCCCGCCGATGGTGACCTGCGTTCCCGCGCCCGGGAGCCAGTCCAGGTCGATGGCGAGACCGGTTTTCGCTTCCTTGATCTCGTTCATTATCGCAGTCAGGACGGCGAGCCTCGGGGTGAGCGCCTTGAGTTCGGCTTCGCCGTGGTTGTTCTTTACTCCATCCATCAAGGCCTCGCTGAGGTCGTCGGCATCGACATCGCGGAGCATGTGCAGGTGCACCCGTTTCGGGCCAGGCGCGGCATAAATCGCAGCTGGCGTGGCCTGCTTTTCCTGCAGGTACAGCCCCATCGCATAGACCTTGAAAATCGCCCTGCTGCGCAAACCCGCGCCGTTGAGTTTCAGGTCGGTATTCGCAACGCGCGCGCTTTCGTCGATCTTTACGCCCGCGACTTCGGCGGCGAAGGACGGGGACGCCGCGAGCAGCAGGGCCAGGAGCAGCTTTTTCATCTCAGTACCCGTACTCGATGCCCGCCGGGGTGAACGTCGCCCGGGCCCGCCGCGCCGAGTGGCACTGCATGTTCACTGCCACGGGGTTCATCGTTATATGCGTCGCAGCGGTTTCCACGTGAACCGCGAACGAGGTCGAATCGCCACCCAGGCCCTGCGGCCCGACGCCGAGCTGGTTGACCGCGGCAGTCAGCGCCTCTTCGAGCTTCGCACCCTCGCGGTCGCTGCAGCGCGAGCCGAGCGGGCGCGTGGCAGCAATTTTCGACAGGTGCACGCAGAGGTCGGCAGTGCCGCCCACGCCCACCCCTACGATGGTGGGCGGGCAGGTCTTGCCGCCCGCTTCGAGCACGCAATCGATCACGAAAGTCTTGATCGCATCCACGCCGTCGGCGGGAATCGCCATTTTGAGGAACGAGTTGTTCTCCGAGCCCGAACCCTTGGGGATCATCTCGATCTCGAGGGTGTCGACCCTGTCCGTGTAGTCGAAGTGCATCACCGGAACGTGACGCCCGCAGGACGAATGCTCGTTCTTGCGGGTAACCGGGTGCACGACCGAGGAGCGCAGCGGATGCTCTTTCGTGGCGCGCGAGCAGCCTTTGCGGATCGCTTCCTTCAGCGCCACGCCGTCGACCTCGACGTTGCGGCCGATCCAGACGTTGTAGATCGGGATGCCGGTTTCCTGGCAGAGCAGGTTGTCGGTGTCCTCGGCGACCGTGATGTTGCGGATCATGGTGCCAAGAACGTTTTGCGCGGTTGCGTCCGTCTCGCGCGCGGCCAGGCCGGTGAAGCCCGCCTTGATGTCCGGAGGCAACAGCTTGAGCGCGCGGATGTAGAGCTCTTTCGCCGCGTCTTCCACCTGCTTGGGATCGATTTTCACTTGACCGAGATGTTCCGTTCGCGCACGACCCTGGCCCACATCGCCGTCTCGGCCTTCATCGCGCGGCCGAACTCTTCGGGTGAATTGCCCACGGGGGCCATGCCCTGCGCGAAAAACCGCGCCTTCATTTCGGTCGAATCCAGCGCGGTCTTGGTATCGCGATAGACCTTGTCGATGATGTCCTTGGGCGTGCCGGTGGGCGCGACAATGCCGAACCAGCCGGCGTTCTCGAAGCCGGGCAGTGTCTGCGCAATCGGCGGAATCCCGGGGAGCTGGGGCGCCTCGGTCTTGCTCGTGACGCCCAGCGCGCGCAGTTTCCCGCTGCTGATATGGCTGAGCGCCGCCGCGAGGTTGGTCACCAGGAAAGTGGTCTCGCCGCCGACAATGCCGATGAGCGAGGGGCCTTCGCCCTTGTACGGGACGGAGACGGCGTTGATTTTTGCGGTGTTGACGAAATTCTCGGCCGCGAGGTGGGTCTGCGAGCCGATGCCCGCATGCCCGAACGTGAACTTGCCGGGGTTGGCCTTGGCGCCTTCGATCAGCTCCTTCACGCTCTTGTACGGCGAGGCAGCATTGACGACCAGCACCTGCGGCCCGCTCACCACGTTGGTCACCGGCACGAAATCCTTCTCCGGGTCGTAGGCCATCTTGGCGTAGATGTGCTGGTTGGCCGTGACCACCGAGCCGGAGGGGAAGAACAGCGTGTAACCGTCGGGCGCGGCGCGCGCCGCTTCGGTCGCACCGACGCCGCCGCCCGCGCCGCCGCGATTCTCGATCACCACCGTCTGGCCCCACATGTCGCCGAGCTTCTGCCCGATCAGGCGCGCCGAGATGTCGGTCGCCCCGCCCGGCGGGAAAGGCACGATGAACTTCACCGGCTTGGTGGGCCACGCTTGGGCCTGCGCGGCCGTTGCGAACGCGAGGCCGGCGAACAGCGCGAATGCTCTACGGATATTCATTCAAGTCTCCTTGGATTTTTTCATGGTCCGCACACGTTACGGTCGGTGGCGGGATCCCGGGCGGATTTTACAGGGCCAATGCGAACGCGAGTCCCGCGACCAGCGCCACGCCCGCTGCAACCGCGGCGAGCGATTTCTGCCAGTCGCGCCACGGCAGGAATTCGAGCGCCAGCAGGCGCAGCCCGCCGGTCAGGTGCGCGGCGAGGAGCAGCACGAGTCCCCACTCGGCGAATTTCACCAGCGGCGAATCGGTCCAGCGCAGGAAGCCTTCGAGCTTCGCCTCGCCCTGGATCGCCTGGCCCCGCGCCCAGAAGTGCGCCGGCAGGAACAGCGCCAGCGCGAGGCCGGACAGGCGATGGACCAGGAACGCCCAGTAAGCCGGATGGCTGCGCGCCCGGGCATCGTTCCTCACGCGAACATCCCGAACACCGCACGCAACCCGAAGAGTGCGAGGAACAAGGCGAAGGCGGCCAGCACGAAGTCGCGCGAAGCGTCGCGCCAGGAAAACCATTCGGACAGGATTGCGCGCAAGCCGATCGGCACATGCACCGACACCGCGATTACAAAGAGGGAGTAGAACGCGAGCCATCCGCCATTGCCACGCGTGCGCGCAAGGATCTCGCCTGCGCTCAGGCCGCCGCGTACTGCATAGATGATCGTAACCAGGTGGACGACGACACAGAGCGCCAGCACCGCCGCGCTCGCGCGCTGGCCGATCCAGAGCAGGGTCTGCGTGCGCGCGCTCGAGCTCAATTCAAAGCCCGCCCTTCAGTGCCGCCTTTGCGGCCGCGCGCTTGAGGCCCGCGATCCCCGCCGTGGGCGAGATCTGCTTCGGACAGCGCTCGGTGCAGCTCATGTGCGTGTGGCACGCATGGCAGCCGGCGTCGCCGGCGACTGCGCTCAGGCGCTCGCCCTTGCCCGCGTCACGCACATCCTGCTGCAACGTCCAGGCGCGGTTCAACGCCGCGGGACCGAGATACTCAGGGTTCCACGAAACGACGTCGCACGCGCTGTAGCACACCGCGCAGCCTATGCACTCGATGCCCGCATCCACCTGCACGCGCTCGGGCGACGCCGGCGAGACCGGTTCGAATTCGTCGTGGCGCGTGCGGTTGCCCTTGAACTGGCCCCTGGCCCGGGCCCACTTGTCGAAGAACTCGCGCATGTCGGTGACGAGGTCGCGGATTACCGGCAGGTTGTGCAAGGGTCCGATCTCGAGCCTGTCGTCGGCCGCGACCTTCGACACGTGCGTGCGGCAGGTCCAGCGCGAGACTCCGTTGACCGTCATCGCGCACGAGCCGCACATGCCGACCCGGCAGGCGAAGCGATACGCAAGCGACGGGTCGAGGTGCCGCTGGATGTGGGTCACCACGTCCAGCACCGTCTGGCTTTCCTGGCGCGGCACTGCGTACTCGCTGAAGCTTCCCGCCTCGGCGCCGCGCCATACCCTGACTTTCAGATTCTTCAACAAGGTGCCGGGGGGAGGATTGAGGAGGGGCAGAGCCCCTCTTCTCGTCTCGTCTATGCCGACTCGTACAACCGCGTGAGCACGAACTGACGCTGACCCAGCGCCTCGGCCGCGGTCAGGCGCCCGTTGGCGGTGCGGAACATGCAGTCAAGCAGCGCATCGCCCGCCTGGTCCGGCGTCATCTCCTTGCGTAGCAATCCCGAAACATCGACGTCAATGTGTTCGGACATCGTGCGCACCGTGCGTGGGTTCGCGCACAGCTTGATCACCGGCAGGATCGGGTTGCCCACCACGTTGCCCTGCCCGGTCGGGAAGAAGTGCACCGTGTAGCCCGACGCCGCGCAGAGTGTCACCATTTCGGCAGCGGCCGAGGACGAATCCATGAACCACAGGCCGGGGCCGGTCGGCTCCTCAGCCTTGTCGAGCACGCCGTCGACCATGCACTTCTTGCCGATCTTCTGGATGTTGCCCAGTGCCTTCTCCTCGATCGTCGTGAGACCGCCGGCGATGTTGCCCTTGGTCGGCTGCGAGTCTGAGAGGTCGCTGGTCTTGTGCTTGTCGATGATCGCCTGGTAGCGGTCGAACATGAACTGGAATTTCTTGCGCACTTCGTCCGTCCTGCAGCGCGCGGCCACCAGGTGCTCGCCGCCCGTGAGCTCGGTTGTCTCGCCAAACACGAGCGTCGTCTTGTGCGGGCAGAGCTTGTCGAAGGCATTGCCCACGGTGGGGTTCGCGCCGCAGCCCGAAGTGGTGTCCGACTCGCCGCACTTGGTGGAGATCCACAGATCCTTGAGCGGACGCTCCTCGCGCCGTAACTCGGAAGCCCCTTGCAGGTATTCCTTGGCGACCTTTGAAGCGCGCATGATCGTGTCGTGGTCGCCGTGCATCTCGATGCCGAAGGACGCCACCGGCTTGCCGGTCGCCGCAATGCCGTCGGCAACCTTCTTCGCCCAGCCGTCCTCGATGCCGATCACGATCACTGCCGCGACGTTCGGGTTGGAGCCGGTGCCGATCAGGGTCCTGAAATGCAGGTCGAGGTCGGCGCCGAACTGCAGGCGCCCGTAGGGGTGCGGGATCGCCATCACGCCCTTGATGTTGTGCGCCACGGCCTCGCAGGCGGCGTTCGAGAGATCGTCGACCGGCAGGATGATGACGTGGTTGCGTACGCCGATGCGGCCGTTTTCGCGCGTGTAGCCCCAGAAGGTGGCTTTAGTAAGGTCCATGTCCGCTCCTACCAGCGTTTCGTTTTGATGTTGTGGACGTGCGCGTGCGCGCCCTTGGGAATCGGCGCCACGACCTTGCCGATGTCCACGCCATACTTGATCACCGTGTCGCCCGACTTGTAGTCGCGCAGCGACACCTTGTGGCCGATGGGGATGTCGTTCTTCGCCTCGACCTTGATTTCCTTGTCCTGGTCCATGATCCAGCCGATCATCTCCTGGCCGGTCTTGATGCCCTCGACTACGACGACGCCTACGCCGTCGCCCTCGTCGTGTACGACGAAATGGATCATTGCGCTTCTCCGCTGGTGACTTATGAAGAGGCCGCAGTCTAGTCCGGCCGCTTCCGCGAAGTCAACTATATGACCTGCATGAATCGCATGATAGATTGGGGGCCATGAACCAAGCCACCCTGAACCAAGCGATTGAGCCGGGCGTGTCCCTCAGCGGGGCGAGCGGTTTCCATCCCCTGTACCGCGAAGTGAAGCGCCTGCTTACGCAAAGCCTCATCGAGGGCGAGTGGCCGGCCGGCGCGGCGTTGCCTTCCGAAACCCGCCTCGCGCAGCGCTTCAACGTTTCCATCGGCACGCTGCGCAAGGCGATCGACGAGTTGGTGGCCGAGCGCATCGTCACGCGCCACCAGGGCCGCGGCACGTTCGTCGCGACGCACAACGCCAACCGCCTGATGTTCCACTTCTTTCACATCGTCCGCCGGGACGGCGGCAAGGAATACCCGACTACGCGTACGCTGGCCTTCCGCCGTGGCAAGGCGTCCGCGGAGGAGGCGCGCCGGCTCGGAATTGCCCCGGGCGCGCCGGTCCTGCGCATCCGCAACCTGCTCTCGCTCTCCGGCAGCCCCGTGATCCTGGACGACATCGTGCTGCCGCAGGCGCTGTTTGCCGACCTCACTGAGAAGATCTTCACAGTCCGCGACAACACGATCTACCACATGTACCAGACACGCTATGGCATCAACGTGCTGCGCTCGAGCGAGCGCCTGTCGGCCGTGCTGGCCGAAGCCGACGCGGCCAGGCTGCTCGAGGTGAAAACCGGCGCCCCGCTGCTCGCGATCAACCGCACGGCGCTTTCGTTCCGGGATACGCCCGTGGAACTGCGCCGCAGCCTCGTCAACACCGCAGCGCACGAGTACGCAAGCGATCTCGGCAAGCAGGAGTTCTCCCAGGCATGAATCCGCCCGCAGCCATCAAGCGCATCGCCCTCATGAGTCCCGGCGACATGGGCCAGGCCGTCGGGATCCGCCTGAAGGAGCTGGGGTTCGAAGTGCAAACCGCGCTCGAAGGCCGCAGCGAGCGCACGCGCAAGCTCGCGACCGCGGCAAGCATCGGCGACGCAGGCACCCTGCGCACCCTCCTCGAAACGAGCGACCTGATTCTCTCTATCCTCGACCCGGGCTCGGCTGTACCGCTCGCTCGTGCGGCGGCAGAGATCCTGCCCTCGCTCAAGTCGCCCCCGTTATACGTGGACTGCAACGCCCTCGCCCCGGACACCAAGCATGAAATGCAGGAGCTCATCGAGGATGCGGGAGCTGCGTTCGTCGACGGCGGCATCATCGGACCGCCCCCTCGCGGCACGGGCCGCATCCACTTTTACGTGTCCGGCGCACATGCAGCCGCGCTGACCGCCTTGCAGCACGAGACGATCGACGTGCGCGTCGTGAGCGCGCGCGTGGGTGATGCTGCAGCGGTGAAGATGTGCTACGGCGCGATCACCAAGGGCACGACTGCGCTGCTCACCGAGCTGCTGATCGCTGCGCGCAGGCTAGGTGTGGAGGACACGCTCGACAAGGAACTGGTGGAAACCCAGCCCGTGATCCGCAAGTGGATCCTCGACCACCTGCCCTCGATGCCGCCCAAGGCCTACCGGTGGGTTCCGGAAACCGAGGAGATCGCAAAGACTTTTGATGCTGTCGGCCTGACGCCGCTCACGATGCAAGGCGCGGCGCGCATGTGCGCCGCAATCGCGGAGACCGCGCCGGGCAAGGAATCGCCCGAGGAGGCGCGCACCCGCGGCCGCAAGGGGGTCGAGGTAGTGGCCGCGCTGGACGCCGGGTTTCCCGGGAAAGCCAGGAAAGTCTGACTTTATTCATTGCAGACCGAATAGCCACGCCGTCTGTATGTCAGTTTACTTTCCGTTTTTGGAAAATCTGAAGCTGCCAACGAAGCTGTAAGCCGATTGCAACGTCGGCGCGTTAAGCTTGGGCCATGACCCGATTCGACCGCCGCAGGTTCCTCCAGGCTCTCTCTGCACTGGGCGTTTCTTCCGCGCTAGGCCCGGCGTTCGCCCAGCTCCAGCCCAAGCCACGCTTCGCGGCCGATCCATTCTCCCTCGGCGTCGCCTCAGGCTATCCGTTGCCCGCAGGCTTCGTGTTGTGGACGCGCCTCGCGCCCGTCCCGGCGGCGCCGGGAGGCGGCATGGGTCCTGAAACCGTGCCGGTCCGATGGGAAGTTGCCCGCGACGAGCGGTTCGCAAAAGTGGCGGCCTCAGGCACTGCGTACGCTGCGCCTGACTGGGCGCATTCGGTCCACGTCGAAGTCAATGGGCTGGAGCCTTCCAGCTGGTACTGGTATCGCTTTATCGCGGGCGACGCCGCCAGCCCGGCCGCCCGGACCCGCACCGCTCCGGCGGCCAATGCCCTCCCCGACAAGCTGCGCTTTGCGTTCGCGTCCTGTCAGCACTACGAGCAGGGCTACTTCGGCGCATACCGGCACATGGCGAAGGACGACCTCGACCTAGTGGTGTTCCTCGGCGACTACATCTACGAATCCTCGCGCGCGCGGGACCATGTGCGCAGGCACGAAACCGCCGAGCCCCATACGCTGGCCGACTATCGCGCCCGTTATGCGTTGTACAAGGCGGACGCGGACCTGCAGCTCGGCCACGCAATGTGCCCGTGGATTTCGACTTGGGACGATCACGAGGTCGAAAACGACTACGCGAACGACCAGTCCGAGAACCTCGACCACCCGGAATGGTTCCTTGCCCGCAGGGCCGCGGCGTACAAGGCCTATTACGAGCACATGCCGCTCAGGCGCGAAATGCTGCCATTCGGTCCGCACGCGCGCATCCACACCCGAGCGGCTTTCGGCAATCTGGCGACTTTCCATGTGCTCGACGGTCGCCAGTACCGCTCGCCGCAGGTCTGCCCCAGACCGGGGCGCGGCGGCTCGAACACGGTGGATGTAGCCGACTGCCGGGCGATTGCCGAACCCGCGCGCACCATGCTCGGGCCGGTGCAGGAGAAATGGCTCGAAGCCGGGCTGGCCGCATCCAAAGCCAAATGGAACATCCTCGCCCAGCAGACCGGCATGGCGCAGTTCGACCAGAAGCCCGGGCCGGGACGGATCGCCTGGACCGACGGCTGGGACGGCTATCCGGCGGCGCGCAAGCGGCTCGTCGATTTCATTGCGGAGCGCAAGGTCGGCAATCCCGTGGTGATCGGCGGCGACGTGCACATGTTCTTCGCCAACGAGATCAAGCGCGATTTCGACGATCCCGGATCGGCCACCGTGGCCACCGAGTTCATCGGTTCCGCAATAACGTCGCAGGCGGCGGCCGGCCAGAACGTGATTAACACGCTCCTGCCGGACAACCCGCACGTCAAACTTGCCGACAGCCGATATCGCGGCTATGTGCGCATGGAAATCACGCAGACACGCATCGCGACCGACCTGCGCGCGATGGAGAGCGTCACCAGCCGCGAAGCGGCGTGCAATACGCTTGCCTCGTTCATCGTCGAGGACGGCAAGCCCGGGCCGCAGAAAGCGTAGTACCCTCCAAAAAAAAAGGAGGGACAATGAAAAAGGCATGTCTTGCGGCGATCCTTTGCGCCGCTGCGGTCCTGCACGCAAGCAGTGCGATTGCGCAACCCTGGCCGACCAAGCCCATCCGCCTCATGGTGCCTTTCCCGCCGGGCGGCTCGACCGATATCGTGGCGCGGATCGTGGCGCAGAAACTATCCGAGCGGCTCGGCCAGCCGCTGGTGATCGAGAACCGCGGCGGCGGCGGCGGCACGATCGGCACGGCTGCGATCGCCAAGGCCGCGCCGGACGGCTACAGCCTCGCGGTCGCCTCCACCAGCACGCACGTGGTGGCGCCGGGGGTCTACCCCAAGCTCGAATACGACCCGATCAAGGATTTCGCGCCGGTGGGCCTCATGGCCGTGTCGCCCTACCTGCTGGTGGTCAACCCCGCCGTAGCGGCAAAGAGCCTGAAGGAGCTCGTCGTCCTGGCAAAGCGGCAGCCGGGCAGGCTCAACTACGCTTCGGCGGGCATCGGATCCACCACCCACCTGGCGATGGAGATGCTCAAGGCCGCGACGAATACGTTCATGCTGCACATCCCGTACAGCGGCAACGGGCCGGCCGGCACCGCGGTGGTCGGCGGGCAGGTCGAGATCCTGTTCGGCAGCCTGCCCGCGCTGCTGCCGCACGCGAAATCCGGCCGCGTACGCGCGCTGGCGGTGGGGACCCCAAAGCGCTCACCCTCGCTGCCCGAGGTCCCGACGGTTGCGGAATCCGGCTATCCGGGATTCGACGCCTCGCTCTGGCTTGCCCTGATGGCGCCGGCGAGCACGCCGCAGCCCATCATCGAGCGCCTGAACAAGGAACTCGTTTCGCTCATCAACTCGGCCGAAACGCGCGAGGCGCTCGACAAGGCTGGCGCCGAGCCGCTTACCGGAACGCCTGCCGAGCTCGCCGCGATGATCCGGGACGGAATCCCCAAGTACGCGCGCGTGATCAAGGCCGCCGGCGTGAAGCCGGAGTAGCGCCCCCCGCTACTCGATCTTCGCGCCGGACTCGCGGATCACGCGGCCCCATTTTTCGCGGTCGCCGCGGATCTGCGCCGCCATTTGGTCCGGTGTGCTGCCCATCACTTCGCCGCCCTGGCGGGTGATGATGTCCCTGACCTCGGCCGAGTCGAGCGCCTTCACGACATCGGCGTTCAGTTTCGCGATGATCTCCCTCGGCGTGCCCACCGGGACCATGATCCCGAACCAGCTGTCGGCCGCGAAGCCCGCGAGGCCGGCCTCGGACACGGTGGGCAGCTCGGGCAGCACCGGCGAGCGGCGCGACGATGCCACCGCGATGCCACGCAGCTTGCCCGAGCGCACCTGCGGCAGAGAGGAGGGGATGCTGTCGAAAAGGACTGTCACCGTGCCCGCAAGCAGGTCGATCATCGCCGGCGCGCTGCCCTTGTACGGAATGTGGTTGGCCCTGAATCCGCCCATCGACCGCATGAGCTCGTACTCCAGGTGGGAGAGCGTGCCGTTGCCCTGCGAAGCGAAGTTGACCTCGCCGTCCTGGGCTTTGAGGTAGGCGATCAGCTCGACCAGGTTCTTCGCCGGCACCGAAGGATTGGCAACGAGGATATGCGGCACGTTGGCCACCAAGCTCACCGGGACGAGATCCTTCTCGATGTCGTAGCCGAGCTTGGAATACAGGCTCATGCTCACCGCATGCGTGGTCAAGGCGGCCATGAAAAGCGTATAGCCGTCGGGCGCGGCCTTGGCGGCAGCCTCGGCGCCGATGTTGCCGCCCGCGCCCGGCCGATTGTCCGCCACGACCGCCTGCCCCCAGGCCTCCGAGAGCTTCTTGCCGAGGGCGCGCGTAAGCAGGTCAGCGGCGCTCGAGGGCGGGAAAGGCACGATGATGTGGACTGCTTTCGACGGATAGGGCTGCGCCATCGCCGGGACGGCACAGCAGGCGAGCAGGACGGCGAAACAGCGAAACAAGGCGCGCATGGACCGGATCTCCCTCGGGAATCTGTTAATTCTCAAAGCCTAGCCCAGAGCCGATATCCTGTCAGGGCCTTTCGTACGCAGGAGCAAACGATGGATCTCATAATCCGGAATGCGCGCATTGCCGGCGCCCCGACCGACCAGCCGCCGGTGGACATCGGCATCGCCGGCGGCCGCATCGCCGCCATCGGACCGCGCCTGGAGGGCAACGCCAAGGCGTACGACGCGAAAGGCTGCCTCGCCTGCGCGGGCCTCGTGGAGACCCACATCCACATCGACAAGTCACGCATCATCGACCGCTGCGCCCCGCAGCCGCGGCGCACCCTGAGCCCGGTCACCGGCGTCGCGCCGATCAAGCACACCATGACGCTCGAAGACACCTACAAACGCGCCGAGCGCACGCTGCAGGAGTGCATCCTCCACGGCACCACGCGCATGCGCGCGCAGACCGAGGTGGACCCCGCGATCGGCATGCGCGGCTTCGAGGCCGTCGAGCAACTCGCCAAGGACTACAAATGGGCGATCGATGTCGAGATGTGCGTATTCCCGCAGGAAGGGCTCACCAACTACCCGGGCACCGACGAGCTGCTGGTCGAGAGCCTAAAACGCGGCGCAAAGGTGATCGGCGGTGCGCCGCGCTACGACACCGACGGCCCGGCCCAGATCGAGCGCATCTTCGAGCTGGCGCGCGAGTACGACGCCGACATCGACATCCATCTCGACGTCGGCCCGACGCCGGAGGGGATGTATGTCCACCAGGTGCGCGAACTGACGGAGAAATACAGGCGCGGCGGCCGCGTCGTCGTCGGGCACATGGCCAAGCTTTCCCTGCTGCCCCCTGCCGAGGTCGCGAAGATCGCGCGCCAACTGGCCGACGCTG
>JBBQNG010000017.1:0-28759 GCA_038329645.1 Burkholderiales bacterium
TGGAGCCGTTCTCGCTTGGCTGCAATCGAAAGACGATACCGACCTGCACTTGTCGGCAGTCACGCTCGGTGAAATCCAGTCCGGCATCGAACTGACACGGGATCAAGATGCGGCAAAAGCCGCCGAGATCGAGGCTTGGGCGGACCTTGTCGCGGCCTCGTACAACGTCCTGCCGATGGACGGCCAGACGTTTCGCGCCTGGGCCCGATTGATGCGCCGTAAGTCGGACGCATTCCAGGAAGACGGGATGATCGCGGCGACAGCCCTCGTTCACGACCTGACGGTCGTCACGCGAAACGTCGGCGACTTCGCGCAGTTCGGCGTGAAGCTGCACAACCCGTTCAGCGCTCCGCGGACGTGACGGGCGCTAGAACCAAATCAGGCTGGTGGGCCTTGGTCCGTGTGCGCGGCGCTTAGGGCGAAGATCCCATCCAGTAGATCCATCGCCAGCCGCCGTGTTTTTCCGTCGCGGTCCCGCGCCGGGTTGTATTCAGTAATCTCGATTCCGGCCAGCGCTGCGCTCTCGCCGATCCCTCGCAAAGCATCGCGCAATTCCTCCGCCTTCACGCCGTACGCGGCCGGCGTCCCGACGCCGGGCGCTTCGAGCGGGTCGACGACGTCGAGGTCCAGCGATATCCCGAAGCCTGCGGTTTCGGCCTGGACGAGCTCCAGTGCATCGCGCAGCACGCTCTTGATCCCCCGGCGGGCGACTTCCTCCATGTAAAAGATGCGCACGCCGATTTCGGCCAGGAAGCGTTTTTCCTCCGGTTCGAAGCTGCGCACCCCGACGATGCAGACGTTCTGCGGCAGGAGCTTGGCGCCCTCGCCGCCGCATTGCGTGAGCGACCCTTCGCCGTATCCAAGCAGGGCCGCGAGCGGCATGCCGTGGATCATGCCGCTGTGCGAGGTCTCCGGCGTGTGGCTGTCCAGGTGGGCGTCGATCCAGAGAAGCCCGAAATTTCCGCGCGGCTTGAGTGCCCGGCTGATTCCCGCCCAGGTGCCGACCGCGCACGAATGGTCGCCCGAGAGGATCAGGGGCAACGCACCGTCCGCGATTGCCTCTGAAGTTGCAGCCGCGAGGCGGGGGCAAAGCTCGGCGACAGCTTGAAGCGGAGTAAGCCCCGGCGTGGAGCAATCCAGCATGACGTCCCATGTTGCGTTCCGGCCGTTGCGCGCAAGGCGCTCCATGACGCCGCCATCGCGCAGGGCCGCAGGACCTTGCGCGCAGCGCGGATCGGGCGCGCCGCGACCGCAGGCGGCGCCGATGACGCGGATCGGCCGCGCAACACGATGTTCAGGGATCCCCATGACCGCTTGGAGTGGCCGCCGCGGCGAATGTTCAATCCGGATTCGGGCAATTTGCGACGCTAGACCGACCGCAGGCTTTCAGGCAGGGGAACGTCGGGCGATTGCCGGTGCAGCCGCTGCCAGGCGGACTGCACCGCGGCCTGCGCGTTTTCCGCCACCGCCCGCTCGTCGAGGCAGATTACTTTGCCCTCCAGCATCAGGAACTCGCCGTCGACCATGACCGAATCGACGATGCCCGGGTGGCCATAGTGAACGATGTTCGAGACCGGGTTGATGACGGGGCGCATCGAAGGATGGTCCATGTCGAGAATCGTGAGGTCGGCTTTCTTGCCCGGCTCGATCGAGCCGAAGTCCTCCAGCCGCCCCAGCGACAGGGCGCCGTTGCGGGTCGCCGCATCGAGCATAGCCTGGGGCTTGGGGTCGATGCCTCCGCCGCGGCTGCCGCGATGCACGATGCTGCCGATGGTCATGGCCTGGAACATGTCTTCGGTCATGTTGTCCGTGCCCAGAGCAATGTTGACGCCGGCATCCATGATCCTGGCCACCGGTGCCCGGTGCGGTCCCCGGCGCGAACTGTTGGCCGCACAGTGCGCCATGTGCACGCCGTGTTTTGCGAGGAGATCGACGTCGCCCGGTGTGCAGTACGTCCAGTGGGCACCGACCACATCCGGCCCCAGCCAGTCGTTGCGCTCGAGATACTCGGCGGGCGTGCAATTCGCATACTTGCGCACCTGGGCGACTTCCTGACGGCTCTGCGCCATGTGCACCGTGCGTCGCAGACCGTGCTTTTCCCTGAGGTCGTTGAGCTGCCGGAGCATCCAGGGCGAGCAGTTGTCCGGCGCATGGGCGGCGACCTGGCAATGCACGCGGCTTTCGTGGGTGCCGTGGAAGCGGGCGATGAGCTCGCGCTGCCGCTCGAGGAATTGCTCGCCCCACGACTGGTCGAATTCGTATACGCCAGTGCGGATCTTGAGGGTGAGGGCGTCAGCGCAGTTCTCGCTGAAATACAGGCGCATGCCGGTCCCCGCCATCGCGCCGGCGTAATTCACCACGTGGCGGAAAGGCTCGACCAGGGTGGTCGTCCCCGAGCGGATCGCCTCCAGGCAGCCGAGCAGTGAAATCGCCTCGCGCTCGTCCGGCGTCATGGCGAAGGAGATAGGGGTCATGTAGCCGTAGATGGCTTCGGCACCCATGTCCTCGATCGTCCCGCGCAACGAGAGCAGGAGCACGTGCGTATGCGCGTTGACGATGCCGGGCAGGATCGCCTTGCCGCGCGCGTCGATAGTCGGCAGGTAGGCATGCAACGCCGCGATCTCATCGCTCGGCCCTACCGCCCTGATGCGGTCGCCCTTCACGACGACGCCGCCTTCGCGCAGCACGCGCCGCTCGCCGTCGCACGTGATGACGGTCGCGTTGAGGAATTTGAGATCCATGATTGCCGTCCTAGCGCCGCGTTACGAGTACGCGGCCCGCGAGCAGGTACATGATCATGAATACGATCGTGCGGTAGATCACCGCCGATCCCGGTGCGATGCAGATGAACGACATGCCGGCCAGGCCCCGCCGGCCAACTTCGTGGGCGATGCGGATGGCTTCGTAATCGGTCATGCCGATCGGCTCGGCCAGCTCGCCCAGCAGGTCGCCCGGCGCGGGTCCGGCGCCGCCCATGACGTCCATGTCGAAGTGGGCGTAGACCGCGTCGCTGCCTTCGTAAGCGTGGCGCAGCTCCCTGCACAGGCCTTCGATCCCGAGCTCCGCGCGTACCTTCCACATCGGGTAGAAATGCGCGCCGCGCTCGAGGTACCCGCGTACCAATTCCTTTTTCTCCAGCATGCCGCGCTCGCCGATTTCGACGAGGTGGGGGACGCTGAAGTTGGTGTGGAACTCATAAGTCTTGGCTTTCCAGCTGCCGCTGCCCGCGATGCGCGGATCCCGCGTGAGGCGGTCGAGCGCGGCCGAGTCCCAGTGCGTGTCGAGGCTGACCATGCCGACCCTGCCCCGGGTGCGCTCGGCGATCGGCTTGGCGATCGCGTAGGAGCCGCACGGCGAGTTCTGCCCGATCACAATCGGGATTGCGCCGGCGTCGAGCGCGTCGTTCACCTTCGCCTCGACCGCGGCCTGCGCGCGCAGGATATTGTCCGCCGTGGGATCGAAATTCGATTCCTGGGGAATATCGGCGTCGCCGTAGTCGACCACTTTCATGTGCTCGAACACATCGAGGTCGAAATCCTGGATGTAGCCGGTGGGGTAGCGAGCCGACTGCTGGCGCACGCGCTTGGGTCCCGCGAGCCACTCGGTCGCGGGGGCGCCGGCATACCTTCCGCCCGCGTTGGCGACATAGGGGGCGCCGATGATTACTGCGCCGGCTCCGGCAAGGTCTGCCTTGTCGTGTGCGTGCGGAAGTCCCATGAAAGTCGGCATGTCCGGCGCGAGCATCGGAATTTCGCGTCCCTTGATTCGATGACCGCCGCTGATTTCGCTCCACTCGGGGTAGTTCACTTGCGCATCCTTTTACGTTCGATCAAGCTTCGATCATGCCTCACATCCGCCACCGCCTGCACAACGTGCAGAACCAGCATCCGGAGCGCAGCATCCAGGCCGACTACTGCGGCGCCGTGGTCACGGGGGAGCGCATCTTCCTGCGCGGCCAGACCGGCTATACGATGCATCCCACCGACCGCAAGTTCATTGGCCTGGGCGATGCCGCGGCGCAGGCCGAGCAGGCCATGAAGAACGTGCGACAGCTTGTGGAGGAAGCCGGCGCGCGCATGGAAGACCTCTGCCGGATCAAGGTGTGGGTCACCGACCGCGCCTATCTCGCGCCGGTGATGGAAGTCGTCGGCCGGCACCTGCGCGGGATTCACGTGGCCTCCTCGGAGCTCATCATCGACGGCCTCGCGCGCCCCGAGATGCTGATGGAGATCGACGCCGACGTGATCCGTTCCTAAATCGCGCTCCTAAACAGGGACAGACCACGTTTGTTGACGGTGAAAATCGTGGTCTGTCCCTGTTTTATTCATCCTCGGGAATCATTGCCTCGACGTCGATCTCCACCATCATCTCGGGCATGGCGAGGCCGCGCACGATGATGCCGGTGCCGCAGGGGTGGATTCCCTTGAGGTGGCGGCCGATCGCGTTGTAGACAGCGTCGCGGTGCGCGCGGTCGGTGATGTAGGTGGTGACCTTGCAGATGTGCTCAAGTTTTGAACCCGCTTCCTGGAGCAGCTGTTTCACGTTCTTGATCGCCTGCTCGGCCTGTGCGGCCGGGTCGCCGGCACCGACGAACTTGTTGTCGAGATTCAGCCCCGTCTGGCCGCGGATAAAAATCGTGCGTCCGGCGCGCACCAGCATGCACATGTCGTTCTCGAAGGCTGCTTTGCCGGAGGCGTCCCTGGGATAGACCTCCCTCGTATTGAATTTGCGCAGGCGGGTGTGTGGCATTTGGGCGCCTCCTTTGGCATGATGCTTGCAACGGGCAACTATAAGGGAAAAATGACTTATTCCATTGCAGCAAAATGCCCGCGCACCGGAATGTTCGGTGTGGCTGTCACGACGTCGAGCATCGCGGTCGGGAGCCGCTGCGCATTTGCGCGCGCCGGTGTGGGTGCCGTGCTCACGCAGCACAGGACCGATCCGCGGCTCGGGCCACGCGGCCTCGACTTGCTGGCTAAAGGGTATTCCGCACGAGTCGCGATGGAGCAGTTGACGGCAGACGACCCGACCATAGGCTGGCGCCAGATCCTGCTCGTCGATAAGAAGGGCGACACCGCCTGGTTTCATGGGGAACGCATCAAGTCGGTGCACTCCGCGCATACCGGTGCGAATTGCGTCGCGGCCGGCAACATCATCCGCAATACGGATGTCACGCGTGCGATGGTCGAAGCGTGCGACGCCGATCCCGCACTGGCGCTCCCGGAGCGGCTGATGCGGGCCATGGAAGCCGGCCACGCCGCAGGCGGCGAGCCCAAGCAGGTCAAATCCGCGGCACTGCTGGTCGTGGAAAAGGAGAGCTTCCCTTATGTGGACCTGCGCGTGGACTACGACCCGCGTCCGCTCGAGACGTTGCGCTGGCTGTGGGAGATCTACGAGCCGTCGGCAAGAACCTATGTCGCCCGCGCGGTGGACCCGGACTCCGTCCCTGGTGCCGGCTGAGTTATCCTGACTGCACTGCCCCAAGGAGATAAAAAATGCACAAGCGACTGATCCGGCCGCTGGCCGCCGCGGCGATTGCCTCGTTTGCGCTTCTCGCCGCACCCGCGGCCTCGGCCAAAGGCACGCTGCGCGCGACGATCAGCACCAGCCTGAACCAGCTCGACCCCGCCAAGCACACCATCGGCGACGAGTACATCTACGGGGTGCTCGTGTTCGGCGGGCTGCTGGCCATCGACGAGAACCTCAAGTACCGCGGCGAGCTGGCCGAGAAATGGGAAGCGAGCGACGACTTGAAGACGTGGACCTTCCACCTGCGCAAAGGGGTGAAGTTCCATCACGGCAAGGAGTTCGGCTCGGACGACGTGGTCGCGACCTTCAAGCACATCGCCGATCCGGCCACCGGCTCCAGCGGGCGCACGCACATGGACCTCATCGAGACTTTCGAGCCGGTCGATAAATACACCGTGCGCTTCAAGCTCAAGATCCCGTACGCGGGATTCGCCGAGCTGATGGTCGAGCGCCAGCTCAAGATTGTCGCCGCAGACCGCATCGACAAGCTCTCCACCGAGCCCAGCGGCACGGGGCCGTTCAAGTTCAAGTCCTTTACGCCCGGCGACCGGCTCGAGCTGGTAAGGAACCCCGACTACTACGAGAAGGGGCTGCCCAGGCTCGACGGCGTGGTGTTCCGCATCATGCCGGAGAACGCGGCGCGGGTTGCGGCGCTGGAGGCGGGGGACATCGACCTGATGTGGAACCTGCCACTCGAGTCGATCGACAAGATGAAGACCAACCCGAAGGTCACGGTGGACGAGGCACCGACCGGCACCTGGGACGGGATCGTGATGGGCAACACCACCAAGCCATTCGACGACGTGCGCGTGCGCCGCGCGGTGCTGCTCGCGCTCGACAAGGCGCAGCTCACCCAGTTCTCGGTCTTCGGCCACGGCGTGCCGACCCATACTCCGATCTCGCCGCGCCATCCTTACTTCAACAAGCAGCTCAGCCTCAAGCAGGACATCCCCCAGGCGAAGAAGCTGCTGGCAGAGGCGGGCTACCCGAACGGCTTCAAGATCGTGCTGCACACGCCGGTGGGCCGGCCCACGCGCGAGCGCATGGGCGTCGCGGTCCAGCAGATGCTGCGCCAGGTCGGCATCGAGGTCGAAGTGCAGCGCGTGCCCTACAACCGCTTCCAGACCGAAGTCTCGGGCAAGTCGCCGTTCTACATGGACGGCTACTTCACGCGTCCGTCCATCGATACTTCCACCTATCCCTGGTATCACAGCACCGGGTCGTGGAACGAGCGCATGTGGCATTTCAAGAGCAAGCGCATCGACGAGGTGCTGGACAAGGCGCGAGTGACCAAGGATGAAAAAGAGCTCACGAAGCTCTACCAGCAGTTCCAGGCCTACGCGGTCGAGGACGTGCCGGGCGTGATTGCGTACGTGATGAATTTCGCCAACGCCTACAAGAAGAGCGTGAAGGGGTTCCGCACCCATCCCTACCTGTGGCTGGACCTGCGCAATACGACGATAGAGTAGGTCCAGCGGCGATCGCCCGATGATCGCCTATACGCTGCGGCGGCTGGTCATGGTCGCCGCGATCCTCGCGGTAATGTCGGTCGCGATCTTTTCGATCACCCAGATCCTGCCCGGCGACATCGCCCAGATGATCGTCGGCCAGTTCGCCACCGACGACCAGGTCCGCGCGGTGCGGCTGAAGCTTCGCCTCGACGATCCCGGCTACGTGCAGTACCTGCGCTGGGCGGGCGGCCTCCTGCAAGGGGATCTGGGGGTGTCGATGATGATGGAGCGTCCTTTGGGCCCGATGATCGGCGAAGCTATCGCGCGCTCGGCAGTGCTCGCCGGCATCTCCATTGTGCTTGTCGCGGTCATCGGTGTGTGGCTCGGCGCCTGGTCGGGCGTGCACAGCGGCAGCAAGGCCGACCGGTTCATTTCGGTCGGCAGCTATTTCTTCATTTCGGTGCCCGAGTTCTTCTGGGCGATCCTCGCCATCATGCTGTTCACGGGCTACCTGGGCTGGTTCCCGTCGACGGGCTATGCGTCGCTTGACGAAGGCGTCTGGAACTGGGCCAGGCACATCATCCTGCCGGTGGTCACGCTGGTGTCCGGGCTGGTCGCGCACGTTTCCCGACTCACGCGCTCCTCGATGATCGAGACTATGCAGGCACAGTACATCACCGCCGCGCGCGCCAAGGGCCTGTCGGAGGGCGTGGTGATCCGCCGCCACGCGTTGCGTAACGCACTGGTTCCGACGATCACCGTGCTCGCCATCGATGTCGGTCTCCTGATGGGCGGCATCGTGGTGGTCGAGACCGTGTTCTCGTACCCGGGCCTCGGACGGCTGCTGATCTTTGCGATCGAGCAGAAGGACCTGCCGCTCATCCAGGCGGGCATCCTCGCGGTCACCGCGGTCTACGCGTTGGCCAATCTCGCGGCGGACCTGCTGTACGCGTTCTTCAACCCCCGGATCCGGTATGGCAGCACTGCCGCTCACTGACGCACCGACGGCGCGGTCCCGGCGGCGGCCTCTGCCGGGGAGCCTTGTCGCAGGCGGCGCGATCCTGGCACTCGTTGTGCTCGCGGCGCTGTTCGGTCCGATGCTGGCGCCTTTCCCGTATGACCAGATGGACATCATGGCGAGGATGACGCCGCCGGACGCAACCCACTGGCTGGGCACGGACGAGTTCGGCCGCGACGTCCTCAGCCGCATGCTGTACGGCGCGCGCCTCTCGCTGCTGATGGGGCTGGGGGCGACTTTCGTGAGCCTCGCCGTCGGCGTGCCGCTGGGCCTCGCAGCGGGATATCACGGCGGTCGCATCGACGAGGCGATCATGCGCACCATCGACGTGGTGATCTCGGTGCCGCCGATCCTCATGGGCCTGCTGCTGCTGTCGCTCTCGCCGCCCAACGTCTGGAAGACCGCGCTGGCCGTCGGCATCATCTACGTCCCGATCCTTGCGCGGCTCACACGCAGCGTGACGCTCGAGATCGCGCGCGAGGAATTCGTCCTCGCGGCACGAGCCCGCGGCGAACGGCTCTGGTACATCCTCGGCGCCGAGATCCTGCCCAACGCCTGGCCGCCGATCATCGTGGAAGCCGCCCTGCGCGTGACTTTCGCGATCATGCTCGGCGCGGCGCTTTCGTTCCTCGGGCTGGGCGTGCAGCCGCCGAGCTCGGACTGGGGCCTCATGATCGCCGAGGCTCGGCCCTTCATCGACACCGCACCGTGGGTCGCTCTGGCTCCCGGTGCGGTGCTCTGCATCACGGTGATCGCCGTCAACCTGGTGGGCGACGGCCTGCGCGAGATCCTCGACCCGCGCCTCAGGCGGGGGCGCGGTTGAACGTTCCCGCTCTGCAGATCGAGAACCTGACGCTGGCCTATCCTTCGGGCGGCGGTTGGGTCAACGCGCTCGAGGACGTCACCTTCGAGATCGGCCAGGGCAGGGCGCTCGGCCTGGTGGGCGAATCCGGCTCGGGCAAGAGCAGCACGGCGCTCGCGGTCATGGGATTGCTCGCGCCCGAAGCACGCATTGCCGGCGGCCGCATCCTGTTTGCGGGGCAGTCGCTGCTGGATCTGTCCGAGGACAAGCGGCGCGAGTTGCGCGGCGATCGCATTAGCGTGGTGTTCCAGGATCCGTTCACCTCGCTCAATCCTGCGCTTCCCGTCGGCCGGCAGATCGCCGAGCCGCTGGTGCTTCACAAGGCGATGGGCGATTCCGATGCGGCGGCCGAGGTGCGCCGGCTGCTGGCCGAAGTCGGCATCGCACGGCCGGACGAAGTGGCGCGCGCGTATCCGCACCAGCTTTCCGGCGGCATGAAGCAGCGCGCGCTGATCGCCACCGCGCTTGCCTGCTCCCCGGAACTCCTGGTGCTCGACGAGCCGACCACCGCCCTCGACGTCACGATCGAAGCGCAGATCCTCGACCTGCTCGAAGGCCTGCGGCGCGACCGTGGACTGTCGATGCTCTACATCACGCACAACCTCGGCGTGGTGGCGAGGATCTGCGACGACGTGTGCGTCCTTTACGCCGGTCGCGTGGTCGAAAGCGGCGCGGCAGCGCAAGTCCTGCACAATCCGCGGCACCCCTACACCAAGGGCCTGCTCGCCTCGCTGCCGAAAATGGCGACGCGGCAGGCGCGCCTCGCGCCAATCCCGGGCCGCTTCCCGGACCTGGCGTCGCCGCCTTCAGGGTGCATTTTTCACCCGCGCTGCCATTTCGCGGTCGAGCGATGCGCCGCCGGGCAGCAGGTGCTGTCGGGCACGGTCCACCAGGTGCGCTGCTGGCGTGCCGATGAGCTTGCCGGGGTCGACTGGCCCGCACCGGCCCCAACCCCTGCATCGACAACCGTCCCGGACCAAGCCGGCGACCAGCCACTGGTCGAAGTGCGCGATCTTGCGAAGCGGTTCCAGCTTGGCGGGCTGTTCGACGCGATCCATATCGACCGCTCAGGCGGCTTCCCCTTCAAATACGACCCGCCCATCGTTCGCGCGGTCGACGGCGTAAGCCTCGAAGTGGCGCCCGGCGAAGCGCTCGGCCTGGTCGGTGAGTCGGGCTGCGGGAAATCGACGCTCGGCCGCATGCTGGTCGGCCTCATCGAGCCCTCGGAGGGGACCGTCCGGATCGCGGGGGAGGAGGCCGGGCAGCTCACCGGCCGCGAGCTGCGCGAGCACAGGCGCATCGCGCAGATCATTTTCCAGAATCCCGATTCGTCGCTGAACCCGCGCAAGACCGTCGGCGAAATCGTCGCGAGGCCGCTCGCCCTGTTCGACCTTGCCCGCGGCGACACGATCGCCGCCAAGGTGCGCGAGCTGCTCGAGCTCGTCCGGCTGCCGGCCGCCTACGCAAGCCGCTACCCGCACCAGCTCTCGGGCGGCGAAAAGCAGCGCGTAGGGATCGCACGGGCGCTCGCCACCTCGCCGCGGTTCATCGTCTGCGACGAGGCCGTCTCGGCGCTGGATGTGTCCGTCCAGGCGTACGTGCTCAATGTGCTCGCAGATCTGCGCGACCGGCTGAACGTCGCCTACCTCTTCATCTCCCACGACCTTTCCGTTATCGCCCATATCGCCGACCGCGTTGCGGTAATGTATCGCGGCGCCATTGTCGAGGAGGGGCCGGTAGCGGAGGTCCTCAGCCCTCCGTACCACCCGTATACCGAGGCCCTCCTTTCGGCCATACCGGAAGTCGGCCGGGACCCTGCCAGGGAGCGCATCCGCCTGCGCGGCGACGCGGTGGAGCACGGCGCGATCAGGGGGTGCCGCTTCCAGCACCGCTGCCCGCGCCGCATCGGCCCAGTCTGCGACACCGAGACGCCGCCGGTCGTGGCGGTTACCCGGCTGCACCGGATCGCCTGCCATATCCCGGTCTCGGTTTTGTAAATACCTTCCCCACTGTGCGCCTCCACACAGAACGCGGGCGCAACGTAGGTGACCATGCCCTGTGTCTTTACGGCCACGCCGCGTCCGGCGTTCGCCATGAGCTATGTAGTTCACCCTGACCTGGAGGCAATAAATGGAAACAACCGCAGGAAACATTCCCCCGAACGGCAGCACCGGCGCGATGCCCGGCAACGGCTCGTCCAAGCTCGAAAAAGCCTCCTCGGCCGTGCACTCCGCGATCGACGAGGCCGCGCGCAAGGTCAAGCCCGCTATCGACCGTGCCGCATCGCTCGCCCACGACGCCACCGACAAGCTGAGCTCGGCCAGCACGTCGACCGCCGACTGGATGAGCACCCAGACCGAGCAAATCTCGGCCAAGCAGAAGCAGCTTGTCGAGGACACCTGCAAGTACGTTTCGGCCAACCCGCTCAAGTCGATCGCGATGGCGGCGGCCGCGGGATACGTGCTCAGCCGCATCCTCAAGTGACCGCAGCCGCCGGCAGCGGCGCCCTGGCTCCGGAGTTCACGGAGCCGGCGCCGAAAACGCGCCCGTCCGCCACCGGAGTGCTCGGGGAGGTCTCGAGCCTCGTCTCCTCGGCCCGGCGCACCGTGTCGGGATTCTTCGAGCTCGTCGTGCTCGAGGCGCGCCGCGCTGGCATTGCGCTCGCATGGATGATCGGTCTGGGGGTGGGCGCCGCGATCCTGGGCGTCACCGCGTGGCTCGGCCTGATGGCCATGCTGGCAATGCTGCTGGTCGCAATGGGGCTTGGCCCGATCCTGGCCATGCTCCTCGTCGTTGTGCTCAATCTGGCCGCCGCGGGGAGCGCAGCCTTCGTGTGCGTGAAGATGAGCAAGGACCTCACGTTCGAGGCTTCGCGCCGCCAGCTCAAGACGCGGGCGGCGGAGCTGCCGGCGCAGCCATGATGCGCGGCCCTACGGATGCGGAGATCAAGTCCGCCGAGGAACGGCTCATGCGCGCCCGCCGGGAGGTTTTGGCACGCTCGCTGCGAGTGCAGATCGCGGGTCGCGCGGCGATGGTGAAGCCCGTGACCCTGCTGGCGGTTGCGGGGGTCGCGGGCGTTGCCGGGTACCTGATGTTCCAGCGCCCTCCGGTGCGCGAGGTGGAAGTGCCGCGCTGGAGTTTCCGCAGGCAGCCGACCACGGCCTCCACGGCGACGACGGCGGTCGCGACCACTTCGATTGCCGCCTTGGTCGTGTCTTTCGCCCTGCGCTATGCGATGCAGCGTTTGCCCGGGATAGGCATGCGGCTCATCGAGGACACCCTGCGCAAGCGGGGCAGGCCCCTGCATCGCGACGGCGCCGCGACGCCCCGCTACGGCTCAGCTTCGCTGCACTGAATCCCGCGCCTGCGCACCGTCTGCCGGCTTCGCGGCGGGATCGGATGCCGCAAATGCCGCTTGCGCCGCCTGGTGGACATGCCGCGTTGCCAGCAGCGCTGCAAGTTCTTCATCGCCATCGATCACCGCGGCGAGGATGCGCGAGTGCTCGTCCCAGTCGTCCTCGGAGCGCGCGGCCGTGTTGACGGCAAAGACCAGGCTCGTGCGCTCGCGCAGCGTGCGCATGATGTCCCACAGGATGCTGTTGCGGCCCGCCTCGGCGAGCTTGTCGTGAAATGCGCCGTTGAGGCGCACCAGGTCGTCCACGTTCCCGGACTGTGCCGCCGCGTTGCCGTCGCCGAGCACTTGCTCGAGCTCGGCGATGATGGCGTCCTCGTGATGGCGCGCGGCCAGGCGCGCGTTGAGTCCTTCAAGGGTTGCACGCACCTCCACCAGATCGCGGGCGATGTCCGCCGAGATGGCCGCCACCGATGCGCCGCGACGCGGCGGCAAGTCGACCAGCCCCTCCGCCGCCAGCGTGCGCAGCGCCTCGCGGATGGGAACCCGCGACACGCCCAGCTCGACGGACAGCTTGTCCTCCACCAGCCGGTCGCCCGGCCTGCGGCGCCCGGTGAGGATCAGGCGGCGAAGCTGCTCGGCGACTTCCCTGCCGAGCGATCCGGACCTTGCGCCCCGCGCGTGTCGCGTGGCGTTCACTCCGCGGCAATGCCCGCGCGCTGGATCACCTTGGCCCAGCGCTCGCGGCTGTCCTTAAGCCACGCGGCCGAGGCTCTTGCGTCGAGGCCGGTGTCCGCATAGTCGGCGAACCGGTTCTTTTCCTGCACGTCGGGCGCGGCCATCGCTTTCCTGACCTCGCGGTTGAGCGTCTGGACGATTTCGTCGGACGTCCCGGCCGGGGCGAGCAGCGCGTAGGCGAACGATGCGTCGAACCCCGGATAGCCGGACTCGGCGATGGTCGGCAGCTCCGGCACCAGGGCCGAGCGCGTGGCACTGGATACGGCCAACCCACGCAGCTTGCCGGCTTTCACATGCGGCAGCACACCCGTGGTGACAGCGAAGATGGTGTTCACCTGGCCGCCGACGACATCGACGATGGATTGGCCGGTGCCCTTGTACGGGATATGCGTCATGTCGATGCCTGCAGTCGCCAGGAAATACGCGGACGACAGGTGGCTCGGGGTGCCGTTGCCGCCCGAGGCGTAGTTGAGCGGGCGCTGCTTGGCGAGTGCGACGAGCTCGGCGACCGAGTTCGCCGGCACGGACGGATGCACCGCGAGCATCTGGCCGTAGGTCACCGGCACCGAGATCACCACGAAATCCTTCACCGGATCGAACGGCAGCTTCCTGTAGATGGACGGGTTCACGGTGAAGGTGGTGTCGATCGAGAAGAGCAGCGTGTAGCCGTCGGGCGGCGCCTTCATTACCAGTTCCGCGGCGATGTTGCCCCCGGCGCCGGCGCGGTTTTCGACCACCAGCGGCTGCTTGAGCGAGGTCGAAACCTTGTCGCAGATCACGCGCGCGAACGCATCCAGCGGCCCTGGTACCGTGCTCACGATGACGCGAATCGGTTTCGACGGATAAGGCTGCGCGTGCCCGAAGAGCGGCAATGCAAGCAGGCAGGCGGCGGCTGTGCAAACGATGCGTGACTTCATTGCAGGTCTCCCGGGAACGTATCGGCTGTTCATTTCTTGATGTCGGTTTCGACGATCACAGTGTGCTTCTGCGGCGCCAACAGGTCCCTGAGAGCCTGCAGGGCGGCGGCACCGCACGCAGTGTCCTGCTCGCCGTTACCGCCGGACAATCCCACGCCACCGATCACTTCGCCGTTCACCACGATCGGAAATCCGCCGACGAATATCGCGAACTTGCCCTCGAAGCTCCACTGGATCCCGAACGCCTCGTTGCCGGGCAGGGCGGGGCCGTTGGGCGGCTGGTTGAACAGGTGCGTGGAGCGGCGGTGGCCGGCTGCGGTGAATGCCTTGTTCCAGGCGATCTGCGGGCCGGTGATGCGCGCGCCGTCCATGCGCTCGAGGGCGATCGGGTAGCCCCCGCCGTCGCAAACGCAGACGGTCTCGGGCACGCCGATCTCGGCGGCTTTCTTGAGCGCGGCGAGGACCATCGCGCGCGCTTCCGCCAGTTCGAGCTTGAAAGAGGTTTTCAAGGCTCAGGCCTGCAGGAGCTCGCGCTCGGCCGCGGGCACATCCTGGCCCAGCGCCTCGAGCTCGGACATGGGGATTTCCCTGGCGACGTAGTCGTTGTAGAGCGCCGTGGTGTAGAGCAGGCGCATCTGCGCCCCGACCTCGCAGATCTTGAGGCAGCGCTGCTGCATTTCCGGGGTGTCGGCATGCTCGAGGACGATCTGGTAGCCGCGCTCGCCATGGATCTCGTCCGAGACGATGTGAAGGTCGAAGAACTCGATCTCTTCGTCCGTAAACTTGTATTTCTCGCGCAGGGTGGGGGCCTGGCGGCGATAGATGGAGGGGACCTGCGACTCCAGGCCGACCACCAGTCCCGCCACCGCGACGATCGGATCCTCGCGCATCGCCACCGCGTAGCACCAGCTCTGCAGCCCGCGCGTGGTGGCGGACATGTTGTCCGGGTCCGTGACCCGGGCGCGCGTTGTGCCGCAGGCTTCGGCGAAGCGGATCAGGAGGTCGGTATGGCGGTCGCCACCGATCTCCTCCTCGTACATGTTAGCCAGCAGGAAATCCTTGGCTTCCACATACTGGGCCGGCATGCGCGAATAGATTGCGGCGAGGTAGTCGGCGAACGGGCCGACATAGTGATAGTGGTTCTCGGCCCAGCGGCACAGGTGGGCGCGCGAGAGTTTTCCGCTCGCCCAGGCGATGCTGAAAGGGGCCTTGTTGGCGCTCCGGCCCCTGATGGCGTTCTCGAGGGCGGTGCGGAAATCATCCTGGTTCATCAGCTGCGGCATGGCGGATCCTGGTGGGGACGGAGGAAAGAGAGAAATTGTATACTAAATTGTTGACTTGGCAAGATAGAGGGTTAGCCGGTTGGCTTCGTATTTTTTAAACAATAACGTTATATATAACAGTGATATATAAACTTACATTAAGGTTAAATATTAAATTAAATACGCTCGGCATATTTTCAGCAGGACAAAAATAGTATACGGTTAGCGCCATGCCCAAGATCATCGTGCATAAGAACGGAAAGGCCCATACGGGAGAGGTCAAGGCGAACACCAACCTCGTCGTGCGCGCCGGCATCCGCCAATTTCCCTATCCGAACCTTTCGTACGGCTGCGGCATGGGCAAGTGCGGCAAGTGCACGAGCCGGATCATTGCCGGCGGCGAGCATCTGCCGGAACCCAACTGGAAAGAGAAAAAGGTGCTCGGCGAGCACCTCGCGCAGGGCTGCCGGCTGGTCTGCCAGCTGTGGATCGACCACGACCTCGAACTCACGCAGGATGGGGTGCCCGTAGTCACCCCGCCCCGCCCGGGCATGCCGTAACGGCGCAATGACGGCCGGCTACGTGATCCTCACCAGCAAGCCCGGGCAGTTCAGGACCGAGCTGGGGGACAACCTGCGCGAAGTCGAGGCTTACGACTATGTGGCGCACGGCCGCAACCGGGCGCGTTTCGTGATCGCCGAAGTCCTGCGCGCGGGAAAGATTTCGGTCGTCGACGAAGGCACGCCGGCAGTTGTAAACGCTGTGCCTTCCAAGTTCTTCCCCCGGTTCGACAGCCTCGATGAGGCGCGCCGCGAGCTCGGCCGGCTGGCGGGTTCCGGCAACGCCGGCGTCGAGCTGGTGAAAGTCTGATGGTCACCGTCACCTTCATCACCAACGACGGCAAGGTGGCTACCGCGCCCGACAACAGCAACCTGCTGCGCATCTCGCTGCGCGAGAAAGGCGGCATCCCGTTCAAGTGCGGCGGCGGGCTGTGCGGCACGTGCAAATGCAGGATCGAGTCCGGCATCGGGAACACCGACGCCATCAAGGACAAGGAAAGAAAGCACCTCACCGAAGCGGACTTTGCCGCGAACTACCGCATGGCGTGCCAGACCTTCATCGTCACGGGCGAGGTCAGTGTGTCGTGGGTGCCCAAGCCCAGGCCGGCCGCCGCTCCTGCGGCCCTGCCGGACACGGAGCCCTCCGGGTAGGATTTATCGCCGCTGCACTGCGGCATCGAAAGTGCGACGTTTCGGCGCGGACATGGTTAGGATTGCCGAAATCAAAAAAAGCGCTGACACCACTACCGACCTGGAGGAGGCATCATGACCATAAAGAAATTCACCCGCCGCCGTTTTTTGAAATCGACCGGCGCGGCCTCAGTCGTCGCGGCATTCCCCCACATTCGCACTTCGCACGCCGCGGGCAAGCTTGAAGTCGGCTTCTGGGACCACTGGGTACCCGGCGCCAACGACGTGCTCACCAGCATGTGCAAGGAATGGGCCGCCAAGGAAAAGGTCGACATCAAGATCGACTACATCCCATCCCAAGGCCAGAAGAACATCCTCACGATCGCCTCCGAATCGCAGGCCAAGGCCGGCCACGACATGCTCGCTTTCCCGACGTGGTGGCCGGCGGACAAGTCGAAGGAGCTCGAGCCCGTTGATGACGTGATGAAGGCGCTCGTAGCAAAGCACGGGTCGGTTTCTCCGCTCATCGAATACCTCGGCAAAGTCGACGGCAAGTGGGTCGCCATCCCTGCCACGCCCGGCAGCCAGATCAAGGGGCCCTGCGGGCGCATCGACCTGCTCAAGCAGCACGCCGGCATCGATGTGCAGAAGATGTACCCGGCCGGCGGCGCGCCCGACAAGGCGCTGACCGACAAGTGGACCTACGACGCCTTCCTCGACGCGGCGGTCAAATGCAACAAGGCGGGCGTCCCGTTCGGCATTGGTTTCGGTCAGACCCCGGACTCGGTGGACACTGCCGGCACGATCTTCGCGGCCTTTGGCGCGACGCTCATCGACGCCAAAGGCAATATCACTGTCAAATCGGACGCGGTGAAGCAGGTCCTCGAATACATGAAGAAGCTCGTCGCCGCGCTGCCTTCGGACGTGTTTGCGTGGGACGATTCGAGCAACAACAAGTGGCTCGTGTCGGGCAAGGGCGCGCTGATCATGAACCCGCCGAGCGCCTGGGCGGTGGCCAAGCGCGACGCGCCCAAGGTCGCCGAGCAATGCTGGACTTTCCCGGCACCGGCCGGCCCGAAAGGGCGCGTGCAGCCCTACCTGCCTTATTTCTGGGGGATCTGGAAGTTCTCCAAGAACAAGGCGGCCGCAAAGAGCCTGATGATGCATATCTCCGAGCGCAGCGCCGTGGAAAAGATGGTTGCCGCGAGCCAGGGCTACGACGTCCCGGCATTCGCCAAGCTCAACGACTTCAAGACCTGGGCCGAGGAGGGGCCGCCCAAGGGCACGCTGTATCACTACCCGCCCAAACCCGGCCAGGTCCTGCAGATCGCGGCCTACCCGGCGCCGCCCAAGATGGCCAACCAGATCTATACCCAGGCGATCATGACCAAGATGGTGGGCAAGTTCGTGCAGGGGGATTCGGCCGACAAGGTGATCGGCTGGGCATCGACGGAGCTCGAAGGCTTCATGCGCACGTAGGGAATCGGGAACTATAGGGGTGAGGAAATTCCTGAGGCGGAAGTCGACCATCGCGTTCCTGATGGCGCTTCCGCTCATCCTCGTCATCGCGCTGCTGGTGCTCTACCCGGCGATCTACTCGATTTATCTCGCGACGCTCAACAAGGGACAGGACCACTTCGTCGGCTTCGACAACTTCACGTTCCTGTTCAAGCGCGAAACGTTCTGGATGGTGGTGAGGCAGTCGGTCGTGTTCGCCGTGAGCGCGGTGCTGTTCAAGGCGCTGATCGGCTTTTGCGTCGCGCATTTCGTGCACAACGTCCCGGTCAAGGGTCAGCGCAAGTGGCGCGGCATGCTGCTGGTCCCCTGGGTGATCCCGCCCGCCATGAGCACGCTCGCGTGGCTGTGGCTGTTCGACCCGTCCTATAGCGCGTTCAACTGGCTGCTGGTGGAAGGCGGCTTCTCGCCGATCGGGTGGCTGGGCGAGCCCAACTGGGCGCGCTTCGCGGTGATCCTCGTAAACGTGTGGGTCGGCGCGCCTTTCTTCATGATCATGTACCTGGCGGCGCTGAAATCGGTGCCCGAGCAGCTCTACGAGGCGGCGTCGATCGACGGCGCCAACTGGTGGCAGAAGCTCTGGTACATCACGATCCCGATGATGCGCAACATTATTGCGATCACAGTGCTGTTCTCGCTGATCGTCACCTTCGCCAACTTCGACATCGTGCGCGTGCTGACGGCGGGCGGTCCCGTGGACCAGACCCACGTTTTCGCCACCTGGGCGTTCAAGGTCGGCATCGAAGGCAGCGACCTGCCGCTGGGCGCCTCGGTATCGCTCTTCATGTTCCCGATCCTCGCGATCTTCGCCATCTTCATCCTGCGAGATGTCACTAAACGCGGGGTCGAGAACTGATGGCGAGGAAATCCCGCAGCATGAAGGACGACCGCCGCCGCGCGATGGTCTGGTCGTACTTTTTCCTGTGCATCTTCGTGGTGTTCTTCCTCACGCCGCCGTTCTACATGCTGCTGACGTCGCTCAAGTCGAACCAGGAGATCGCCTCGGCCGCCTCGCCGTGGTGGATCTACCAGCCGACGCTGGACAACTACATCGAGCTGCTCACCACCGAAACCTACCTGACGTTCTTCCGCAACTCGGCAATGGTATCGGTGCTCGTGGTAACCATCACCATGGCGATCAGCATCCCGGCGGCATTTGCGCTGTCGCGCATGAAGTTCTGGGGCTCGGCCACGCTCGCCACGGGCGTCTTCCTGACCTACCTGATCCCCGAGACGCTGCTTTTCATCCCGCTCTTCCAGATCTTCGTGTGGTTCACCGAATGGACGGGCATCGAGCTCATCAACCACTGGTACGTGCTCGTCCTGCTGTACCCGACGCTCACCGTGCCGTTCGCCACGTGGCTCATGATCGGCTACTTCGCGAGCATCCCCAAGGAGCTCGACGAGGCGGCGCTCATCGACGGGGCGAGCTATTTCCAGATCCTGACGCGAATTTTCATCCCGGTGGCGCTGCCCGGCATCATCGCGGCGACCATCTTCGCCTTCACCGTGTCGTGGGCGCAATTCCTCTACCCGCTTGCCTTCACCACCTCGGCCGACCAGCTCGTGCTGCCGGTCGGCATCATCACCACGCTCATCAAGGGCGACGTGTTCACCTGGGGCCAGATCATGACCGGCGCGCTGCTCGGCGCCGCGCCGCCGCTGATCATCTATGCCTTCCTGATGGACTACTACATCGCCGGCCTCACCGCCGGCGCAACGAAGGGTTAATCCCGAAGGGGTAGCTGCACGATGGCTCAGGTCCTGTTGCGCAAGATATTCAAGGACTACGAGGGCACGCCGGCCGTGCGCGGCATCGACCTCGATATCGCCGACAAGGAGTTCGTCGTGCTGGTCGGGCCCTCGGGCTGCGGCAAGAGCACCACCCTGCGCATGGTCGCCGGGCTGGAGGACATCTCGAGCGGCGAGATCCTGATCGGCGACGAAGTGGTCAACGATGTGCCGCCCAAGGACCGCGACATCGCAATGGTGTTCCAGAACTACGCGCTCTACCCGCACATGTCGGTGTACGAGAACATGTCGTTTGGCCTGCGCCTGAAGAAAGCGCCGAAGGACGAGATCGCCCGTAAGGTCGAGAATGCCGCGCGCATCCTCGACATCACCGAGCTTCTGCAAAGAAAGCCCAAGCAGCTCTCCGGCGGCCAGCGGCAGCGCGTCGCGATGGGGCGCGCCATTGTGCGCGATCCCAAGGTCTTCCTGTTCGACGAGCCGCTGTCGAACCTAGACGCGAAGCTGCGCGTCCAGATGCGCACCGAGATCAAGAAGGTCCACCAGAAAGTGCGCACCACCACGATTTACGTCACCCACGACCAGGTGGAGGCGATGACGCTTGCCGACCGCGTGGTGGTCATGAATGGCGGCCTCATCGAGCAGGTCGGCACGCCCAACGACCTGTACCATTTCCCGGCCACGCGGTTCGTCGCGGGGTTCATCGGATCGCCGGCGATGAATTTCATCCCGTGCAAGCTGGATGAAACCGGAGGCGGCCTGCGCGTGAGGCTGTCGGATGCGATCGCCTTCCCGGTGCCGGCCGGCCGGACGGCACGCTACAAGGCCCACACCGGCGCAGCGCGGCTCCTGTTCGGCCTGCGCCCTGAGCACATCATCGAGCAACGCCCTCACGGGGAGGCTGAGCAGCACCCCTTCGAAGTGACCCTCGAGGTGACCGAGCCCATGGGCATGGAAACGCTCGTGCACTTCCTGGTCGAGGGGACCGAAGTCTGCGGTCGGGTCAACCCCAACGCGGGCGCCCAGGCCGGCCGCCCCATGAAGCTTGTGGCCGACCTTGCGAACATGCACTTGATCGACGAGGGGACCGGGCGGGTACTATAGGCGCTTTCCCGCGTGCAGGAGCCGTCCCGATGAACGCCCCAGACCGTATCGCCCACAAGATTTCATCCATGCACGCGGAGATGACCGCGTGGCGGAGGGACATCCACGCGCATCCCGAGCTCGGCTTCCAGGAGACGCGCACCGCGGACCTGGTCGCGGCCAAGCTCAAGGCCTTCGGCATCGAGGTGCACCGCGGCCTGGGCAAGACCGGCGTGGTGGGTACGCTGCGCGTGGGCACGAGCCCGCGCACCCTCGGATTGCGCGCCGACATGGACGCGCTGCCGATCCTCGAGGCCAACACCTTCGGGCACCGCTCGACCAATGCGGGGGTGATGCATGCCTGCGGCCACGACGGCCATACCACGATGCTGCTGGGTGCCGCGAAATACCTGTCGGAGACACGCAATTTCGATGGCACGGTGCACTTCATTTTCCAGCCGGCGGAGGAGGGCCTGGGCGGCGCCAAGGCCATGGTGGACGACGGCCTGTTCGAGAAATTCCCCTGCGACGCGATCTTCGGGATGCACAACCGGCCGAGCCTGCCGGTGGGCAAGTTCAACGTGAAAACCGGTCCCATGATGGCCGGCGGCGCGTTCTTCGACATCCATATCACAGGCAAAGGTGCGCACGGCGCACGGCCGGAGAGTGGCGTCGACTCGGCGCTCGTCGCAGCGCAAATCGCCGTTTCTCTGCAGACCATCGTGTCGCGCAACGTGCGCCCCATCGACACTGCAGTGGTCTCGGTAACCAAAATCCACGCGGGCGATGCCTACAACGTGATCCCCCAGACCGCCCAGCTTGGCGGCACGGCGCGCGCCTTCACGAACGAGGTGATGGCAAAGCTGGAAGCGTCGATGAAGCGCATCGCCAAGGGCACGGCCGAAGCGCACGGCGCGACGGCCGAAGTCGATTTCCGCGTGCTTTTCCCGCCGACGGTCAACAACGCGGACGAAGCAGCGTATGCCGCCAAAATCTGCGACGAGCTGGTGAGCGAGCAGAACGTCAACCGCAATCCTGAGATCGTCATGGGGTCGGAAGACTTCGCTTACATGCTGGAGCGGGTGCCGGGGTGCTACCTCAACATCGGCAATGGCCCGGGGGAGGGAGGGTGCGAGGTGCACAACCCGGGATACGATTTCAACGACGATGCGCTGCCGCTGGGTGTGGCCTTCTACGGCCGGCTGGTGGAAAAACGGCTCAAGCCCCAGGGATAGGGCTCCTTCCGGTGGCTTTGAAGAAGGTGTAGCAAAACACCCCGTCGCTCTGTGCGGTGCGATACAAATCGGCGATGCCGCGATCGAAATCGGCCGCGCTCATGAGGCCTCTGGCGATCGCGGGCACGCGGATGCCTTCGACCATCGCGGTAAAGGTCTTGCGGGTGAATCCATCGACCAGCCCCGGCCGGCTCGAGTCGACGTACACCATGCGCGGGGAAACCTTTACCTCGGCGAACCCCGCGCGGGAGAGGAGCGGGAACAGGGTGCGCCCGATCAATGCGTCGCCGCCCTTCGCCGCCTGCAGGTCGACCAGGCATTGAACCGCGCGCTGTGCGAATTCGCTGCGCGGATGGAAGTAGGTCGAGCCATGGTCGCCTTCGATCACCGTGATCGTCCCGCCCGGATTGAGCACGCCTTTGAGCACTTCGAGGGCCGCGGCTGGCTCGGCCAGGTGCTCAAGAACTAAACACACGAACACATGGTCGAAGGACGCCGGCCCGAACGGAAGGCGGAAGAGGTCGGCCTGCTGGAACGTTACATTGGTCGCGCCGGCGTCCTCTACCGCCTTCGCTGCCTGGGCCAGCGAGGCCTCGGAGATGTCGATGGAAGTGAAGCGAGCACCGGGACTGTGGCGTGCAAGCGTCAGCGTCTGCGCGCCGACGCCGCAACCCGCCTCGAGCACGCTGGCTCCCGCGGGATAGGACGTATCGGAATTCAGCAGCTCGACCAGCGACGACGCCTGGTCCTGCAGGCGCGTCGCTTC
Organism: Burkholderiales bacterium; assembly: GCA_038329645.1. Taxonomy (GTDB): domain Bacteria; phylum Pseudomonadota; class Gammaproteobacteria; order Burkholderiales; family SG8-39; genus SZAS-79. Next base: position 22,668 of record JBBQNG010000017.1, read on the forward strand.
GGTCTGGCTGTAGCCGTGGACGTAGGATGTGGTCAACTGGTGAAAATCTTACGCCGATTTGGAAATTCTCTGACAGCATTGCATGCGGCCGCTCAGTACAGTGCAGTCGTCCCCTGCGTAGCGCGGGCTCTGCGTTTCAAAGCTGAGATCCAACTCCAGGTTGCGGACCATTGCGTCGCTGTTGTGCTCGTTCCCGGGTGCGCTCTCCAAGCCCGGCGGATGGGCCTGATGCGGCCGGGAAGCGACCACCTTGAACCTCGCGGTTTGAGGAACCGGGGTTCCGCGCCAACTGCGGGGGACACTCGTTTCCACGGGGTAAAATGACGCCCAAGGTCATGCTCCCGTCCGACTTCCACCCGGTTATACAGCGCTGGTGGGCCACGCGATTCAGCGGGCCTGCGGGCGTCATGCCGCCCACCGAGGCGCAGGTCGAGGGGTGGAAGGCGATCCGCGCCGGCGGGCATGCCCTGATCGCCGCCCCGACCGGCTCCGGCAAGACGCTCGCGGCTTTCCTGACCGCGATCGACCAGCTTTTTCGCGCAGGCCTCGAGGGAGAGCTTGCCGATGAAGTGCGCATCATCTACGTTTCGCCGCTCAAGGCACTCTCGGCCGACATCCACAAGAACCTCGCCGAGCCGCGCCGCGAGATCGCCCTCATGGCGGAGGAAGCCGGGCTGCCTCCAGTGCGCATCACCGCCGCGGTACGCAGCAGTGATACGCCGCAGTCCGAGCGCGCCGCGATGCTGCGCAGGCCGCCGCACATCATGGTGACGACCCCCGAGTCGCTTTACCTTCTGCTCACGGCCGAGAAGTCTCGCGCGATGCTCGCCACGGCGACCACCGTGATCGTAGACGAAATCCATGCCGTATTGCCCACACGCCGCGGCGCGCACGTGGCACTGTCGCTCGAGCGCCTCGACCATGTTTGCGGCCGCCGCCTGCAGAGGATAGGCCTTTCGGCAACGCAGAAGCCGATCGAGGAGGTTGCGCGCTTCCTTGCCGGGACGGACAACGGCGCTTGCGCAATCGTCAACCGCGGCCACAAGCGCAGGATGGATCTCGCCATCGAAGTGCCCGGCTCGCCGCTCGAAGCGGTGATGTCGCACGAGGTCTGGCAGGAGATCTACGAAAAGCTGGTCGGCCTGATCGAGTCCCACCGCACCACGCTGATCTTCGTCAACACGCGGCGGCTGGCCGAGCGCATGGCGCACCAGCTCTCCGACCGCATCGGCGCGGACAACGTCGCCGCGCACCACGGCAGCCTGGCCAAAGAAGCAAGGCTCATGGCGGAGGCCAAACTCCGCGACGGCCGGCTCAAGGTCCTTGTGGCCACCGCGTCGCTTGAGCTGGGCATCGACATCGGCCACGTCGATCTCGTCTGCCAGATCTCCTCGCCGCACCGCATCGCCACGCTGCTCCAGCGCGTCGGGCGCTCCGGGCACACGGTCTCAGGCCTGCCCAAGGGCCGCGTGTTCCCGCTCACGCGCGACGACCTGCTCGAGTGCGCGGCGATGCTGCGCGCAGCGCGAGAAGGTGAACTCGACCACGTGACCATCCCGCCGGAGCCGGTGGACGTGCTGGCGCAGCAGGTGGTGGCCGAAACCGGCGCGCAGGAATGGGACGAGGAGGCGCTCTACCGGCTCTGCATCCGGGCCTATCCCTACCGCAACCTCAAGCGCGAAAGGTTCGAGGAAGTGGTGCGCATGCTGGCCATCGGGTATGCCAGCAAGCGCGGCCAGCGCGCGGCGCTGATCCACTACGACGCGGTCAACCGCAAGCTGCGCGCCCGCCCGTCCTCGCGCATGACCGCCATCATGTCGGGCGGCGCAATTCCCGAAGTCTTCGACTACCGCGTGGTGCTCGAGCCCGAAGGCCAGTTCATCGGCACGCTCAACGAGGACTTCGCCATCGAATCGCTGCCCGGCGACGTGTTCCAGCTCGGCAACACCTCGTGGCGCATCCTGCGCATCAACGGAGGCGTGGTGCGCGTGGCCGATGCGCACGGCCAGCCGCCGTCGATGCCCTTCTGGCTGGGCGAGGCGCCCGCACGCAGCGACGAGGTCAGCGCTGCGGTGTCGACATTGAGGGCGCAGGCCGATGCCGTGCTGCCCGGACCCGATGCGCCGCGTGCCGCGGGGATGCTCGATGCTGCCATCGCTTGGTTCGAAAAGGATTACGGCCTGTCCAATCCGGCGGCGGTCCAGGCGGCCGAATACCTCGCCGAGGGAAAGCGTGCGCTGGGCGTGATACCCACCGCGGACACGCTGGTGCTCGAGCGGTTCTTCGACGAATCCGGTGGCATGCAGCTCGTGCTGCACGCGCCGCTGGGCAGCCGCATCAACAAGGCCTGGGGCCTCGCGCTGAGGAAGAAGTTCTGCCACACGTTCAACTTCGAGCTGCAGGCCGCGGCGACCGAGGACGGGCTGATCCTGTCGCTCGGGCCGGCGCATTCCTTCCCGCTCGAAGAGGTGTTCCGCTACCTGCATCCCAATACGGTGAAGGAAACGCTCTGCCAGGCGGTGCTCGCCTCGCCGATTTTCGAGACGCGCTGGCGCTGGGTCACCACGCTTGCGCTTGCGGTGCCGCGCACCCGCAACGGCACCAAGCTGCCCGCGCAGATCCAGCGCATGATCGCCGAGGAGATCCTCACCGCGGTGTTCCCCGACGCGGCCGCCTGCCAGGACAATATCCAGGGCGCACGCGAAGTCCCCGAGCACCCGCTGGTCGAGCAGACCATGCGCGACTGCTTCGAGGAGGCCATGGACCTGCCGCACCTCGTGGAGTACCTGAAGCGCATCTTCGCCGGCGAGATCCGGCTGGTGGCCCGCGACACGCCGGAGCCCTCCGTCCTGTGCCACGAGATCCTCAATTCCGAGGTCTACACTTTCCTCGACGACGCGCCGCTCGAGGAGAGGAAGACCCGCGCCGTCCACACGCGGCGTGCAACCGAGGCGCGCACGGCGGCCGATCTCGGTGCCCTCGACCTGGATGCGATCGAGCGCGTGCGCGCGGAGGCGTGGCCCGAGGCCAATTCCCCCGACGAGCTGCACGACGCGCTGCTGCTGGCCGGATTCATCCGCGGCGAGGAGGCGCAGCCGGGCTGGCGCTCGTTGCTGGATGCCCTGGTCGCGGGAGGAAGGGCCCACGACGCCAGCGGGTTCTGGGTGGCGGTCGAGCGGTTCGACGAGCTCAATGCCGTGATCCCGCAGGCCGTCGAGCCGCGGATCCCCCAGCGTTTGCGCCAACAATGGACGCCCGGGGACGCGATGCGCGAACTAGTGCGCGGCCAGCTCGATGTGCGGGGGCCAGTGACCGCAGGCGATCTCGCGTTCCTTTTCAATATGCAAGACACCGTGCCGGTCGACGCGGCCTTCATCGCGCTCGAGGTCGAAGGCAAGGCGCTGCGCGGCCGCTTTACGCCGCAGGCGAATCGGTCAGGGGCACCCATCGAGTGGTGCGACCGGCGCCTGCTTGCGCGCATTCACCGCTACACGATCAACCGCCTGCGCGCCGAGATCGAGGCGGTCACCGCGGCCGAGTTCCTGCGCTTCCTGCTCCACTGGCAGCACCTGGCGACGGAGGACCGCATGCAAGGCTCGGAAGGTCTCGCCGCCGTCATCGAGCAGCTCGACGGTTTCGAGCTTGCGGCCGGCGCCTGGGAGCACGATGTGCTCGCAGGCCGGGTGGCGGACTATGGTCCCGAGCAGCTCGACGCGCTGTGCCTTTCGGGACGGGTCGCCTGGGGGCGCATGTCGCCGCCCGACAACGCCAAGGCGCCGCTGCGCAGCTCGCCCGTGGCGCTCATGGTGCGCGAGCATGCGGGCCTTTGGCGGCGGCCGGAGGCTGCCGGGCTGGAAGGACTGGGCTCGGAAGCCCGTAGGGTCGTCGAGGTCCTGCGCACGCGCGGTGCGTCGTTCTTCCACGAGCTGGTGGCCGGAGCCGGGCTGCTGCCGACCCAGGTCGAGCGCGCGCTGGGCGAACTGGCCGGCGCGGGGATCGTCACGGCCGACAGCTTCATCGGGTTGCGCGCGCTGCTTGCGCCGCCCGACAAGAGGAAGAGTCTGAGTCCGCGCGGCAAGAAGACTTCGGCCTACGAGGTCGATACCGCGGGGCGCTGGGCGTTGCTCGAAGGGCCGCGAGTTCCGGAAGACGGCGCCGCCGACGATCCCGAACGCCTTGAAGCCATTGCGCGCGTCCTGCTCAAGCGCTACGGCGTGGTGTTCCGCTCGCTGCTGCTGCGCGAATCGCGCCTGCCGCCCTGGCGCGACCTGGCGCGGGTCTACCGGCGGCTGGAAGCGCGCGGCGAGATCCGCGGCGGGCGCTTCGTCAAGGGCTTCGGCGGCGAGCAGTTCGCGCTGCCCGAGGCGGTGGGGCGCCTGCGGGCGGTGCGCAAGATGGAGAAGGCGGGCGAACTGGTGGCGATCTCGGCCGCCGACCCGCTCAACCTGGTCGGCATAATCACGCCCGAGGCGCGCGTGCCCGCAATCGGCGGCAACCGCGTGCTGTTCTCGGACGGCGTGCCCATCGGCGCGCTCGAAGGCGGCATCGTCAGGCGCCTCGCGGCCTCCGAGCTCACGGAGGAATCGATGCACAGCCTGTTCTGGCGCCGCTCGGCGGACATCAAGCTCAGGGTGCCGATGATGGCGCGCGCCCGGGTCAGCCAGCGCCTCATGCACGGCGGCGCCGCCCTCAAGCACTAATCAGGGACAGACCACGTTTAGGAAAACGTGGTCTGTCCCGGTTTTGAAGAGCTGGGCGCCACGCCGGATTTGTATCGGTACCGACAAAAAAATCTCCAAAGAATGGCTCCCAGAGCCAATCTTAGAAAATAAAAGTCCTGAATTCACGACGCGCGAGAGGGGATAGAATCGAGTACCGACTGCAGCGCCGCGAGCCGCGCGGGCTTGACCAGGTGATGGTCGAACCCCGACTTGAGCGCGCGCCGGCGGTCGTCGTCCTGGCCCCAGCCGGTGAGTGCCACCAGCGTGACGTGCGGATCGGGCGGCATCTCGCGCATGCGCCGCGCCAGCTCGTAGCCGTCCATGCCGGGCATGCTGATGTCGAGGAACACGATGTGCGGCCGGTAGACCGCGTAGGCGTGCAGCGCCTGCGCGCCGTCCTCGGCCACGCGCACCTCGGCGCCCAGGTGGCCCAGCAGCATGCCTATGCTTTCGGCCGCGTCGCGGTTGTCGTCCACCACCAGGATGTTGAGGGGTGGCGCTGCGGAGGCCGCCTTGACCGGCAAGCGCACGGTGAAGGTGCTCCCTTTGCCGGCGCCTTCGCTCTGCGCGGTGACGCTGCCGCCGTGCATTTCGGCCAGCCGCTTGACCATCGCGAGGCCCATCCCGAGGCCGCCGTACCCCTGGCTTACCTCCTGCTCGCCGCGGGCGAAGATGTCGAACAGGCGGGGCATCAGCTCGGGCCCGATGCCAAGGCCGCTGTCGCTGATCGTGACCACCGCCTCCGCCCCGTCCCGCCTGGCCTCAACGTTGATCGAACCGCCGCCGTCGGAATACTTGACCGCATTGCCGATGAGGTGCCCGAACATCTGCGCGAGGCGCGCCGGGTCGCCGTCCACCACGATGGGCTCCTGCGGGGTCGAGACGCTGACGCGCAGCTTGGCCGCACGCGCGAGCGGGAACGCGTTGTCCAGCGCCTGTTGCAGGACCGAGTCGAGCTTGACGGTCTCCTTGCGCAGCTCCACCCCGCCGCGGGTGATGCAGGACATCTGGGTCAGGTCGTCGACCAGCTTGACCAAGTTGCCGAGCTGGCGCTCCATGATCTGCACGGCAGCCCCTGAGGGCTGGCTGAGCTTCATCATCTCGAGCGACGAGCGCATCGGAGCGAGGGGGCTGCGCAGTTCCCGCGCGAGGGTAGCGAGGAACTCCCCTACGAGGGAGTCGTAGCCTTCCGTCCCGGGTGTGCCGGGTGTGTTTTGATCAGCCACGCTGGCATTCTCCTCGCCGGGCGTCGGGCGTCTGTGCTCCGAGTCACACTATGCGCCCGCCGGCGCCGGCGCCGGCGGCTCGAGCACGATCTCGCGCTCGAACAGCCCGATGGCGGTGGACGCCACCTGGGCCGTGTCGTAGTAG